>JAISSN010000115.1 GCA_031273105.1 Holophagales bacterium | reverse complement strand
CCCCCGCTATCTCTGCGGCGCAGTCCGGGCATTTGTTGGTCAAAACACCATGTTTACTCACATTGTAGCCCTCGCGCCGGATGAGTTCCCTTTGGCAGTCGGGACAAAAGGTAATTTGGGGCTGAGGCGTGTTTCCAATATAAACATATTTTAATCCGTGGACCAGCGCCCGTTCTCTAGCTAGGCACAAGGTGCTATATGGCGTTCTGGGAAGGTTTTGCATTCGGTATTCGGGGTGAAAGGCCGAAAAATGCAGTGGAACGTTATATCCCAAGTTCGCGCCTATCCAACGAGCCAAGCTGTCAATGTCTGAATCCGAATCATTCAGGGATGGTATCAGTAAATTTGTAAGCTCCACCCAGATCCGTTTTGAGCGAGTAAGGTACACAAGGGTTTCTAAAACGGGTTCAAGCCTGCCGCCGCAATGCGCAGAGTAAAAGTCGGCATTTATGCTCTTAATGTCAATGTTTGTAGCATCTATAACGTCAAAGAGATCGCTTCTGGCTTCATTATGTATGTACCCATTGGAAACGGCCACTGTCCTGAGGCCAGCCTGGCGGGCGGCCTTTGAGACTTCTATACAGAATTCAGACGAGATCGCCGGTTCATTATAGGTAAAAGCAAGGGATGAACAGCCATGTTCAAGCGCAATTTTTACACACTTCTCCGGCGTGAGGCTCTGGAGGCTGTCATAGTCGTGGTTTGAGCTTAGGCGCCAGTTTTGGCAAAAAGAGCAACTGAGGTTGCAACCGAAAAGGCCAAAGGAAAGAACGCTTGAGCCTGGTAAAAAATGATACAGGGGCTTCTTTTCTATGGGATCGGCAACGGGATATGTACCAACTCCCCACGCATTGGTACAGAGCTGGCCGTATTCCACAAAGCGTGCACCGCAGTTGCCCGTGGCGCCGTCGGGAATGATGCAAACTTGTGGGCAAAGCTCGCAGACAATGCGATTATCGCCTAAAGGACGCCACCATCTGGCGGGATGCGCCATCAGGCCAGAACCGCCACTAAATAGCCGACGCCGAAAGGCGCTTCGTAGGACAGGACTCTGGCGTTGGCGACAACATCGCCTATAGCGCCGGCGGCGATGGCCATGGATTCGCTGGCGTCCTCAGCAGCCAGGTCGCGCAGGTCAACGGGCAACAGGGACGCGCTGGCGAGTTCGCCGGCTTTTACTAACTCTGTAAACGCGCTGTCGAACTCGTGCGCCCTTGGATGATAACCTGACGGCGCGCCGTGTTGCAGCCTGTGGCTCATATCGCCCGAGGCTATTATTGCCGTGCGGCCTTCATGATTGCCGCAGGCCCACTTTAAGAAACGCCCGAATTTTGTGTGCGCTTCCTGGGAGCTTTTCCAGGGGAAGCCTAGTATGCAGACACTACCCTTGAAGCCAGCGTCTTGAAGGAACCACATCGGAACCATAGCGCCGTGATCCAGTTCTTTCATCTCCTGGATTTCAACGGCAAAGTGGTTGTCTGCGGCACACTGCGCCAGATAATTGTAAAAATCAGGTTCAGAAGAAAATTCAGCTTTTAAATCCGGCCTGCCAAAAGCTTTGAAAGAGCCATGGATGTTCGAAGACATGTCAATGCATGTATAGGCATTTGGATAGCAGGTTGTGTGAGGGTTGAAAACAATCACGCGATCAGGCTTCGTAGCGACCAGTTCCTCAGCCGCGCTTTGCATGGCCTGGGTTGTGGCCGCGCACTGTTCGGCTCTGCCGCCGCCTATGGACGGCACAACTATGGGCGCGTGACACATAAAGACCGCCCTTGAAAAGATATCGTCTGGCATCGCCTGCCTCCTGTTACAAGCTATAAGAATAAATTGAAAGTGTATGTAAACTGTAGTACGAAGTTAAAAATACCATTGAACCCGCCCGACTTTAATTCTTCAGGCGGAGGCCGCCAGACACGGAGATACCAGCAAATGGGCAGATTTGAAACCGCAAATCCGGTACAGCCGACGCAGCGGGCAACAGATGGCCTGGATGAATTCCGCAACCGTATCATCTGCGGCGACGCGCTTGATGTCTTACAAAAGATACCTGACGATTCGGTCGGCCTTGTTGTCACCTCACCGCCCTACAATCTTAAAAATTCTACCGGCAATGGCATGAAAGACGGACGCGGAGGCAAATGGAAAAACGCCGAACTCGTCAACGGCTACGCCAGTTACAACGACAATTTGCCCCATGAGCAGTATGTTGACTGGCAACGCAAGTGTTTGCTTGAAATGCTTCGCGTAATCCCCGATGACGGCGCTATTTTTTACAATCACAAATGGAGGGTGCAAGGCGGGTTGTTGCAAGACAGGTATGATATCGTCAGCGGGTTGCCCGTGCGGCAAATAATCATCTGGCAGCGAAAGGGCGGCATAAATTTCAACATCGGGTATTTTCTGCCAACATACGAAGTAATCTATCTCATTGCAAAACCTGACTTTAAGCTTGTGCCAAAGGCAAACGCGCACGGCGACGTATGGGAGTTTGCCCAGGAGATGAATAACAAGCATCCTGCGCCCTTTCCCGTTGCGCTCATTGACCGCATTATTTCGTCAACCAGCGCCCGCACTGTACTCGACCCATTTATAGGTTCAGGAACCACGGCGATTGCCGCAATGCAAAACAACCGTGACTATATTGGAATTGAACTTTCGGCTGAATACTGTCAAATGGCAGAAGACAGAATCAACAGACTTAAAGGGGAGCTGTTTTATGGATTCAGCTACGTGTGTCCTTTGAGCAGTTTCGTTGCTGACATCAGAAATGAACAGAAAGGATAAGTGTTAGGTCGCTTCCTATTTCCCATGCCCACGCCGCCGCCTTTACCCCAAAACTGGCCCTTTAGCGCCAGAACCGACAGCCGTGAATTGATTTTTTTTGAAGATGCGAAACTGCCTGGATTCGATGGAAAATGGCGTCTTTACTGCACAATGCCAATCCCTGACATTAACGAACCGGCGGAATTGGATGGGCTGTACGGGCGCGGCGGCTTGATACGGGCAGGAGATTACATATTGCGGCCCTACCGCCGGGGCGGCTTTGTACGTCACTTGAATAAGAAAACTTACCTGACGGCCAATCGCTTCAGAAACGAGTACTACATCCACGCAGCCCTGTGGAACGCCGGGTTTCCCACGGTAGAGCCTGTAGGTTTTGCCTGCAGACGGCTTTGCTGGGGAGTTGAGGGAATTTATATCACCAAAAGGGCGGATGGTCTGCCGTGGCCGAGGGTTTGGAGCGGCACGAATAACAAAAATCAGGCCGCGCAGGCCGCCGGGTTAATAAAGGCGCTTGTGTCCTGGGGACTTTGGGCGCCAGACCTTAACGCTACAAATTTTCTCGTTGCCCCCGATGGTCAGTTACTGGCGCTGGATTGGGACAGGGCGGCGTGGTCGTCAAAACCTTGTCTAGCGGAGCGTTACCGGACGCGCATAGAGCGCAGTATGTTCAAACTGGGCGCGCCAACTGGCCTGATTGACGCTCTTCGAAACGCTCTGATATAGTCGTTTGATTTGTGTAGCGGAACTCATGTTCGTTGGCTAAACCTAAGACCAAAACACATTACTTTTGGACTACTAAAAACAAAATTACTCTAAACGCACCGTTTAATCACAAGCAGCGTCGCGTCGTCCCGGAGTTCGGTTTCCTCAATGTGGCTGAATGTCGCAACAAGAATTTGCTCAAAAATATCATCGGCGGCGAATTCTATTGACGCCAGCGCTTCTGCGATGACGCTGTCATCCCCAAATTCAAGACCGCTTGAGTTTTCGGCCTCAACTATTCCGTCTGTGAACGCTATCAACACATCCCCAGGCGCCATTACCTCGTGTCCTTCCCTGAACTCAGCGTCGGCTATCAAACCAACCACGGGGCCGGTGGCCTTCAGGCGTCGTATTGGCGTCCCGTCGCCGGAAATCAGAATTGGCGGATTGTGACCGCAGTTCACGTAGCGCAAATTTCCGTTATCCTGATTCAGGCTGGCGGCAAACAGCGTTGCATAGCGGTTTCTGTCCCTGACCTCATTCATGCGCGCATTCAGACGCTGAGCCATGCGCCCCCAGTTTTTTACGCGTTTATAGGCCACAGCCCTCAGAAAGGCTGAAAGCTGGGTCATCATAAGCGAGGCTGGCAAGCCCTTACCGCTGATGTCGCCAACCAGCATGTGCAGCCTTTCGCCCTTATCCGTATCCCTGGCAATCCACAAGTCGTACAGGTCGCCCCCCACAGCCTGATAGGGCAAACTGGCCGCAGCGCATTGCCAACCCTTAGGTTCAGGGAGTCTTTGGGGCAAAATCCTGCGCTGGATATTGCGGGCTAACTCCATGTCTTTTTCCAGCTTCATCGCCTGAATCCGGGATTCGCGCAGGTCAAGGGCGGATAGATGGCTGGATGTAATGTTTAACAGGGTCTGGAGAAACATGTAGTCGTCGTCGTTCAGAGGCCCTTTTGCGGGATCGGCAAAGTAAACGAAGCCATGACCATGGTCTTGATCCTTCATTTCGGCCAAATTTAACAGCGTCTTTGCGCCTATTAAATCCTGTAGCGAATCTTCGCCGAGGGAATCGGGAATGACGCCGAGGCCCCTGCACACCTGTACCGCCCCGTGAAGATCGAGTACTAATAAACGCTGGATCATAAACTCGCCAGCCAGAATATTCGCAAAATGGCGCAGAATATCTCGTTTGCCATCGGGTTCCTCCATCCCCAGGCGCCTGCTCAAATCAAACAGAGTGTTTAAGCGGCTGATCTGAAGGGCCAGGGTACGGTTCTGATCCGCTCTGAGTATCTCCAGTCTTCGCCAGGCCAATAACGGGGCTTATACGCACAGGAGCATAGCAAGCGATGGAGATGGCTCAGGGGTTTTTATAACAAGATGACCGAACACGCCGTCCAGATAGGCCCACGGCAAGCACTGCCATCCATTGCCAGGGTTCATGGGGTTTGCGGGGGCGGCGCCTCGCAGGAACAACCACTTCTGGCCGTCCCACAGTCCGCCCTGGGGAGATTTTGCTATACCGAGGGCCGTAATCCCCACTAAATGAATCAGCCCTTCCTCGGCGACCTCCTCGGGAAAAGCTTCAAGGAAATCAATCAGGGGCAGCAATTCTTTGGCTGTCTGCGGCGCGGAAACACAGGCTTCCCTGAGTTTTTCAAAGGGGCTTGCTGAATGCGGCGCCAAAAACCTACCCCAGTCGTTTAATCATGCAACATTCACTGCGATTGTCGTTTTCCTGAAAACGAACCTCGTCCATGAATCGGCTCATCAACAACAGTCCAAGGCCGCCTTTACGCGGATGACGGACATATTCATTAGGGTCTGGCAGCGATATCTGGTCGTTCCTTAGCCCGTGGCCCGTATGAAAAAGATGAACTTCCAAAGACCCGGAAACAAATCTCAACTCTATTTCCACCACCTGGTTGGGGTCGTCTTTATAGGCATGAAGAATAATGTTTGTAACGGCCTCGTCAACGGCGATCGAGACTTTAGCCGCCGCAGAGTCGTCAAGGCCCACGGCCATTGACGCGCGCTTGGCAAGATTTGTCACCAGGTTCAAATAGCGCGTTTGGCTTGGAATAATAAGCCTGAATCTCTGACCATCAAACCCCGCAGTCACTTATGGCCTTTTTTTGTACCCATAAGGGCGCCAAGGGCGTCTTCTTCTTGCTCAAAGACTCTGTAAAGCTGCGTAAAGCCCAGCGTGTCAAAGATCAGAAAAACGCTTTCCCGGAGATTGGAGAGCATGATGTCGCCTCCGTTCTCCCTCACCGTCTCTATCTGGCCCATGATGGCACCCAAACCGGCGCTGCTTATGTAGTTGAGGTTATCGCACTTGAGCAAAATGTTGTAATGGCCTTCGCTAATCAATTTTTCAAGCGCGGCCTCAAATTGCCTGACTGTATGGGCGTTAATGAACCCGCAAGGCTCGACCACGGAGGCCCCGTCCAACTTCCGTACCTGAATTGAAAGATCGGCCACTCCAAAACCCCCTGAATACAACATCAGATTGGTGCCGGTGGAGGGACTTGAACCCCCACGCCTTTTGGGCGGTCGATTTTGAGTCGACTGCGTCTGCCATTCCGCCACACCGGCCTGAAAAAATATTATTCCCGCTTTTTGCGGGTTTTGCAAATATAGTCATTGGACTTGTAGAGCGGAACACTGTTTCCACTGTGTAGTCAAATGAACATGAGTTCCGCTCTACAAGTCCAGTGCGCGGATGCGATAGCTACGGATACGGCGCCGCAAGCATTCCTGGACTGCGCCTTAGTGCAGCGAGCCGCCACAAGGTGGGAAGCGAAACGGGAGCGCAGTCGTAAATCATCCGTTTTCTGTACCGATTTTCAAGTGCGTTGACTATATATAGCCGATTTTGAACTGGAATGACTTACGGCATCAGCATCCCGCCGTTGACAGGGATAGTCGCGCCGGTTACGTAAGACGCCTCCTCGCTGCACAGATAAACAACGGCGTTGGCTACGTCTTCCGCGCTGCCCATGCGTCCTAATGGAATTTGCTTTGTGAAACCGTCTTTTACTTCATCAGGAAGGGATTCGGTCATCTTTGTGGCTATGTAGCCCGGGGCAACGGCGTTACACGTTATGTTCCGGCTGGATAACTCCCTTGCAATCGTCTTGGTAAGGCCAATCAGACCCGCCTTGGAAGAGGCGTAATTACTCTGCCCCGGGTTTCCCATCTGACCTACGACGCTTGCTATATTGACAATGCGCCCCCACCGCTGCTTCATCATCGTCTTGGCCACGGCCTGAGATGTCAGCCATGCGCCTTTGAGGTTTACGTCTAACACCAGGTCGTACTCTTCTTCTTTCATCAGCACCATGAGCTTATCTTTTGCGACGCCGGCATTATTCACGAGTATGTGCAGCGCGCCATAGCGATCAAGGACGGTTTCAACGGCCGACTTCACGCTTTTTGCGTTGAGCATGTCGGCAAGGACATAGTCGGCGTTTTTCCCTTCCGCCTTGATGGCCTCGGCGACGTTTTGCAGATCGCCTTCCGTGGATGGCAGCGAGACGCAAATCACGGTCGCGCCCTGGCGCGCCAGCTTATGCGCGATGACTTCGCCAATGCCCTGACTGGCTCCGGTTACAAGCGCGACCTTGCCTGTTAGTTCAAACATGGTTCCTCCAGAGGAAACTCATTCCATTTTGTATCCGGTCAGGATAGAATGTAAATGGCAGGTCGGAGTTCAGATGATTGACGCCGCGCCTCGCACTGCGCCAATCCTGATTTGACACGGAATAATAAAGTGATTATTTTGACAATATGTAGCAAAACGGCTCGATTTTGGGCTTATGCGTTAAGTATTTGGCATTATGATTTACATGTTGAAAAAAGAGCGTTTTGCGACGCTTGGCTTTTGGCATGAAAACCATTAAAATTACCACATGGTAAGGAACCGCAACTGGAGTCCACATGCCCAATAACGTGACTGATTTTCTCACAGCGCTGCAGGAAAAAACCGAGAACGCGCTGACCGCGAGTAGCGACAATCAAAAAATTGTTATCCAGATAGGCTCGGCAACCTGCGAACACGCCGCAGGGTCGCAGGACGTTTTGGATGAGTTTCGCAGGCACGTAGTGTCTTCCGGGCGAACCGACATATCCTTCCACCCCACCGGATGCACAGGGCGCTGCAGCAAGGAGCCTATAGTCGGCGTTTTCATCCCAGGCCACGCGCCTGTCAAGTATGAGCAAGTCAACAGGGAAATTGTCCACAAAATATTTGCGTCACACATACAAAACCATATGCCGCTTGCCGAATATGCGCTAGACGGCTCTCTGGAAGAGGAAGCAATAAAAAACAAGCTGGTCTCCGACGACCCCGTTTCAAAAAATTTCACGGACATATATGGGGACGTCCCCTTCTTTAAGATGCAGAGGCGCATAGCCATGCGCAACGCCGGCGTCCTTAACCCTGAATCCCTTGAGGAGTATGTACACATTGGCGGTTTCAAGGCGCTCGCCGCCTGCCTCAGCAAGGGCGATCCCCAATGGGTCATTGATGAAGTATTAAAATCCAAATTGAGGGGCAGAGGGGGCGGCGGCTTCCCCACTGGCAAAAAATGGCAGATGATAGCCGGTCAGCCCGAAAAGGTTCGCTACATCATCTGCAATGGCGACGAAGGCGACCCTGGCGCCTTCATGGACAGGGGCATGCTGGAGTCCGACCCCTTTAATATCGTGGAGGGCATGATCATAGCCGCTTACGCCGTTGGGGCCGTTAGAGGCTTTTACTACATCAGGGCCGAATACCCCCTGGCTATCAAGCGCATTCAGAATGCCATAGACCTGTGCCGCCAAAATGGCCTGCTGGGCGAAAACATAATGAATTCAGGCTGGTCTTTTAACCTCGAAATCCGCCTGGGCGCGGGCGCCTTTGTCTGCGGCGAGGAAACAGCCCTGATAAGGTCTATCGAAGGCAAGCGCGGTCAGCCCAAGGTGCGTCCCCCATACCCTACAACAAAGGGACTTTGGGGCAAGCCGACGGTTATCAATAATGTTGAAACCTTCGCCAACGTCACAGCCATCATCAACTTTGGCGGCGATTGGTTTGCCTCTGTAGGCACAGAATCCACGGGCGGGACCAAGGTTTTCGCTCTTGCGGGAAAAGTCAAGCACACAGGGCTGGTCGAGGTTCCCCTAGGCGTCGCCCTCAAAGACGTCGTTTTCAACATCGGCGGCGGCGTTTTGGGGGATCGTGAACTCAAAGCCGTTCAGACGGGCGGCCCGGCGGGCGGTTTCATTCCCGCGACGCAGATTGGTATGCAGGTTGACTTTGAGCCGCTGGCCAAGGCCGGGTCCATCATGGGTTCAGGCGGAATGATAGTCCTCAGCGATGAAGACTGCATGGTTGACCTTGCTAAGTTCTATCTCACCTTCACCGCCGATGAATCCTGCGGCAAGTGCACCCCCTGCCGGGAAGGCACTACAAGGATGTTGGAGATACTGAACAAAATCACAGAAGGCAAAGCCGAGATGACCGACATTGATAAGTTGGAACGGCTCGCCAGGCTCTGCCAGCGAACCAGTTTATGCGGTCTGGGCCGCGCCGCGCCAAATCCGGTTCTGAGCAGTATCCAGCACTTCCGCGATGAATACGTTGAACACATCGCCCATAAAAAATGCCGGGCCAAAAAGTGCATCGCGCTGGTTCACTATACAATCAACCATGAAAAGTGCATTGGCTGTACTGTTTGCCAACGCGCCTGCCCCGCCGAATGCATCAAAGGCGTGAGAAAAGAGGCCCATGTCATTGATCAGCCCCGTTGCGTGAAGTGCGGTCAGTGCTATGAAGTCTGCCGCTTTGACGCCATTGAGCGAATTTGACCCCTCGTAACCCTGCGAACCCAGGATCAAGACGATGAACCAACAAATGATCAACATACGGATAGACGGCGAACCGCTCAGAGTCCCAGCAACAACCACGGTTCTTCACGCCGCGGAAAAGCTGGGGATACACATACCGCGCCTTTGCTACCACCCCCGCCTGAAACTCGAGGGGTCCTGCCGGGTTTGCGTTGTGCAGGTGAAGGGCTTCAATTACTTCCTCACGGCCTGCTCCACCGAGGTGTGGGAGGGGATGGAAGTTGAAACCAACAGCCCCGCAATACGGCAAGCCAGGCGCGACATCGTGGAACTGCTGATGGACAACCATCCGAGAGACTGTCAGACCTGCGAGCGCGACGGCGTCTGCGAGCTGCAAAAACAAGCGTACAGGCTTGGCGTGCGCGAGCGCATATTTGAAGGCAAGCGCAAGCATTATCCCATTGATAACACCAGCCTGTCGGTTGTCCGCACCAGCGAAAAGTGCATACTCTGCAATCGCTGCGTGCGCGTGTGCAAAGAAGTCCAGGGCGTCCATAATCTGAGCCAGCAGGGGCGCGGCTTCAACACCGTTGTAGGCCCGGCCTTCCTCTCCCCCATGGACGAAAGCATTTGCATACAGTGCGGACAGTGCGTGGCGGTTTGCCCCACAGCCGCGTTTTTGGAACACGACCATACCGAGCGCGTCTGGGAAGTGCTCGCCCTGCCCAGGGACGTAAAACACGTGGTCGTCCACACCGCCCCGGCGATAAGGGCCACCATCGGCGAGTCATTCGGGATGCCCATCGGCACGCCAGTGACGGGTCAGCTAGTGACCGCTCTGCGCCGCCTGGGTTTCGACGGCGTGTTTGACACAAACGTGAGCGCCGACCTCACCATCATCGAAGAAGCGACGGAATTTTTAAGCCGGATGAAATCGGGCGAAAACCTGCCCCTGCTCACCTCATGCAGCCCGGGCTGGATCAATTTTTTGGAAAAATTCTACCCCGAGATGATCCCCAACACTTCAACCTGCAAGTCTCCCATGCAGATGATGAGTACACTGCTGAAAACCTACTACGCGGAAAAGAAGGGCATCAATCCAAAAGACATATATGTTGTAGCCATCATGCCCTGCGTCGCCAAGAAGTACGAAGCGGGGCGCAAGGAACACGCCCTGCCCGACGGAACGCCCACGACAGACGCGGTACTCACCACCAGGGAGCTCGCCTGGATGATCAAGTCATACGGAATTGATTTTGAAAGCCTGCCCAAGGGCGAATTTGATAAACCCCTGGGTCTCAGCTCAGGCGCCAGCGATATATTCGGCGCCACCGGCGGCGTCATGGAAGCGGCGCTGCGAACTGCGGCCGTCAAGCTCACCGGCGAGGGCGTAGGCCCGTTGGAATTTGAAGAAGTCAGGGGCGTTACAGGTCTTAAGGAAACGACCATCCGCATCGGCGACATTGACGTCAGCATAGCCGTAGCCAATGGGCTGGAGAATGCCAAGGAGCTGCTTGACGCAATCAAGCGCGGCGAGAGAAAGTACCATCTTGTGGAAATCATGGCCTGCCCCGGAGGATGCGTCATGGGCGGCGGCCAGCCCTACCCGCCTCTGGATCATGACAGCCTTGATTCAGACCTGGCCCTGCGCCGCGCCAGGGCGCTTTACACGATTGACGACAACAAACAGCTCAGGCGCTCCCACGAGAACCCAGACATAGAGCATTTGTATGCTGAATTTATTGGCGAGCCAAACGGCGAAAAAGCCCACGCGCTGCTGCACACCCACTATCAAGCCAGATTACCCAGGGGGATCCGATGAGCCATGCAGTTGTAAATACCGATAATTGGGAAGAAGTCAAGGCTGAATGTATAAAACACCTGCCCCAGGATGTGCTGGATTACATTGAGGCGACAAAGGACGAGGATCGGTCTGAGAGCCATTTAATTTCAATTCTCCACAAAATCCAGGCCCACTATGGTCATCTTAGCAAAGAGCGGTTAAACGCCGTTTCGCAGCTTGCCAGGATACCTCTGACAAAGGTAACGGGCGTGGCCACTTTTTATCACTACTTCCGCCTGACGCCCAGAGGCAAGCACATCATCAACGTGTGCATGGGCACGGCCTGCTACGTGAAGGGCGCCGAAAAAATCAGTCAAAAACTCATTGACGAACTGGGCATCCACTTTGGCGAAACCACCAAGGACGGACTGTTCACGCTGGAAGCCGCGCGCTGCGTAGGCACCTGCGGTCTGGCCCCGGTGATAATGATTGACGAACAGGTATATGGCCCTGTAACACCCAATGATATAGCCATCATCCTAGATAAATACACCAAGCAGGCCATCAAGGGCGGCGGAAAAGGCTGACTTTACTTCAACCTGAAACGCTATAAACGCGCGGAAGACAAACATCAAGCACAAAGACAGGGCGAGTGAGCTTCCCTGTTTTTGGGCTTGCCCGGGGCTTGCGCCAGCTTGAACTTACGTATCTGAAACTGTATCCGCAGGCCAGGTTTGCCAGCTCTGCGGCTTCAAGCGCCGCTTCTAATTGATTTCT
>JAISSN010000080.1 GCA_031273105.1 Holophagales bacterium | reverse complement strand
AATGAGCGGCGCGGTATTTTGTTCAGGCGATACCTGGAGGGTCTGAGCGGCATAGACGGGCTATTGCTTCCCTGGGAAGGCGACCAGGACAGCCGGCACTGCTATCACCTGTTCGTGTTGAGAATCCTGCCCGAAATAGCTGGCATGGACAGGGACGCTTTCGTGCAGGCGATAAAGGATGAAAATATCGGTACAGGCATCCACTACAGACCTGCCCACATACAGTCCTACTACCGGGAATACTACGCCCAGAACCCAGGCGCGTTGCCGCCCGGGGGCCTGCCCGAGTGCGAGTGGAGCGGCGACCGGTTGCTGAGCCTGCCCCTGTGGCCCGGCCTGACGGAAGACGACCAGGATCAGGTAATAGAGGCTATTCGCCAGGTAATCTCTCGTTCCAATTCTACTTCAAAATTGCGTCCTGCAATTTTGAAGTAGAAACCGAATTATTTCACAAACACAGAATAGGTTCTGGCCTGGAGTTGAGGTGCGCCAAGCCGTATCGGGACGCCATTTTTCCACAAGACAGCCGTCTCCATGTTTCTTGAATCTATTTCAGTCCCGGCTACATATACGTCATCGCCGGAAACATAAACGGAAGCAGCCAGCCCCCATTGGTTTGGATTAGTGAGAAATTGCGGCGCGCCATTTTTCCATAGCGTCGCGCTTGTTCCCTGGGTGCCTGCCGCGTATGCGTCGCCCCCCGATACAAAAACGGATTCGGCTGACGAGTCAAAGCTCTGGTTACTCAGAATTTGTCTTACGCCGTTTTTCCATAGCGCGGCCAATTTCCGTCCGCTCTGGTTCTCTACCCTCCCCGCGACATATACGTCGCCGCCCGACACGCGGATTGACAAGGCCGTAGAAAGGGGATCGCGCCCATCGCCCAGGCCTGCCAGCTCGCCGTTTTTCCAGTAGGCGGCAACGGTGTTTTCTTCCTGGTTCACAATAGCTCCGGCCACGTACACGTCCTGGCCCGACACAAAGACGTCATTGGCCACGCCAAAGGTTTCCGCGCCGCCAAGTCTAACTTCCGCACCGTTTTTCCAAAGTTTCGGATAAAATGTATCATTGTCTCTCTCAAAGCCCGCCACGTACACATCGTTGCCCGCCACAAAAACAGAGCTGGCTGTTGCCATCGGCGCTTCACTCCTGCTGAGGCGCGTGGGATCGCCGTTTTTCCAGACAGTGGCGTTCATTCTGCCTGACGCGTTATCAACTCCGGCCACATATATATCGTTACCAGACACAAAGACAGATAAAGGCAGCATATCCGACGACGCAGCAGTCACGGGTTGTTCCTGACCGTTGTTCCATAATTTATTTATAAGCCTGCCGCCACTGTCAGTTTCAACTCCTACAACGTACACGTTAGCGGGAACGCCGCTTCCCCCGCTCTCATCGGGCTGGCTGCTATTGTTGCCCCCACAGGCCATGAACACGGCTGCCATAGCCATAGCGGCTGTTAATAAGCCAAAAACTCGCTTTTGCATGACATCATCTCCTTAATTTTGCGTTGGCGTTTGCCATAGAGCATAAGAGCAATCATTGACAAAAGCCCGCTTGTCATAATAACGGCATGATTTTCTTTGTCAATTTGAATGGCCCTGATTGCGGATTACATTTGCCCTGCTTATTCCAATTCTACTTCAAAATTGCGTCCTGCAATTTTGAAGCAGCCGGCTGCGGCGAGAGCGTGGTCTCGCCTTGCTGCGGATACGGCGTCGTAAGCGTTCCTTGCCTCTCGAAATGCTGCGCATTTCGGCGCGACATCCGTGTCGCGCATTCCAATTCTAAATAGAAATTAAAGCAATTTCTATTTAGGACTGGAATTAAACAGACTACATCCTGTCTTTTAACAGATTGGCTATAATAACGCCAGGAGGTTACATGGCTGGCGCTTTTATTCATGAAATCAGGGCATACGAATTGCTCATTGAAGCTGGCCTGGGCGTTGCGGAATGGGCCGTTGTGAGGGATGCGGCTGATATTGAATCCCTGCCCTTTGCCGCCGGTACGCCTGTTGTTTTAAAGGGGACGGCCTTAGACGTTTGGCACAAGTCTGATTTGGGCCTCGTGGCCTTTGAAGATTTCGACATAGACACAATAGCCCAACATCACGAGCGCATGAAGTCAGTCGCCTCAGCCCACGGCGCTTACGTCGGCACGCTGGTAGCGCGGAGGGTTGACTTTAAGCGCCTGGCCGGACAGCCCACGGAAGCCCTCGTCGCCCTGCGTAAAACGCCGGAAGCCTGGTGGACCATCGTGCTGGGTATCGGCGGCATACTGACCAACGCCTGGGGCGAAGAAATCCGGCCCCTGCTCTGGCCCGTGGCCCTGACCACGCCGATGGAAGCCTTTAGCGATTTCAGGACGCACTGGCTGGGCAAGACCTGGCTGGGCGATTTGCGCCAGGGAAAGGCGCTGACAGACGAAGCCAGGCTGACGGCCTTTTTTGAAGGGCTTTGGCGTTTAGTCAGCCTTCTTGAGAGAGAAGGGGCCGCGCTGCTTGAGATGAATCCGGTGGTACTGGACGAGGAAGGCAGGCCGATAGCCCTGGACGGCGTAGGAACCATAGAACCCCAAGGCGAAGTGGCCAAAACCCATGCATTCGACCCCGTCAAGGTGCAGGAAATTCTGCTGCGTCCAAAGACGCTGGCCCTTGCGGGTATTTCCAACAAGCCAGGCAACCCGGGACGCATCATACTGGACAACATGCTCCTGGGCGGCATGGAGCGCAGCGGAATTATACCCATAAAACCCGGCGCAACAGAAATAGACGGCCTGCCCTGTCTTAACGGCGTGGAAGACCTCAGGGAAAAACCCGTTGACATCCTGATGATAAGCCTTCCCGCGCCCGTGGCCGTGGAAACCATAGAGCAGTTGTGCAGCCAGGGTGGGGGGGCCGAAATAGTCTATCTGTTTTCCGGCGGCATCGGCGACGGCGCGGACAAGTCGGGCTACGGGACGCGGGTGCAGAGCTTTCTCGCGGCGCGCAGGGCGGCAAACCTGTGGACGCCGCTTATAATCGGCCCTAACGGTCTGGGTTTTCTCACCTCGGATAAAAAACTCAACACGCTGTTTATTCCCGACGCAAAACTCCCTGCGCGCCTGCCCGGCGGCCCCCTTGCGCTGGTTAGCCAGTCCGGCGCTTTCCTCGTCAGCCGCCTGTCCGCGCTCCCATACTTGCCAATGCGCTACGCGTGTTCTATCGGCAATCAAATGGATTTAAGACTCTCCGGCTTTTTGAGAGCGCTTGGCAGCGACCCGCGGATTAAAGTCATAGCGACGTACGTCGAGGGATTTGCCCCGGGCGACCTGATGAACTTTGCCATGACAGCCAAAGAACTAACAGCCAGAGGCCAGAGGGTCGTGCTTTACAAGGGCGGACGCAGTCAGGCCGGAATGGCCGCAGCCAGCAGCCACACAGGCGCGTTGGCGGGCGATTGGGAACTGCAAAGAGCGCTCCTGGTCAGGGCTGGCGTAATCGTCTGCGAAAGCCTGGCCGATTTTGACGCCGTGATGTGTTGGCTTGCCTCCTTCCCCGAAGGGAAACCACTAAAAACCGCGGTTATCACAAACGCCGGGTTTGAAAGCGTAGCCAGCGCCGACCTCGTTGAAGGCAACCTGGAGGCTGTTCGCCTGACAGACGATCAAACAAAAGAAGTAACGGCTTTAATAGAAAAGCATGGACTCGCCGGCCTGGTGAGCGCGCACATGCCGCTGGATTTAACCCCCATGGCAAGCGAGGCGCCCTATTTGGAAAGCGTTGAAATAATTGCCAGGGGCGAGGCCGACAGCATAGTAGTGGGCCTGGTTCCCCTCACCCAGCGCCTCGCCACACAAGACGCTCAAAAAATGGATGAATTTGCAAAGGCGTTACTGGAGATAGCCCAGAAAACCAGGACGAGAATCGGCGTTGTCGTTGACGCCGGATCTGACTATGACGCTTGCCGGATATCCATGATGAAAGCTGGCCTGCCCCTGTTCAATACAGTGGAGAGGGCGCTGACTGGGTTGAAGAAGATATGAGAGGCGCCGCGTGAAAAAAACACTTTTTATGTTGGCTTTTTTTGTGACAGCTATTAAAATAATTTCGGTTCAACTTTTTCAAGGCCGAATCGCTCTATGCTTTTGTTCATTTCACACTTTTCACGGCTATTGCGTAGCCAGGAGGATTTATGCACGTCTTTCACAAACTCAAAACCGCTCTTTTGTGCCTAGCCGCGCTGCTTTGCGTTGGCTTTGGAACGTTTGGCGCGCTTGGCGCCCAGGACTTAAAGGCGTCCTTCAAAGTGGCCCTCGTTGATCCTGCAGGGGACGCGAATGTAAGCGGCTACTTCCCAACAGTCAGGAGCGCCTTCACCAACGCCCTGACAAACGCCGGCGGCTTTACGATAGTGGACAGGGCGAAAACAGACCAGATACTTAAAGAACACAACTTTCAGAGAACCAAGGGTATGTTTGCCCCGACTGAAGCGAGGGATCTGGGGAAAATGCTCGGCGCCGACTATATTTGCTGGTCTGAGTTGGCCAAGGACGAGTTCGGCGACCTGTCAATCAGCTTTCAGGTGCTCGACATAGTCACGGGAGTGGTAGTAGGCTCAGGCACCGTTGACACGGAAGAAACAGCGCAGCCAAGGGTAATCCGTCAGAAATGTGAAGAGGAAATGATGGCCGTCCTCAAGAACGTAATTAAAAGAGTGCCAAGCAACAAGAACCCGCAATTAACCATGCTCAATGGCCTGGAACTTGAAATCAGCAAGTATCTCATAAATTTCAAAGGGAACACAAAGTGGAACAAAAAGAGGGCCAATAACGAGCTGGAGCTGGAAGCTGACCTTTCAGGCGTGACGCTTGAGGAAAACAACCAATTCGGTACTTCCTTGTACTCTGTCAGCGGAAATATATCAATGAATCTGACCGACGGCAGAGGCAATTCATGGTATGAGCTTGAAGTTGAAGAGTTTGCGGAAATGAATAAAGAACGGATCAGAAACAAGCTCATGGACCAAATCAAGTCGAAAACCGCCAACATCATCAGGGAACTGCTCACCGGCCTGGATGACCAATAAAAACTGAGCAACCGGACAAGTCACTAAACCGCTCTAACGCCACAACCTTCATTTTTCATTTGAGGATCAAAGTATGAAAATAACCAAGTGCGCAACCAGCCTTTCCTGCGCGGCTGTTTTGGCCTTAGCGCCTGTTTTGACCACAGGCTGCTCCAAAAAACCCGTTATCGCCACTGAATCCGACGAACCCGCATTCGTCCGCGACAAGCATTTCGTGGGCCTTTGGGAGAGCAGGGACCAGAAGGAGGGCAAGGTTTACTCAATCAGGTTTACCAACAACAACCAGTGGGAGTGCCGTGTTGAAGAAGGCGGCAGCTCCAGAAACTACTACAGGGGCGCCTATGAATACAAAGGCGCGCTTGAACTGCTGATTAAGGAAGAGGGCGACGATATGGGAGGCTGGAGACCCCAGAGGGGCAATCTGGAGCCGCGGCAAACAGGCAAACTTTCAGGTAACCGCCTTAAGATTGAGAACTTTTCAAAAACAGACTTCACGAAAAAGCGCTAGGAGAGAGAATCCATGTTTAACCCCCAACAAATTTGCAAGGCAGTTGCTTTATGTCTTACCGCGCTCATTGGCATTACTATGGCCGCTCAGGACAAGCGGCCCGTGGCGGTTCTGGAGCCTTATACAACAGGGCCAGTCTCTGACCTGAATAAAAAGACCGTCAGGGGCGCGATGGACAGCTTTCTGGTCAATACAGGTATTTATAAACTTGTTGACAGGGCGCGCACAGAGCAGGTTTTAAAGGAACAGCGAATCCAGAGAAGCCAGATAGGCGACCCAAGGACAGCAAAAATGCTGGGGCTAAGACTGAAAGCCGATTTAATTTGCGTCACGGACTTAATAAAGGAAGGGGGCTACTTCAACGCCCAACTCTCAATCGTTGACGTAAAGACAGGGGAAATAACCAACGCGGCCCAAAAATTAATAGCAAAGGATGACCCTTCCTCAGTAGAAAAGGCCATCAAAGAGGCAATGGCGGAACTATTGGGAATAAAAATAGACCCCCCGCAAGATAAAAGAGGGAAATCGGGCGACGGCGAGATGTCCGCGTCAAGAATTACGGTTATGGTTCAAGGCGTGCCTAATTATTCTCTGGTTGATGGTCTCGAAAAAGGGATACGCGGCACAAGAGGCGTGGATAATGTCAGCGTAATTGATTATCAGGGCTCACTAGCCACGTTTGAAGTCAGGACTAAACTTTCAACGCAGGATCTAGCGGGCGGCATCGGCCAAATAGGCCTAAACCATAATTATCGGACGTGGACATTCAGAGTTTATGAAGCGACGGGCAACATTATAAGAGTACAGTGCCAATAGCGTAAAGCTCAAGCTACAACAACCAGCCACGGAGAATAAAATGACCGTTCCCTTCCCTTCCCTGCTCTGTCTGACCACTTGAGGAGAATCTGAGATGGACAACCTTAAACTTATTTCAAGGACCTTTGTATTGTGTCTGGCCGCGCTTGTTTGCGTTTCGCCGCTGGCCTCCCAGGATATAAAGCCCTCTCTGGCTGTTATGGAGCCTAGCGGCAACGCCGGCGTAACTCAGATGAACAAGATGACGGCCCGGGGCGCCCTTGAGCAATACCTTGTAAACAGCAGGAGGTACAGGGTTGTTGACAGGTCGCGCATAGATCAAATCATGAAAGAGCAAAGCTTTGCGAGAGACGGGCTGGTTAATTCCGCCAATGTAAAGGAAATCGGCAAAATGCTTCAGGCGGATATAGTATGCGTGTCCGAATTGCGAAAGGAAGAGGGCGCTTTTATAGCGCTTTGCTCGCTCATTGATGTAGAAGGCGGGGAAGTGTCAGCGTCGGCTTACGAATTGATAGAATCGGACACAGCCGTAGAGATCAGGAACGCCATGAATCGGGCCGCCATTACAATGCTCAACACGGGGGGGGTGGATGCGTCGCCGCTTGATAATACTATCAGCAGCGCCTCAGGCTTAAAA
>JAISSN010000056.1 GCA_031273105.1 Holophagales bacterium | reverse complement strand
AGACTGCGGTCATTTTGCGGGCGCATCAGGTGGTGCAGGTGGACGAGTTCGTGAGTAACCAGCAAATCAACCCAGTTGTCATAATGACCAATGCCGGAATCAGGCTCAGGGGGCGTTTTGTATAGCAGCAGGATGGGCCTGTTCAGTAATGGTACAGTCGCCCCATTGGCCTCCAGGTAGGGGTCCTGAATGAGGACGTTAGTCGGCCCTTTTGCCTCAAAGCCCACCCATTCGGCTACCTTGGCGTGGACGCCCTCTATTTTTGAGGCCACTTCCAGGGCAAAAGCCTCAAAGCCCCCCTTTGGGTCAGCCGGGTAGTGGATGAGATAGTGAGGCGTTTTTATTGTTTTCCAATGGGCGTCGCGGGACTGGACGCGGTCTGCAGCCGCGGCTGCGACAACTGCGGGCATGAGCAGGCAGGGAATGAGTTTTGAGGGTGTCAACACGGCCTCCATTGTATTGAAATCGCGCCCCGCAAGCCGGACAAGCAATTATCATTAAAGACTCCAGATTAAATTATACTCCGCAGGTCACACGACTATAATGAAATATCGCCTCTGGCGGCCCTTAAAGGAGACCAAAATGATACTGCCCCTTTGCTTCACGCTGTTCGCAACCGTTGCCCAGGAACAGCCCAAACCGGCCGAAAATACAATCTGCCCCGTCATGGGCCAAAAAGTGAGTGAAAAAAGCCCGACAGTTGCAGTAAATGGCCGCGAATACCGCGTTTGCTGCGCGCCGTGCGGGCCAAAACTGGAAAAGAATCCGGATAAGTATCTGAACCCTGACGGTACGCCGAAAAACGCGAAAAAGAAATATAGCGCTTCCCCTAAATATTAGCGTTGTTGCATGATTCAATTATGTCTGGCAGAAAAAGGCAAGGTCAGCATACAGCGCTACTCCGGCAAAGCTGGAGGTTTTGCAATTAGCTCACACGGCTATATATCCAGCTCAATGCCGAGCAGCGGCCCGTGCTGCTGCGCTCCATACACGTCCGTGTCGCCGGGCGAGCCGGATCTGACCGGCCTCGGCATGCCGATTTTTACGGCCAGGGCGGGGTCAAAGTAGATGACCTTTTCAATTTCCGTCTCCGGCACTTGGTAAGCCCTGGCGATAAGGGATTTGTTGATGAGGTTTCGCGCCTTGACTTCTTCAAAGGTCTGGCGGTCTTTAAATATAATGTCCAGCGTCAGTTTCATGGGGCTGGAGTTCTTGCTTCTTATAACCCTGGCCAGTTCCCGCAGATTTTTCATTTTGAGCCTCCTACACCGACGATTTCGCGCTTAAAAGGGGCGGCCGGGTCAGAAACGTCCATCAGGTGATAGAGCGTAAACTGATATGCCTCGCCCATGCGTATGTCGGATGGGCTGAAGGGGAAGGCCAGATTGCCCGCCGTGGCTATGCGGCCCTCGTAGCCATAGTGCAGCAGCGTTGACCTGGTCATGGAGCAAACGGTATCAGCCGCTTCCTGGGTTTGAGCCAGGACTTCAATCACTATCCCAGCCTCAAAGGGGCTGGGATACACGCCCTTTTCGAGGCCGCCCATCACGCCGTTTTTCCCATAGACGTGAAAGAACACCTTTGCTTCCGTGTTTTCCTTGGCCAGCAGTTCATCAACCCTCGCCTTCACTTCCTTCAGGATAATGTCCAGAGAGGCTATCATGATGGGGTCGCGGGTTCCGGCGATGGAAATGGTGCGGAAGCCCACCGGACTTGAGCCTTCCAGCTTGATTCTATAGGGGTTGGTGGGAATTATTTTAGTGCCGCGCACCTCGACTTCCCCGGTTTCAAGCTCTGTGAAGGTCACGTTTGAAAGGTCCAGCGCGCCGCCCGGGCCTGGCAAATGATAGGGATCGCTCTTTTCGTAGAGCGAGTGCGCGGCTGTTGATAGCGCGGTGAATTTTCTCATCGGGTTGAGCGCTTTCAGCACAAAGTGTTTTTCATGCAAAACGCCCAGCACGGCGTCGGCGCCAGAACCCGGAGTAGCGGCTATGGCAGCGCATTCAATGATTTTGCCCATGTGGGTGGCCAGGGCGGCGTCATAGCCCTTCATTATGGGCAGCGCGGAAAAACATACGGGATCGTACGCCCGGCCCGCCAGCACAACGTCAACGCCTTCTTCCAGCAGCGCGCGAACAGGCTCTATGCCCATCTGGGCCACTATGTGGGGGCAGGAGTTTATATCGTCAGGCGCCGGCGTCGGCAAGTCGTCCAATGGCGTCACCTGACCCGCCCTGACGGCCTCAATGACCATTGCCTTATCAATATCGGCGTAAACAATGCCCATGCGGAAAGACAATTTTTCTTCCAGAGCTATCTCTTCAATTATTTTGCGGCACCATTCCACGTGGGGACGCGCCCCGGAGCCGCCCGCCGAGCCTATCACCACGGGGATTTTGTTTAAAACGCCGTGTGTGAGCATGTAGCGCAGGTCGCGCTTGACGCCCACTCTATCCGTAAAGCTCTTTCCGCTGCCCAGGTAATAGGGGCCAGGGTCTGTGGAGCCGGCGTCAACGGCTATCAGGTCCGGCTTTTCTTCCATACCCTTTAAAAAGCTTGCCTCAGGAAACCCATAGCCCAATATGGCCGTTGGAGAAAGCACCTTAAAAGGTTTCATTTTGGCTCCTTCCTTAAACTTCCATCAACTCGCTCAGGCTCTTCCCTTCGTGGATGCGCCTGATGGCCTCTCCAAACAGTGGCGCCGCGGTTAGTATTTTTAAGTTTTTGATCGAGGTGAGCTTAGACTCAGGCAAGGGGATGGTGTCCGTTATGACCAACTCATTTAAATCAGCGTCGTTGAGCGTCTCTAAGGCGTTGCCGGAAAATACGCCGTGCGTCACACCGACGCGGACTTCCCTCGCGCCAAAGTCGCGCAGTATGCGGGCGGCTTCACGTATAGAGCCGCCGGTGGCTATCTCATCGTCGTAGATAATCACGTCCCTGCCATTGACGTCGCCAATCAGGGCCACGCTCTGGGCGCTTTCCGTGTCGTCCATCCTGCGCTTGTCAATGATGGCCAGCGGCGTGCCGATGCGCTTGGCGAAAAACCCCGCGAATTTTGCGGAGCCGGCGTCGGTGGCCACCACAACGGTATTCGACAGGTCTTTTTGTCTGAAGTATTGAATCAAAATCGGATGGGCCATCAACTGGTCGGCGGGGTTTCGGAAAAAACCGAGAATTTGCGGCGCGTGGAGCGTCATCGTCAAAACGCGATCCGCCCCGGCGGTTTGCAGCAAATCGGCCACCAGGCGCGCCGTGATGGAAATGCGGGATTCGTCCTTTTTGTCGGAGCGGGCATAGGGAAAATAGGGCAGAACCGCCGTGATCCTGGACGCGCTGGAGTACTTCATGGCGTCAAGCATTATCAGCATTTCTACCAAATTGTCGCTCACGGGCGGGCAGGATGTCTGGATGACAAAGACGTCGGCCCCCCTTACGTTTTCATCAATTTTGACCTTGATGTTCTCGTTGGAAAAGCGGGTGATCCTGGTCTTGCCAAGAGGCATTCCGATATAGGAAGCAATGCCATGAGCCAGTTCACTGTGGCTGGAACCGGAAAACACCTTCAATTCGCCCTGCATGGTCTCCTCAAGCATGATTAACGTCAATATTATCTCACTGTTGAGCAGGTTTTCGCCCATGCTTACGGCAAAATATTCCGTCAAGTCGACAACCGACTGGGACAAGACAGTCACAGCGACGCTTGAAGCCAAGATCACCCACAAAGGAATATCGAACACCGGCACGCTGGAATTCACGTCAGACGGCTGGAGACAAGGCCTTGACCTCGACAATCCGACCTTTGACAAGAATGTCATCGAAGTGTCCGGCATGAAGACCGGAGAAACGGTAACGCGG
>JAISSN010000001.1 GCA_031273105.1 Holophagales bacterium | reverse complement strand
TGCGCAATGGCGCGAACTTCAGAGAGATGCTTGTCTTCTCCGGCATACAAAAAGCGGTCTGTGGCGACTGAAAGAGCAGTGGCGCCGTTTTCGAGAAGAGTTTTCGCGTGAGTGGATGGCCTGAACGCCTGACGAACCCTGCCGTGCAGCGGATTGCCGCCTGCTATCTCAGCGATAATGCTGACGCCTGGTTGACCCAGTTCCTCTTTAAGGCTCTTGTGGTCTTTGTACGGACGCTTCACTGTGGAAGGGCCTCTTTGCTTCTTGATCTCAATGTCCAGGGCCTTAAAAATCTGGATTTTTTTTAGCAATGAATTTCCTCCAAGCACAAATGAAATTCTATTCCTCACAAACTCTGGTCTCAAGCTAAATTCTTATCTATCCGCATTTTTTTTCAAATATTTTTTTAAAAAAACTCAGCCCGTGACTTGAAATAGGAGCCATCAGGACGCATGGCATGTCGGCGGTATCCCTCGGAAACCCTTGTTCTGCCTATGTTTCAGGTAATATGCAATCTCAGGTATTTTTCTGGAACAGGGGACGGCAACAAGCTATTCTGTTTTTCAACGACGTTGACTAAAAGGATCGCCGTATGCGGATGTATGACCTGATATACGCGAAAAAGTCTGGTCAGGCGTTGAGCTTTGACGCGATTGACTATTGGGCGAAGGGCGTCGCGGACGGCTCCATACCCGATGAACAGAGTGCGGCTCTGCTCATGGCCATTTGCTGGCAGGGAATGAATACAGAAGAAACAATCGCGCTGACGCTGGCTATGAGAGACTCGGGACGCATTGTGGATTTATCCGATGTTCCGGGTACAAAAATTGACAAACACAGCACGGGAGGCGTTGGAGATAAGACAACGCTGGTAATCGGCCCTGTTGCGGCTTGTTGCGGAAAAGATGCAGGACTAAGCTGCGCCATGTTTTCCGGCCACGGCCTCGGCCACACAGGCGGAACCGTAGATAAACTGGCGTCCATACCGGGCATGCGCACCGAACTTAGCGAAACTGAGTTTTTAGAGTGCCTTAAAAGCATAGGCTTTGCCAACTCGGCTCAGACCCGCGATATTTGTCCGGCCGACCGCAAGCTGTACGCCTTGCGGGACATCTCGGCGACCGTTGAATCCATCCCCCTGATCACGGCCAGTATCATGTCCAAAAAACTCGCCTGCGGTGCTGACGCTCTTGTACTCGACGTAAAAAGCGGCTCTGGCGCGTTTATGAAAAATCAGACGGACGCGCAAAAATTGGCCGACAGCCTTGTGGCAGTGGGTAAGGCGCATGGAATGAAAGTCAAGGCGTTGATAACGCCCATGGATGAACCTCTCGGTTGGGCCATCGGCAATGCCCTGGAGGTAATGGAATCAGTGGAAATCCTCAATGGACGACACGCTGACAGCGATTTGACAAAACTGTGTTTCCGCCTGGCTGCTGAAATGCTCGTCTTAGGAGGCGCCGCAACAGACACGGATGTCGCGCGCAAAATGGTTTCAAGCGCCATTGAGTCTGGCCGCGCGTTTGAGACATTAAAAAAATTCGTGTCCTTTTGTGACGGCGACGCCGAAGCCCTGAACGACCCAAGACGATTACCCCAAGCGCGTGAGCAAGTAACAATCGCCTCGCCCCAATCAGGAACTCTCAAATCCATTGACAGCCGCGTGCTTGGCGTTTTTGCCATGAATCTGGGCGCCGGCAGAAAAAAACAGTCTGACGCGCTGGACCCAGGCGCCGGTATCCGGTTACACGTAAAAGCAGGAGACCGCGTAGAAAGAGGACAGACTCTGTTTACGGCATATTGCCGCGATAAGTCGATGGTTATGGCGAAAGAAATATTGATGGGCGTGAAGTTTGAAGACGATTGAGAATGAGGAAGCCGGAAGGGAAAAATAAAATGATAAAATTTCTAAGCAGTATTCCAAATGCTGTAATAATTGAGCTTACAGAGACGCTGGAGGGCTACCGCAGGGACGAATCGCACATCGTCGGCGATTTGCCCCTGGCCGTTGTAAAGCCCCAAGGCCCCGACGCGTTGCGGGAGTTGGTTCGCGTCGCCAAGGGCGAGGGGCTTAACTTGGTTCCACGTGGAACGGGTACGGGAAAAGCCGGCGGAGCCGCGCCCATTGGCAGGTCTGTGGTGGTGGAGCTTTCTGAATATCCGGGCGGAATCAGCGTTTCCAGCGCGGAATTGGCCCTGCGGGCGTCCGCCGGAACGTTTTTGAGGGATGTCAAGTCTGTGGCCACAGAACGAGGGCTGTGCTATCCCCCCGACCCCAACTCCTGGGATCAATGCTCCCTGGGGGGCAGTTTGGCTACAAACGCCGGCGGACCTTGCGCCTGCAAGTACGGCATGACGCGCCACTGGGCGTACTCTGTTGACGCGCTGATGGAAGACGGCGAAATCCATCGCTTTGGAATAGACAGCGTTAAGAACAACGCCGGACCGAACCTTGCCCAAATGCTGATAGGCAGCGAGGGCATTTTTGGGATTATCACGGCGGCGTCATTGCGCCTGACTCACGCCCCCAGGGAACGCGTCACTATGCTCCTGCCCGTTTCACGCTGGGAGGATTTGCCCGAACTCCCAGGCAGACTAACGCAAAATGGTTTTATGCCCAGCGCGCTTGAATTTTGGGACCCCGCCGTGCTTAAATGCCTGCGACGATTCGGCCCGGATGAGGCAAGGCGACTGCCGGGCGAGGCTCTGGCAATAATTGAATTTGATGACGCGGGATGCGCGAGCGAAGTTTTTTTGAATATGGTAATGGAGGCGATTGGCTCTATGGCCGAATCCATCAGGGTTGCTTCGAGTGTCCGCCAGCGTGAAGCCATATGGGACGTCCGCCGCCAGACCAGCGTGATTTTAAAGGAGCAATTTCCCAACAAGATTAGCGAGGATGTCGCCGTGCCAAGATCAAAGATCAGAGCTTTTTTTGAAGGCGCGGAAAAATTAAAACTGCCTATCGTTACCTATGGACATTTAGGTGACGGCAACCTCCACGTAAATTTATTATTTGCTGACAAAAGCGGAGACGCAGAGCGCAACGTAATCAGCCTGTTCCGCCTGGTTCTGGAGTTAGGAGGTACGCTCACGGGAGAACACGGGATTGGTCTGGCAAAGCGGGACGCCTTTCTTATGTTAACCGACCCCTGGCGCATAGAGGCTATCCGCGGCATAAAAAAGGCGCTAGACCCGCATGGCATATTTAATTCGGGGAAGGTTGTTTGATTGAGGGGCTTTTGCAAAAAACTCTTTAAATGCTTATTGCCTGCTATATAATAGAGACAGGAGCCAGCTATGGAACCGCCTGAAATGTCAGAAAATGTGCGCGAATTGATAGATCAGCTTGGTCGCGCGTTTGTACACGCAATAATGACTGATGAAGCCGGTCAGGAATTACTGCGGCAAATTCAGGAGACTGGCTTTGACGTTGGGA
Source organism: Holophagales bacterium (assembly GCA_031273105.1). Classification (GTDB taxonomy): domain Bacteria; phylum Acidobacteriota; class Holophagae; order Holophagales; family Holophagaceae; genus WRHW01. The sequence continues at coordinate 4,613 of JAISSN010000001.1, read as the reverse complement.
TTTTACTGGAAGCCACCGTGGCCTTGCATCCAAAAAATGACGAGGAGCAAGATAATTCATCTATGGGATGTCCGTTTTTTGGAACCGCTTCTGACTCCCGTGAATCCTTTGAAGCCGCAGGCCCGCAGGAAATGAAAAACTTCGAGTGGTCTGAGGAAGACAGGGCGCTGCTATGCAATTTCCGCATTTCTATTGAATAAAGATTTTCAGTAATCCAAGCTGCATTCAACAGGGATTGAATACAACCTGGCGCACGGGGAGCGGAGACGGAAGGTGGCTAGGCGATTGACGAGGCGGCGTAATGTTTTTTTTCCAACGGTCAATCCCTTTGCGCAAAGCCCTGACTACACGACGCGGGAGATAGAGCCTGATCTTTCGCTATTGTTGCCCGGCAACGCAGCAGGTATGGGCCTGGATGAGCTAAGGCTGTTATTCAAAAGACTTGACGAAGCGCCTTACAGGGCGTCGCAGGCCTTTGAGGGCATATATAGACACAGATGGGACGACTGGGATCGCTTTACTAATCTGCCCAAAAGCCTGAGAATCAGGCTTGCGTCAGCAGTACAGATTAAATGGCCCGAAATAGAGCGGACGCTTACCTCGTCAGATGGTTCAAGCAAACACACATTAAAACTAGCTGACGGCTATTCCATCGAATGTGTGTACATGCCGTACGAGAACCGGGCCACGCTTTGTATTTCCACGCAAGCGGGCTGCGCCATGGCCTGCGCGTTTTGCGCGACGGGGGCCATGGGTCTCAAAAGAAACCTCACGTCCGCTGAAATCGCCGGACAGGCGATGGCGCTCATCACTTTTCATCTGGGCGCGCGCACAGACGCGGCCCCTATAAACATAGTATTTATGGGGATGGGGGAGCCTCTCCACAACTTCGGGAATGTCATGGGCGCCTTTGCCGTACTGAGCCATCCAAAGGGCCTGGCCATTCCGCCCCGTCGCGTGACGATTTCTACCGCGGGATTAGCGCCGGGCATTAAGCGGCTGGGAGAATGCAACCCCCGTCCCCGCCTGGCCCTGAGCCTGAACGCTACCACTAATGAAGCGCGGTCTAAAATCATGCCTGTCAATTCAACATGGGGCCTTGAAGCGTTATCCCAGGCGCTACGCTCTTTTCCGCTGGAATCAGGCGAGCGGATCACGCTGGAATACGCGCTGATCGAGGGGATTTCAGATGGCTTAGAAGACGCTAAGCGGTTATCAAAATTTGCCGGTCAATTTCCGAGCAAGATCAATTTAATTCCGTATAACGCTTGCCCCGGCGCGGGATTGCCCGAAATGTCACCGCCCTCAGACGCCAGAATAAACGAAATCGGCGCCTATCTGGCCAACAGAGGACACATCGTGAGCGTACGCCGGAGCAGGGGGAGCGATATTGGCGGCGCCTGCGGACAGTTGGCGTTTAAATAAAATCATCTTGCCTTTCACTGGCATCGGTTATAAACTATAGCGGTTTGGCTTTGGACGAGCTGAACCGCATGGAGCGGAACACCTGCTCCACAAGACGAATTGACTATAAAATTGCCCCTAAGGAGTTTCAACGTGGCTAACCAAACCTTATCAGCGTACGACCAGATACCCTATCTGGCCAATCCATTACCCCAGACGCACCCCTCGCGCCTGGCCGCCGTTGCCAGCATGTTTGCTCTTTCATTCGCGCCGCCCAAAAATGCCAGGGTGCTGGAACTGGGATGCGCCTCCGGCATCAACCTGCTCGGCATGGCCCACTTTATGCCTGAAGCTAAGTTTGTAGGCATTGACCTGTCCATCGTTCAGATTCATGAAGCCCAAAGGCGGGCAAAGGCTATCAACGCGGAGAACGTGACGTTTCACCACATGGGCATTGAAGACATAGACGCAAATTTTGGAGAATTTGACTATGTCCTATGCCACGGCGTGTATAGCTGGGTACCCCCCAGCACACAGAAAGCCATTCTGCGGATTTGCAACGAGAACCTCAGCCAGGACGGCATAGGCTTTGTCAGCTATAACGTTCAGCCTGGCTGGCGCATAAAGCAGATTGCCCGTGACGTATTCTGGGCGCTCACCCCGCCCGAAATGCCTGCGTCCAAGCGCTATGAGTACGGCGTCGCCTGGATTAAGGACGCTTTGGAGATAACCGCCAAAGAAGAGCAAAAGCCGCTACTGCATCAGGCCCTTGCCAATGAGATGAACAGCATACTCACACAGAAGGACATTCGGTATTTAGTTCACGAATACATTGAAGATAACAACGAGCCGCTTTTGTTCAGGGAATTCCTTTCCCAGGTGAGCGAGGCGGGCCTGGCATATCTGGGGGACGCCGAGCCTGCTTCCATGGTGCGCCACTTGACAAACCCTGCTCTGAGGGAATTCTTCAAGACCCACCCCGCAACGAGCATGGCCGAAGCCGAACAGGCTATAGACATCATCATGGGACGCACATTCCGCCAATCCCTGCTCGTTAAAGGCATCCGTCATCGCCAGATAAACAGGGCGCTCACCTCGGCTTTCTTTAAAAACCTTCACATACAGGCTCGCATTGCCAGGAAGGTGGATGAAAACAATCAAGTCACTTATACGCATCCAAGGGCAGGCCAGATGAACGCCCAGCCGCCTTATGGGACGGCCGCCTTAGATGTGCTGGCCGAGGCCTTTATGCCAACCGAGTTCAGGAAATTGGCGGATAAGTTTACTGAATTATCCCAGGGGACAGATGACGTCTTTGCCGAAATACTCTTCTCCCTGCTCGGCGCCGGGGCCATAGAAATTTTCGCGGATCCGTATATTCCTGAATTGCCCAAAGGCGCTACGCCCCTTGCCCTGCTGGACGTCAGTTCCGGTCGAAACATCACTAGCAACGCCGCTGGCGAAGTTATCGGCCTGGACCCCCTTCAGTCGCTGATTTTACCTTTATTAAAGGGGGATTGGGACAGGGAGGATGTGATTAGCCACTTGGCGGGCCTGTATGGAAAAGGCGCCTTCAACATCAACCCCGTTCCGGCGGACAACGAACAGATGAGAAACCTATTGGGAAATCTGGCCGACAAGGCCGCTAATGCCCTGAAGATGATGGGAGTGGTGGGTTAAGGCATAATCAGCCGGCTTGAAAAACAGGACAAGCCCTGTTTTTCATGTCGGCTGAAAGTTTTTTTATGGAGATTCACTATGTCATTTGTCGAAGATTCTATAGTTTGTCTATTTGCCATTGCGCTATTTGCCTGTACCCCGGCAAGCGCGCCGATTATTGACTACGAAGGTATGCAGTCGCTGGAAGAAGTGGATATCTTTAAAGCGCCTCCCTTGCTGCCTACAGTTGGTACTCCTGATGGCGAATTTAAAACACGTCTGTTAATTGATACTGACGGGAATTTAAAGAAAGCTATTTTTCTGGAAGGCGATAAAAGAACATGGCGTAGCACCAACAAATCATTGTTGAGCCTTAAATTCAGCATTTCTCCAGACGCCATTCCCGGCCCGTGGGAATTGGATATGTTATTCGGATTTTATTCAGGTGGTGTTTATAGAGGAACTGGCGGGTCTGTTACTATGCAATCGTTTGTCGCGTACCGCACCGCTGTTAAAGCAATATCCGATTCACCTTAGACCTGGTCTCGCCTATGCTGGTTATTCGGATGCCCGGGGCGTCAACCAGGGGACACTTGGCGACGCAGATGCCGCAGCCGGTACATGTGTTCAGGTCAACGTAGGGCTGCTTTACTTCAGAGCCAAAGCGATCCCGCACCCTGAACCTGATGGACTTTTTGGGCGTGGGGCAATGCTCTTCGCACACGACGCAGTTTTCTGTGCCGACGTGGGGCAGGCAGCGGCTGCGGTCAAACCAGGCGGAGCCTATCCGCCACTCCTTCTTTTGCTCAGGCGTGAGCAGTTGTATGGCCCCGGTGGGACACACCTGGCCGCAAAGGGTACAGTTGTATTCGCAGTATCCGATTTCGGGAACCAACATGGGAGACCAAATACCCTCCAGCCCGGCCTGGAGGAATGTCGGCTGCAAGCCGTTTGTGGTGCAGACCTTCATACACTCGCCGCATTTAACGCAGCGGGCTAAAAATTCCAACTCCGGCAGAGCGCCGGGCGGACGGATCAACTCTGGATTTGGCTTATTGGGATTAAACAATGGGGTCGCCCTAGATACCGCCACGGAAGCAAGTCCCGCGCCACCGGCCAGCAAGAGATTTCTGCGACCGATTACTACACATTCTTTCGACGGCTTGACGGAAAAATCAAATGTGACGGAGTTTTTGGGACACGCGTCCCCGCAGGTCATGCAGTAGAGGCATTCCGAGGCCAGCCATTTTTCGGTTTTTATGCCTCCCTGACACTTTTGGTCGCACAGACCACAGGAATTACAAGTTTCAGAGACGCTGCGCTTGAAGGGCGACCAGCGCCCCAAAAGCCCTAGCAGAGCGCCCAGAGGGCATAGGTAGCGGCACCAAAAGCGGCGCTCGGATAGGTTCAGTAGGAGAATGGCTATAAATAGCAGCGTAAGGAGCGAGCCTTGCAGAAAATACGGCTGCTCAAAGGCTAAGAGCGTCTTTTGTAAAGCGTCATATTCCCAATCGGCAATATTAGCTACCAGCCTGACCTCAGCTTTATAG
>JAISSN010000035.1 GCA_031273105.1 Holophagales bacterium | reverse complement strand
ATTCGCGGAACAGTGGATTACATGATTTTCGGCGCGAAGATAAAAGACAATGTAGCTAATGATGTGACCAGATGGGGCATATTGGCAGATGGCATTTGGAATTTTACCGGACACGACGTTGGACCCTATGCTATTGTCACAGTAGGCTTTCGAAATCCGAGATGTGAAATGAGCTATCTTGGTTATAGTGAATCAATAGACTCATCAGGTATGGTTTATGGCGTGGGTGTTGGATATAAATTTACCAATCGTTTTGCCATTGAGTTCAAACACATGTTCGGCCCTGGTACAAAGTGGGATGATCTGGCGCCGGCGGCGCTGGCGGAAAGGCGGAAAGAGATAGCGCGGGAGGCAAAGCGGAAAGGCAAAAAGAGATGACAATATCACATTTTGAATACCCTCTGGTCTTTTAACTGAAATTTTTTCCTGGAGTCATCCATGTTTTCACTGTTGCTACCCGCCCTCCTTGCAATGCAAACACAGGCAGTTCAGCCCTCAGCCCCCCAGCACCGCGCAGAGAACGTGCGGGACAACATCTATTGCGTCTATGGGCCTGGCGGCAACGTCGGCCTGATCGTCGGCGATGATCACCTGGTAATGATTGACGGCCAGTTTGAGCAGAGCCTGCCCGGCCTTCTGGAAGCCGTTAAAACTATTTCCGACAAGCCAATTAAATACCTGATCAATACTCATCACCACGGCGACCACGTGGGCGCGAATCGCGCGCTGGCGCCAATGGTTCAGGGAATAATCGCCCATGTAAACGTCAGGACGCGTTTGGCGAAGGAGCAGGAAGACGCTGCTGCCGAAAAAAAGGGCGGATTGCCCAATTTGCTCATAGGCGAAGCCGACCCAAAAAAACCCGGCATGATGACGATGGCGATTGGGGATTCAATGGCTCATCTTGCGCACTTCGGGCCTGGCCACACGGATAACGACATAGCTATAGGCATACCCGGCGCGCGCGTCATTCACGTTGGGGACATACTGTTTTTAGAGAGGCTGCCCTACATTGACACCGAGTCGGGGGGCAGCTTTGACGGCCTGGTACAAGTGATTGGCCATATACTCTCCTGGCTGCCCGAAGACAGTCTGGTCATTCCTGGCCACGGCCCCGTTTGCGACAAAAAAGAGTTTGAGAGGCACCACTCATTCCTGTTGGCAGTGCAAAAACACTTCCGCGATAATCCAGCAATGACGCCAAGCGAATTGGCGGATTCCTTTGACAAGGCGCCCTGGGAAGACAAAAAGCCGTCTTCGCAGTTCGTGACCTGGGAAACACTGTTCCGGGCCGCTGCGGGCAAAGGGCCGGGGAGAGTGAAGTAGTTGTAATCACCTTGCAAGGCGCAATATCTCGCGGATTTTATCTGCGTCCAGGTCTTTGCTGTCGCCCATAGGCAGCATGTTTCGACTTTGAAAGCGTGTAATTGCGGTTTCAAATATGTCTTCTGTGACGCCCAGCTCCGAGAGGTGAGTGGACAGTCCCAGGCTTTCAAAGAAGGTTCTGGTTTTATCAATCGCCTGCTTAATCAAGGCGTCTTCATCTCCGCCGTCAATGTTCCACACGCGCTTTGCGTATTGAATCAGCTTTTGGCGCTTTGAGTCCCGCTGAACCCAGAGCAGGCCTGGCAAAACTATGACCAGCGTTTGGCCGTGGTCGAGGCCGAAAAAGGCCGTCATTTCGTGGCCTATCATGTGGGTGGCCCAATCCTGGGGGACGCCGCAGCCAATCAATCCATTGAGGGCCATCGTGGCGGACCATACAAGGTTTGCCCTTGAGTCATAGTCTGTCGGGTTGGCAAGGGTTTTGGGGCCTTCTTCTATCAGGGCGCAGAGTATGCTCTCCGCGAACCTGTCCTGGATGGCGGCCTGGGCGGGAAAGGTGAGGTACTGCTCGGTGACGTGAATAAATGCGTCAGCTATCCCGTTAGCCACTTGCTTTGGGGGGAGGCTGTAGGTGTGCTGGGGGTCGAGTACCGAAAATCGCGGAAAGATCAGGGGGCTGTGCAAGGCCAGCTTTTCCTTTGTCTTCCGTCGCGTTATCACCGCTCCGCCGTTCATCTCGGAGCCGGTCGCGGGAAGTGTGAGTACGCAGCCTAAGGGTACTGCCGCCGTAGGTTTTATCTTGCGCTTGATCATATCCCAGGGGTCTCCCTCAAAGGGGATGGCGACAGAAATGAACTTCGTGCCGTCCACAACGGAGCCTCCGCCCACGGCCAGGAGAAAATCAACCCTTTCGCCCCTGGCGACTTCAACGGCCTTCATCAGGGTTTCATAAGAGGGGTTAGGCTCTATGCCCCAAAATTCTATGTAGTCAACGCCCTTCAGCGCGGCTGTGACCTCATCGTAAACGCCGTTCTTGCGGATGCTGCCGCCGCCGCAGGTTATCATCAGTCTGGCGCCTTTTGGGATCTCAGCAGAAATCTGGGCCGTCTGACCGCGCCCAAAGATGATTTTTACGGGGTTCTGAAAAATGAAGTTGTTCATCCGAGGCTCCTGCTCAGGAAAGGCTTAGGAATAAATAATTGTATAGCGTTTCCGTTTCAAAATTGCATTAAGCGATTTTGAAACAGAAAGTAGCGATGGGCATAGGTTCTAATCCGTTTTTACGAAATGCCCCGAACCGTTTACAGCTTGTTTTGTGGAGCGAAACCCGACTTTGACACTTTCCTTGTCAAAAAAGCGGCATAACATTATTGATTTCATCACTTACACCGAGTTATGGTCAACATAGAGTTGTTGCTAAAGAGTTTGTTTTTTGGTAGCAGCCAGTATCTTCTTGATGTCGCCCAGTTGGAGATACTTTCTAGTCAGGTCAATTCCCAATTCATCCTTTACAGCTTCTATTACATTGTCGGAATAATCCTGTACATACCAGTTTTCTTCAAGTCGTGTGCATGAAGCCTTTGACAGACTTTCAGCAATAGACGCTATG
>JAISSN010000029.1 GCA_031273105.1 Holophagales bacterium | reverse complement strand
ATGCGCCATGATATTTCAGACGATGTTTGGAAAGTGCTGTCCCCTCATTTGCCAGGACAGGCAGGCCAATGGGGCGGAGTGGCCTATGACAACCGCAAATTTCTCAACGGTGTGTTTTGAATTCTGCGGACAGGCGCGCCATGGAGAGACCTGCCCCCTTACTATGGCAAGTGGAACAGCATTGCCAAACGCTTCAGGCGTTGGTGTTCAAATGGGGTTTGGGATACGTTAAAACAAAGTGTTGAAGTCGGGATGCCCGACTATAAAATGCGCGGCCTGAGGATGCCAGGCCACCAGGGCGCAGGTTGTAAATACGGGTTCCAGTTGCAGGCTTCCGGTTATGGACACTCCCAGGCTGTCGCCTTCTAAGAGGCTGAGTATCGCTCCGTTACCGGCGAGATCGGGGCAGGCCGGATAACCAAAACTGTATCGCTGGCCGCCAGTGACGCCCAGTTCTGTTTTGATGCGCATAAATAGCCACTTGGCGCAGCTCTCGGTAAATTCAGCCGCCAGGCCGTGGAGGTAAAGATAATCGCTGTAACGGTTTTCACGATACAGGTCGGCTGTTTTGGTCTGAACTTCGTGTCCCAGCGTGACTATTTGAAGGGGCAGGAGGTCGAAGCCTCGGGATGGGGGATTAAAAAAGTCGCTGAGAGCCAGACGCTTTCCTGATGATTGGCGGGGGAAGTCAAAGACGGCTATTACTTCCGAGCGGTCTTCGCTAAAGACATTCAGCAAAGACCCCATAGCCTGGGCCGGGAAGTAGCCGTACCTGGCCCTTGGCGCAAAGAGGTTTTCATTTACTGCGCGCTCTTTCCACATGGCCAAAAGGGGTTCGGCCTTTTCGCCCATGACGGCCTTAAATTGTTCGTCTGTGAGAGCGCCTTTTTTAAACGCCCACCGGCTCTGCATTAAAGCCGCGTCATTGATAAGAGACAACACCTCGCTGATAGGAGGGATTATATCTTTAACACCCCAGAACGGAGGTTCCGGCACAATCTGCTGTCTTGTCACCCAGGCGGATTGTCCCTCATTAGTAAGTTCGGCAGGCGGTTCATCATAGGTTTGCTTATCTTGCCCACTAATAACCGATGGCGCGTTTAACGTTTGCGCTGTCTCGCCCATCGCCCCGGACACGATATTTTCCATGTGTTTTAAGCCATCAAAGGCGTCCTCGGCGTAAAATACGGCGTCGCACTGATACTCATTGCGGCAGGCGGTTTCAACAAAATCCCTTGTCAGCGCCGCCCCGCCTAAAATCACGGGGACGTGATAACCGCGCTGGCGCATGTGGGCAAGGTTTTCTTTCATTACTACAGTTGACTTGACCAGCAGGCCGGATAGCCCAATGGCGTCCGCCGGTCTGGCCTCAAGGGCGTTCAGTATGTCCTCTATGGGCTGTTTGACGCCCAGATTCTCAACCTCAAAGCCGTTGTTGCTAAGAATTATCTCCACAAGGTTTTTGCCTATGTCGTGAACATCGCCCACAACCGTCGCCAAAATCATCCGCCCCTTGGCCTTAGCGCCGTCCTGCGCCATGTGCGGCGCCAGGCGTTTTATGGCGGCTTTCATCGTTTCCGCGCTCTCTAAGACAAAGGGGAGCTGCATTTCCCCGGCGCCAAAGCGTTTGCCCACTATTTTCATACCTTCCAGCAGCACGTTGTTGATCAGGTGCTGTGGCCTCAGGTCAGCCGCCAGGGCTTTGTCTATGTCTTCAATGATGAACCCCCGCTCGCCGTTGATGATGTCATGTTTAAGGCGGGTTTCTATGTCCATGCCTTCCCGGAGGCTTATAGTCGCGGCCTCTTTTTTTCCCGCAAATTGGGTGACTATCAGTTTCAGCGGATCGTAGTCTGTCCCGCGGTTGTCAAAGATTAAATCCTCAAATAGCTTGCGGGAATCGGCGTCTATCCTGGCAATGGGTATGACCTTGCCCGCATTGAAGATGGCCATGTCCAGACCAGCCCGGACGGCGTGGTAAAGCATCAAAGCGTTGAGCAGACGCCGGGCGGCGGGACTTAGGCCAAAGCTGACGTTGCTCACGCCAAGGGATGTCAATACCTCGGGCCAGCGCTGTTTGATTTCTTTAATGGCCTCCAGCGTAACCTTGGCCGAATTTCTAAATTCCTCATCGCCCGAGGCCAGGGTGAACGTCAGCGGGTCAATGATCAGGTCTGAGGGGTGGAAACTATATTCGCCGACAACCAGATTAAAAAAACGCTCCGTGACGGCCTTTTTGCGCTCCAGAGTTTTTGCCATGCCCTGCTCGTCAATGGTCAGGGCCAGAACCGCAGCGCCATATTGCTTACATAAATCCAGTATTTGCCGCGCCCTGGCTTCGCCATCCTCAAAGTTGATTGAGTTCACTAAACATTTGCCAGGCGCCGTTTGAAGGGCGGTTTCTATGACAGATACTTCGGTACTGTCTATCATCAGGGGCATGGTTATTCGGGTTACAAGCCTGGAGAGAAATTGCTCCATGTCCCGGGCTTCGTCCCGGCCCGTAAAGGCGACGCAGACGTCCAGCCGGTGGGCGCCCTCGCTCTGCTGCTCCCGGGCTATGCCCACCAGGCTATCCCAGTCTTCAAGGGCAAGCAGGTCTCTGAATTTTTTACTCCCGTTGGCGTTAGTCCTCTCGCCGATAATCAAGGGCTTAGGTTCCTGGCGGTACGGAACCGTCTGATAGAGGCTTGCCGCGCCCCTCTCCAGCCTGGGGTTCCTGCGGGGCGCGGGAAGGTTTCCTACCCTGGCGCTTAGGGCGCGGATGTGGCCGGGCGTGGTGCCGCAGCAGCCGCCGACGATGGACAGGCCAAATCGCTTAGTGAGATTTTCAACCTTTTCGGCAAATATTTCAGGCGTCATAGCATAGACCAGGTTGCCGTTTTCGTTTATTGGCAGGCCGGCGTTGGGCAGGCACGAGATTGGCAAGGGGGACTGTTCGGATAATATCTCTAAATGACGGGCCATTTCATCAGGCCCGCTGGAGCAGTTCAGCCCCAATACGTCTATGCCGACGGCTTCCAGCGAAACCAGGACGCTTTGCAGGTCTGAGCCCGCCAACAGGGTTCCGCTGGATTCCATTGTAGCCTGCACCCAGATGGGCGCTTTTGTTTTTAGCTCGGCCATCGCCGTTTTTGCGGCGCGGACGGCTATTTTCATCTGGCCCAAGTCCTGGCAGGTTTCTATTAAAATGGCGTCAACGCTGCCTTTCAGCAAGCCCCTCATTTGAACCAGATAGCTTTGAAAAAGCGTTTGATGATCCACGTGTCCAAGGGTCACCAGCTTTGTGCCGGGTCCCACGGATCCCAGTACAAAGCGCGGGGAATCGTAGCTTCGGGCTACTTCCCTGGCTAGTTGCGCCGACTGAATATTGAGGGATTCGGCTTTGTCGGCAAGCCCATACTCAGAAAGCACTAGCGGATTAGCGCCGAATGTGTTGGTTTCCACCGAATCTGAACCAGCATCGAAATAAGTAGCGTGAATCTCCTTTATCCAATCCGGCCGCCGCTCTGAGAGAAGGTCTATGCAGCCTTCATATTCTGCGCCGCCGTAGTCCTCAACGGCGGGCTTCTTCAGAAACACCTGAGTCCCCAGACCGCCGTCCGAGAGCAGCACGCGATCCTGAATGACACTCATTATTTTTGACATGGCTGGCCTTTAATTATAGAACTGGTTGGACTGCTATAAAGGCTAACCCAAGCTAAGGTCGTCATCCGCCAGAGCCTTTTCTGTGGCGGCGCGGCGGAAGGCCAGGTATTTTGCCTTTATTGCCTCATCAGACAGGGCGAGGATTGATACGGCCAGCAGAGCCGCATTGATGGCGCCCGCCTTGCCTATGGCGAGAGTTCCTACAGGTATCCCGCTTGGCATTTGGACTGTGCT
>JAISSN010000007.1 GCA_031273105.1 Holophagales bacterium | reverse complement strand
ATCCGCTTTGCCTCGTGGTCAAGGCTTACCACCTTCACCCTGACAGGCTGACCAACGGTGAGAGCGTCGCTGGGGCGCTTTATGAATTGATGACCGATTTCTGACAAGTGAACCAGGCCGTCCTGATGAACTCCGATGTCAACGAATGCGCCAAAATCAGTGACGTTTGCAACAACGCCCTGAAGCTCCATGCCGATTTCCAGGTCGGAAGGTCTGTGGATGCCCTCATTAAAGCGGACATTTTCAAATTTTTGCCTTGGGTCGCGCCCCGGCTTTTTAAGTTCAGCAATGATGTCTGTAACCGTTTCAACGCCAAACTGCTCGTCGGTAAACAACTTTGGGTCCAGCGAATCCAAAACGGCCTCATTGCCGATGAGTTCCAGAACGGTCTTACCCGCAAGCTGGCAAATGCGCTGAACCACAGGGTAGGATTCGGGATGCACGGCGCTTGCGTCCAGGGGGTCTTCACCTCCCCTGACGCGCAGGAAGCCCGCCGCCTGCTGGAACGCTTTTTCGCCAAAGCGGGGGACTTCCATTAATTGTTCTCTCTTGTGGAACGCCCCTTTCTCGTACCTCCACTGGACGATGTTTTTAGCCAGCGTTTCGCCGATGCCGGAAACGTAGGACAACAGTTTGTAAGAAGCGCTGTTGAGGTCAACCCCAACGCGGTTCACGCATGACATAACGGAGTCGTCCAGACCCTTTTTGAGTTGGGTCTGGTTTACGTCGTGTTGGTACTGACCAACGCCAATGCTCTTTGGCTCAACCTTCACCAGCTCCGCCAGAGGATCCTGAAAGCGGCGCGCTATGCTGATTGCGCCCCTGGCCGTTAAATCCAGGTCAGGAAATTCTTCACGGGCCACTTCAGAGGCGGAATAGACGGAAGCCCCGGCCTCGCTGACGCTGACCACGGCAATGCCCTCTCTGCCGCTTTCACTAAGCCACTGTCGGATAACGTCCTCGGTCTCGCGTCCTCCTGTGCCATTGCCGACGGCTATGGTCTCTAGAGGATATTTATTTGCCAACTCATCCAGTACGGCCTTTGCGCCTTCTAAATCTCTCCTTGGCTCAAGGGGGTACACCGTGGCGGTTTCCATGAACTGGCCCAGACGGTTGATTACGGCCAGTTTGCAGCCTGAGCGGATGCCGGGGTCAACGCCCAAAGTACACATTTGTCCGGCGGGCGGGGCCAACAGAAGGTTATCCAGGTTGGTTTGAAACACCTTGATGGCGTCGAAGTCGGCCTTCTTCTTTGCTTCAAGACGCGCGTCCGTTTCCAGCGCGGGCGCAAGAAGGCGGTCGAAGGCGTCCTCGCAAACGGCATGAAGGCTGGCCCTGTACATCGCTTTGGGGGCTATAACCACCCTGGAAACCAGCGCAGCCGCCAAACGTTCTCTATCAATGGTCAGTTTTACGGCAAGTATTTTTTCCTTCTCACCGCGCCGTATGGCAAGCACCCGATGGGGCGGCATTTTGCGTAAAAGCTCAGAGTATTTCCAATAAGGCTTAAAGCGCAGAGATTCCGTGCTTTCACTGCGCTCTTCGCGCAACGTGCTGGTCAGCACCCCGTTGTCATAAAACTCCTGACGCAGCCATGCTCTTATATCGGCGTCTTCGGAAAGGCGCTCCGCCAAAATGTGTCCGGCGCCTGTCAGGCAAGCCGATGGCGTCTGTAAGCCCTCCTGGTCTTCCTTTACGTACGGGGAGGCGAGCATGAGCGGATCAGCCCCTGTTTCGTCAGCCAGGAGTTCGTTTAACAGCGATTCAAGGCCAAGCTCCCTGGCAATGGCGGCCTTTGTGCGTTTTTTGGGCTTATAGGGCAGGTACAGGTCTTCCAGTTCAGTTTTTGTCCAGGCGTTTTCGATTTTTGACCTTAGCTCATCGTTAAGCTTTCCCGCATTATCAATGGTCTTTATCACAGTCTCGCGCCTCTCCAGCAGTTCCATGAAGTAGGTCATCTTATCTTCGATGGCGCGAATGGCTACTTCATCCAGAGAACCTGTGGCTTCCTTGCGGTAGCGGGCAATGAAAGGCACCGTGTTACCATCGTTCAACAGGCCCATGACAGCCGCAACGCCTGCGCGGGGCAGGGACAGCTCCTGACAAATGCGATCAACTACCAGATCCACGGCAAATTCCTCTCGACTTTCCTTTTGCGGACGCCCGCGGGGCAAGTTGTCATCTTAACGTAGCCTGAGGGCGCGGCTTATGAATGATGACATAAATACTATACTCAACCAGCTAAAAAAGTGGGACATATCCTGATATTCAAATTATCTCTAATTATTGAAATTGCCTGCACATTCTCCATATAACAAGCAATTCATCCAGCAAGGGTCCGAATTCCGACAAGCGCATGGCGTTTGGGCCATCGCTGAGGGCCTTTTCCGGCTCTTCGTGTACTTCAAAGAAAAAGCCATCCACGCACGTAGCGGCGGCCCTTGCGAGGGTGGGAATCATTTCTCTGGCGCCCCCCGTCGCGTTGCCCAGCGCGCCAGGTTTTTGAACGCTGTGCGTGGCGTCAAATATCACCGGGCAACCTGTCTTGCGAAGATGGGGAAATGACTGAAAATCCACCACGAGGTTTCCGTAGCCAAAGGAGCTGCCCCGCTCTGTTACCCAGACGGGACCCGCCTGGGGCGCTGACTTGACCTTTTCCACGGCGTGGCACATGTCCCAGGGGGCCAGAAATTGACCCTTTTTTATATTGACGGCTTTTCCCGTAGCGGCGGCTGCCAGCAGCAGGTCTGTTTGGCGGCACAGAAAAGCGGGAATCTGCAGTACGTCAACGGCGGCTGCGGCTAACAGACACTGCTGGGTTTCGTGAACGTCCGTGAGAACGGGAATATTGAGCGAAGAGCGGATTTCCGCTAAGGCGTCCAGACCCTCGGCGATGTTCACCCCCCGATAGCTGCTCAGGCTGGTGCGGTTTGCCTTATCAAAACTGGCCTTAAAAATGAAAGGTATGCTCCTTTGCTCCGCTATGGCCTTTAGCTCCCTGGCCAGCCCGATAGCGTGCTCTCTGCTCTCCATTACACATGGTCCGGCTACCAGAAAAAAGCTCTGCTCCGTGAATGGCGTGTGAAAGTTCATGTTGTTTTCCTGAATGTGCATTCGAGTTAAGCCAGTGCTGCCCGTCGCTTTGACTTATATACCGCCCTTGGGCTCAAAGTGCAATTAAAAATAGTAGCCTGCCTGCAACGGGAAAGAAGAACAAGCCGCGCCAAATTGGCCGAGCGCCTCAGCGGGATGCCGGGCTAATGTCAAATGCAGTAATGATTTCCAATGAGAATTACAAAAAAATAAAAATGGCAGAAAAAGGGGGTTGACAAAAATTATCACTTCCGCTTTAATGGTGAGCGGGAATTTCCCCTGCTTTATCACGAGGGACGTAAGTGGCGTTACAACCGGTTACAAGCCAGACTCATCAGTTGCCTTGCAGATTGCCAGGGCTTACTAGTTCTGCTCTGCGTTCAGCGACTAATGAAACATTCATCTGTGATTTAAGTCACCCCC
>JAISSN010000187.1 GCA_031273105.1 Holophagales bacterium | reverse complement strand
GAAGTGCCCCCTGAGGGGATTACAGTGACCTTTGCCTGTGAAGTGCTTAATCCAGCTGGTGAATGGGAGCGCAGCCCTGATTATAAAATGCAAGTTGTCCGCAGGGAAAAACCTATGGACGTTTATATAGGGCCTAGCCATGAGTATGGTTATGCTGGCTCATATGGCCCAGACAACTCATTCGAGTTTGTCACTGTTATTGCTGGCGGGTTATATGAACGATTTGGTTTTATTACAAAACCATGTCCTGCCGAGGACATGCAATTGCAATATGGATTGAAGGGACCAAATGGTTATTCTGGGGGACTTGGTGAACTGATTGTTGAACCAATTGAAATTATTAGAAATGAAGTTTGGATTTGCTACTACACTGCACCAGAGGGCATATCATCGCCTGTGGATATAATTGCCTGGTTTTCAATTTATGATCCGTGGATAAAGCAAAAGAGGGAGCTGGAATTGACTTTTCATGTAGTGCCTAAAGAGTTAACAGAGTGATAATGGATCATGATTGTCACGCATGCGCCAGAGGTTAAAGGCGCCAGTGTTGATAAGGGAGGCATCTATGTTCCGCTTAACACGCGCAGCCGCGTTGGGCCTTGTCTTTGCCCTGTCTGGAATCGCCGCCGCAGCGCCCCAGGAAGACGCCAATATCGCAAAGATCATTGAGGCTGGCAACACCGACCCTCAGGTGATGAATTTGCTGGATGTCCTGACCAACCGCTTTGGCGGGAGGTACACAGGCTCTGATGCCTATCTGAACGCCTCTGACTGGGCCGTGTGGCAGTTTGAGCAGTGGGGCTTAAAGGCATGGAAGGAAGAAGTAGGCCACATGCCCGTTGGCTTTAACAGAGGGCCTTGGTTTGGAAAAATGACCAAGCCCTTTGAAAAAACGCTGATTTTCGCAACGCCCACGATGACAGCCGGAACAAAGGGCGCTCAAACTGGCCGCGTTGTAATCGCGCCGGAAAAGCTTGAAGACGTAGCGGAAATGAAAGACCTGATAAAAGGCGCGTGGCTGCTGTGGCCCGGCAAGAGCGAAGGCTTTGCCAGGGATGGCCGCAGGGATACAGCAATGAGTCTTCTGGTATTAGCCTGCGTGGAAGCCGGCGCGTTAGGAACCATCCAGTCAGCCCCCGAACCCCTGCAGGCTATGAACGGCAGCGTTGCGTCCTGGGACGACTTGCCTGTACTGCCGGACATTAAGCTGACTGAAGTCCAGTATAATGAGATAAAAACCTTGGCTGAAAACGGCGAAAGCGTTGAATTGCGCTTTGACATCCGCAATCACTTTAAGATGGGGCCTGTGCCCTACCACAACGTGGTAGCTGTGCTGGAAGGGCGCGAAAAACCAGACGAATACGTGGTTGTCGGCGGACACCTGGACAGCTATGACGTTGGTACGGGCGCCTGCGACAATGGCAACGGCGCAACATCAGCGATGGAAGCCGTCAGGCTGCTTTCAAAGGCTGGCGTAAAGCCAAGGCGCTCCGTGATGATAGTTCTTTTTGCGGCCGAAGAAATGGGCCTTTGGGGTTCCACACACATAGTGGAAAAACATCCTGAATGGAATGAAAAAATCAGCCTGGTCACGGCCAGGGACGGCAGTCCCCACGCCATCACCGGCGCAAGCGTGCCCCAGTCCTGGTATCAGGACTTTGAGCGATTCACGGCGCCATTGAAAAACCTGAATTCCAGGTTTCCCTTCACGCTTCAGAAAAACGAATTTCCGGGCGTTAGGCCGGATACGCCGGGCGGAACTGACATTACCGTTTATATGAAAGCGGGCGTCCCAACGCTGTTGAGCGCCGGGCGCAATCCGCTGAATGACCACAACTACAGACACGCCTGGCATACGCTCTATGACACATACGACAATGTAAGCCCATATTCGGAACACCTGCAGCACACGGCTATCTGCCAGGCCGTCATTGCTTATGGCGTGGCGGAGTTGCCAAACCTGTTGAGCAGGGATGGTCTATACCTGGGCGACGGACTGTACGCCGACATAACCTTTGGCACACTCGAATCCCCCGTGCGGGCGATGGCTCGCTTAGACACGGACGGCGCCTCAACGCAGGCGGCGCACTTTCTGGCCGCCGTCGAGGGCAAGGCCGAGCCGCGCTGGTATAGAACAAACGCCGACGCTGACCCAACGCCTCTGGCGACAATAAAAACCTCCAGGCGGGGCGCTTTGGAAGCCTTGCTCAGAGAAGTTCCAGAACAAAGTACCGCTTTGCCCAAAATTGCCAACAGTAAACTAAAGTCAAAAAAGGGTCTGCTTGGTTTTATGCCGGAAGGCTTTGCTGTTGCTCTTGCGGGTGCAAGGCTGCCGGAGAAATACACCCCCATAGGCTCTGTAATAGCGGCCACCGAAGGGTTTGAAAAACTAAAACCAACGGACGCCCTCAGGAGCCTCAGAATATACAGGGTCGGCGATAAAGCCAGGGCATTCAAGGCCGCAGGCGCCGACAAGGACGGCGGAGAGACTGAAATGTGAAGCGCGGAGAGTTAGTTATTGACGCGCGCTCCGCTGTATCATTTAAACAACATGCCGGATTCCTTTTCATCACACCCCCTGCTGGCTGACCTGAATGAGCCTCAGATAGACGCCGTCAGGCATGTTCACGGGCCGCTTCTGATACTGGCGGGCGCGGGGTCAGGCAAGACCACCGTAATAACGCGGCGTGTAGCCTGGCTTATCGAAGAAACAGGTGTAAATCCTGGTTCAATACTAGCCATGACGTTTACAAACAAGGCCGCCGAGGAAATGCGCGAGCGCGTCCAGCGATTGGTTTCTGTACCCATTAAGCAAATGTGGGTAAGCACCTTTCACAGCTTCTGCACCCGCGTACTCAGGCGCGACGGCAATAAAACACCCGTGGGCAGGGATTTTGTGATATTTGACCCCTCAGACCAAAAAAGCCTGATGAAACAAGCTCTCGCTGAACTGAAATTGCCCGAAAAACAGTTTCATCCCCGCAAAGTCCTTGAATTTATCAGCGACTATAAAAGCCGCTGCCTGTTGCCTTTCGAGGCCAGGGAAGACGCGCTGGACGCCTGGACCAGCAAGGCCATTGACGCCTACGCCCTCTATCAAAAGGGGCTTGAAAACCACCGCGCCTGCGACTTTGACGACCTGCTGCTATACACCGAGCGGCTTTTGCGCGATGAAGCCATGAGGAAGCTGTACGGACAAAAGTTTCCCTACATACTCGTGGACGAGTACCAGGACACCAACCGCGCCCAATATTTACTGGTTCAGCACCTGGCGGGAAGTCACCAGAATTTGTGCGTGGTGGGGGATGAAGACCAGTCAATCTATGGGTGGCGCGGGGCTGATATCAGAAACATCCTTGATTTCAAAAGGGATTTTCCCGAAGCGCGGCAAATTAAGCTGGAGCAGAACTACAGATCAACACAAAAAATATTGGACGCGGCTTCAACCGTCATCGCAAATAACAACCAGCGATTAGGGAAAACGCTCTGGACTGACCTGGGAGACGGCGAGCGTATTACCTTCAAGTTGCTTGATGAAGGACGTCTTGAGGCCGATTGGGTAATTGATAGGATTCAAGAGGAAGTGAATTTGTTTCCCGGAATCCGCATCGCCATTTTATATAGGGCAAACTGGCAGTCCCGCCAAATAGAAGACGCCCTGCGCGCGGCCAACATGCCCTACAAGCTGGTGGGAGGAATTAAGTTCTACGAGCGCCAGGAAGTAAAGGACACACTTGCCTATTTGCGCCTGATTTCAAACCCGTATGACATGGTGAGTTTCCGCCGCGCCGTCAGCAATCCGAGCCGGGGCATCGGGCCTACAAGGCTCAAAAAAATTGAAGAAGCCATCCCCGATGGCGGAACGCCGCTGGATGGCGTCGAGCGCCTTTTGCGCACGGGCGAATTAAAAGGGCGGGCGCTGCGTGAGATGACGCGGTTTCTAGATTTATTCAGGGCGGCGTCTCTCGAATTGAGTACCCGGTCATTAGGGGGGCTGATACGCTGGGTACTACAGGAATCGGGCTATGTCCAGACACTTGAGGACGAAGGCACGCTGGAAGCCGAAGGAAGGCTGCGCAACCTGGATGAATTCATCTCAGCAGCCCTTGAAGCTGAATCCATGGGCTTGCGCCTGGCTGAATTTTTAGACCGGATCACGCTGGCCTCAGACGCGGATCAGGTGGAGCAGGACGCAAGGCTGTCCCTCATGACCATCCACTGCGCCAAGGGCTTGGAATTTCCTTCTGTTTATTTGATCGGCCTTGAAGAAGACATCTTTCCCAACCGCAACGCTAGGGAAACAGACGAGGGCCTGGAAGAAGAGCGCCGCCTTTTTTATGTGGCAATAACAAGGGCGCAGCGAAAACTCAGCATAACGGCGGCTAGAAGGCGTTGGGTCATGGGACAGGAACTGCTGTGTATGCCAAGCCGCTTTTTGCGGGAGATTCCCGAAGACGCGCTGGAAACCCCTATCAGGTGGGGAACGCAAATACACCAGGCCGGTCAGGGGATTAACGCCGGAACATACGGCTCGCCCAGGGGCGGCGGCGCAAACGTCGCAACTGAGTTGCAGCGGATCAGAAACTTCTTCAACCGCGCAAAGTCCCAAATGAACGAGTCTGACACACTCCCGCCCATAAAGGCAGTAAACCCCGAAACCGCGAATCATAATCCAAACGCCAGCGAGCCAATAAAAAACAGCAGCAAAGACGCGCCGCCTCAGACATCGTCTCCTGAAGCTAGGGACATCGGCGCACGCGTGATAAGCCCCCGTTTTGGCCGAGGTATAATAACAGGCGCCACGGGCAGCGGCGACATGCTCACCTACACAATCAGGTTTGAGTGCGGCGAAAAGCGGATTGTGGCAAAGTTTGGAATGCTGGAAAAGGACAATACAATTTAAAAGGGCGGGCCTCCCGCCCGATTCAGAGAGGCGAATCGCGCGGGAGACGTTGCGCTTGTTCCGCTCCGCAAGCCAAAGTGGCTATCTGTTATA
>JAISSN010000163.1 GCA_031273105.1 Holophagales bacterium | reverse complement strand
AGGCCAAAGCGGCCCGTACTGCTGAGGTTGGTGGGCATTCCGTCGATGACAAAGGCGTTGGAATCAAGCATCGAGCCAAGCACCACAGGCTCCGGCCTGCCGCTGGGGGAAATGCCCGGCGCCAGATAGGAGTACTCAACGTAGCGGTGAACAGGCAAGGGTAACCTTTCCAAATCCTGCGGCAAAAAGGTGGTCTGCACGCCCACGGAGCTTGTCTCCGTAAAAAGAGGGCTTGCTTCCACTACAACAGTGGCTTCAGATGGCAGCAGGCGCACCCTGACGAGGGCGCGCTCGTCGGCCTTAACCTGTATGGCGCTGCCTTCAATGTTATAGACGCCGGGCATAAGCCCTGCGGCGACAGCCTCGCCGCGATTGTTTGTGGTCAATGTTCTCTGTATAGAGCGCTCAGGGGATTCCAGCACTATCCTGCGCCCCGGAATGGGGACGCCATTTTTGTCAATGACCAAAAGCCTGATAGACGCCGTTGTCTGCGACCACAGGTGATTAACGCTGGCTGAACCAGCCTGCAGTATCGCAATGGCGGGAATTATTGTTAAGGCGGACGGCTTGTACATGTATAACTCTCAATTTCCAATAATAACACAAATTCGTAATTTTTTTGACTTTAACATAAATCAATTATGTATGTTTTCAAATCCAAGTCAAATCAATAGTTCCCAAGCAAAATTATTCTCTTCTTTTTGGCGGTCTCATATATGGTTCATCCCGATTTTCATTCAGAGTTAAAACAGGCTCGGCTTCTGTAATTGGTCTGGACATGTATCGTCCATACAGTATTTTCCCAATGACGTTAAACCATCCGCGCTCTATTAAAAAAATTAATGTTGAAGCCGCCAGCGTGGATAGCATGATTATTGCAAATACTACCATCTTCAATTCCGTTTCCTTTTCCAGCATATGTAATTCCAGTCCCTTTTCCAGCCCGTACTGCAAGGGTATTGAAGCAGCCACGGCAGCGGCGAGGCCCTTGGGGTTTAACGCGCCTGCCGTAGTCGCTTCAAAACGGGAAAAGGATGAGCCTGGAATAAAGCTGGCGTGGATAACCGGGATGCGCAGTAAAAACAGCGCGACAGTGATGCCCAGTCCGGCCCATATAAGATGCCAGGATAGCATAATAGAAATGCCCACATAGACAAAAAAGAAGGTTTTGAGTAAAAAAGCGATTTCCTCAAAGACCGCCAATTCGGTTTTGGTGGGGCTTGTCAGCAGCTCGCGGCGACTCCCCAAAATATTAGGCGGCAGCGATTTAATGTTTCCGAGGGTTATGCCCATCATCAACGCGGCGATGGCCCCTCTGAACCCCAAAAATTCAACAATGCCATAAACGACAAGCACAAAGGCCGGCGTTGTAAAAATGGATTTTTTTAACCCGTGCAGCCAGTGCAGGGCAAGGGACCAGAAGGCGCCAGCCAGACACCCGATGAAGGCCGCAAAGACGAAGCTGGTAAATATTCCGCCGAAAATCTGCCCTACCTTAAGCTCTCCCCCATACATGGCGCTGACCAGCGCAAGCACTACGACTATGGTTAATACGTCTGATATAGCCGATTCCAGCGTCAGCATGGTTTTGGTTTTTTCACTGAGGGCGAGGCGCCTGACCAGCGGAATCACCAGGGCCGTGCTGGTGCCTCCTACGGCAGCCGCCAACACAAAAGCCTGGAGCCAGTTAAAACCCAAAAACAAATGGGCTAAGGGAGCTACAACAGCCAGCGTCGCAAGAAAACTCCATATAGTTAAGCCCGTCGCGCCAGCCAGGCTTTTTCCCAGTACCTTCAGGTCAAGCCCGAGACCGCCTTCAAAAAGTATTACTATCAGCGTCAATGTTGTAAAAACCGGCCCGACCTTGCCCATGTGTTCAGGCGTAACCAGACCGGCAATCGGCCCCAGTAGCAGACCGATGAATAAAAGAATTAAAACGTCAGGAATTCTTGTGCGGGCAAAAACATCCTCAAGGCCGTGAGCTATAAAGACTAAAAGTCCAAGCGTAATAACAGCGATGGTTGTTGCGTCCATGATTCACATCCGTTTAAACCTGGCTTTTGGCCCTGTCCATAGCCCAACCCAGGCCGATGGGACCGACAATCGTCGCCAGCAGAATGGCCCCCAGCATACCCGCCTGTATTTCAGAACTCAGGAATGACTCGCCGTTTATTTTAATGTCGCGGCCAACGGCGACAAAGATCAAGCCTACTTCTCCCCGCGGAACCATACCCCAGCCGACTATCGGGGAATTCAACCCGCGGCCCGCAACATAGCTGCACAGATATTTACCCGCTATCCCGGCGATGGCCAGGACGACTATCAAAATGAGCGTGGAAGGCTGCGACAGAGCGGAAATCTCAACCCTGGCGCCGGTCAGGACAAAGAAAAACGGCGCGAGAGTCATAACAAAGGGGTGCAGCATTTCTTCCAGGCTATGGGTCTCCCTCTCTTGCAGGAGTACTACGTGGGAATGCTCGAGCACCAGCCCTGCGGCGCAGGCGCCCACGATTGCGGCCAGGCCCACAAAGCTGCCCAGGTAGGCAAGCAAAAAGGCAAAGGCGAGGGCTAATGGCAGTAAAAGTTCTTCACTTCTGAAACGGGAGGCCAGTTTGAAAATCCTCGGCGAAACCCATTGTCCGACCACCAGGGCAAAGGCAATAAACAGGGCTGTCATTCCCAGCGCCTTGCCAAGCTGCAACCAGAGGGATTCCCCCCCGGCAACAGGCGCGGCGGCGTCAACGGCGGATGCGACGGCTATCCCCGAAACGGCGGCCAGCAGGAGCAGGCCCAGTATGTCGTCAATGATGGCCGCGCCGACGATAATCCTGCCTGATTTGGATTTTGAAACGCCCTTCTCTCTCATAACCTGCATTGTGATGCTGGTGGACGTGACGCTGAGGCATGCGCCAATAAACAGGTGCACGGCAGAGGACGCGCCAGGCA
>JAISSN010000077.1 GCA_031273105.1 Holophagales bacterium | reverse complement strand
GGGCCAGACATGAAACAAACGCCCCCGCCAGGGTGTCAAAGGTCAACGCCGTCTGCGCCGGAACCACGCTGGCGGGCTTCGGCGGCCTGGCCTTCAGCAGCTACAAGGGCTTGCAGGGCCTGGGCATAGCGGCCATAGGCGGCACGGCCATAGCCCTGTTGACGACCCAGTGGCTGCTGCCCTGGATACTGGAAAAATGGCCGCTTAAAAGCAGAGATTAGAGGGAAAAGCATATCAGCCTATTGAGGGATAAGGCGTTTTTTGTATTGATTTGAGAAGTATTTTAGTTGCCAATTGTCCCGGCTCAACTGCACCTGCTGGCGCTGCTGCGCCGCTTGGGCCTGCTCCAGGTCGGCCTGCGTGCGTTGGGTATCATCTCGCCTCCCTGCATCCAATTTGTTAAATACAGGCTCAACACACTGCCATATATCATGGTCAAATAGAAGAGCCTTGGCCCATCCAAGCAGATTTTGCCTAAGGCAAGACTGACGCAGCCAATAAATTTGAAAAATCAAACAGAGACGCATGTTTGCGCCTGCGCCCCGTTGCCCTCACCGACTGATCAAGGCTTGGTGCAACGGCGCAGTCTGGCGCATCGGTACATTTGCCCTGCGGGGCAAGGTCATTAGGCTGAACAACCGAAAAGACTTACCACAAGACAAACCACTATCAAGGGCACCCCCATGAAGCGCAACTCCTGGTTTTACATCTGCATCGCCGCCGTCATCGCCATCGGCGGCGGTAGCTGTTACTACTTTCGCGGCGAAAAAGAAGACGTTAAATGGCGTTTCGGCAAACTTGAGAGGGGCGACATTCGCCAGCGCGTCAGCGCCACGGGCACCCTTTCCGCAGTGCTTGAGGTTGACGTAGGCACACAGGTTTCGGGCATGGTGACTTCCCTTAACGCCGACTTCAATAGTATCGTCAAAAAAGACCAGGTAATAGCCACCATTGACACCACCATACACTCTCAGCAGGTCCGCACGGAAGAAATCAACGTGGATCGCGCAAAGACCAGCCTTGACGATGCCGAGCGCCAGTACAAGCGATATCAGGCGCTGGCCGACCAAAAACTGGTTTCCGAATCCGACCTGGAAACCAGGGAAGTGGCCTACAGGACCGCCAAGGCATCGTACGACAACGCCCTCATCTCGCTGGAAAAAGCCAAGGCCAACCTGGGCTACTGCACCATCAAGGCCCCGGTTGACGGCGTCGTGGTATCCAGAAAGGCGGACATGGGGCAGACCGTCACGGCTTCCATGAGTACACCCAGCCTTTTCATCATAGCCCAGGATTTAAGACAGATGAAGCTGGAAATCACCATTGACGAGGCCGATATTGCTCAGGTAAACGTGGGACAGCGGGCCAGTTTTACCGTTGACAGCATTCCCGAAACGCAGTTTTCCGGCGTGGTAAGCCAGGTAAGGCTGGAGCCTATCAACAACCAGAATGTAGTCAGCTATACAGTGGTGGTTGAAGTGCAAAACCAGACCAAGCAGGAGTTGGAAGAACAAAAAGAACGCCGCCAGGCTACGGCCTCAGGCGGTGGCGCCAGACCTGAGAGCCAGGTCCTCGCCGGTGATAAAGAAAACAGACCAGACCCGGCCAGACAGGAGACAAAGACAGCCGGGGAAGCGCCAAAGACTGAGGGTCAAAAGAGACCCGTTGGAGCCGAATCGCCTGATTACGACGCAATGTGGGAGACGATGAAAGACAGGGTTCAGGAGCGCCAGCCGGGTATTACCAGGGAGGCCTGGATTCAGCAGGCCAAAGAGCGCCGCGCTCAAATGGATCAACCCGGAAGCAGGGAGGCGAGAGCGGCCCAGCGGGCTGTTGAATCGGCCACGGCGAGCGGCATCTTTAAGTCTGGCGGGCCATTTTATCAGGGCGACTACGTTTTGCGCCCCGGCATGACGGCCAACGTAACAATCACCACAAACCAGAAAAACGGCGTGTTGCGCGTACCCAATACAGCCTTGAGGTTTGACCCCACTCCCTACATAAAAGATGATCCCGCGCCAGCAAATCAGGCAGGGCAGGGGGGCGGCGCGCAGCCGCAGGGCCAGCAAGGCTCACAAGGGGCTAATCAGCAGGACAGGCGCGCCCGCCTGATGGACAGAGGGATTGTAGCCAAGCGCGAAGACCGCGTGTGGATATTAGACGAAAGGCGCAAGCCAAAAGCTGTTGTCGTTAAAGCCGGATTGACGGACGGGCAATTCACCGAAATCACGTGCGAGAGCCTGGATGAAGGTATAGATGTAATGATAGGCGTTGATGAAGTCAAGAAAAACGCAGCCAGCGCCGCAAGCCCGTTCCAGATGGGTACAGGCGGTGGCGGCGGCAGGCGCTGAGTTTAAGGATTAAAGCATGAACCTGATTGAGTTTATAAAACTTGCGTTTTTTGCCATCACGCGCAACAAAATGCGGGCATTCCTCACTATGCTGGGCATCATCATTGGCGTTGGCAGCGTCATAGCCATGATCGGCATTGGAGAAGGCTCTAAAAGGGCCTCCATTGCCATTGTCCAGAACATGGGTTCCAACATGCTAACGATTTTCGCGTCGGGGGGACCAGGCCGGGGGCCTCAGGAACTAGGCAGCGCCGAGACGTTGAGAGAAGAAGACGCGGCGATGATAGTGGCTGAATGCCACAATACAGTAATAGCGGCAAGCCCCTATACACAAACCCGCAGGCCCGTGGTTTGGCAGAACAACAACACATCAACAACGATTTTCGGGGCAAATGTGGATTTTGAGCAAATTCGGGGCTGGCGGCTCGAAGACGGGCGTTTTTTTAACGAAAACGAAATCAGGGGACAGGCTAAAGTGTGCGTCCTTGGCAAAACCGTTGTGGAGACCCTGTTTGTGGGCAACGAAGACCCCATAGGCCAAACCATCAGGATTAACAAGCTGCCCTTTGAAGTCGTCGGCGTCATGGAGCGCAAAGGCGCCAGCCCATGGGGAGACCAGGACGACGCCATAATTGCCCCATTCACAACGGTCTTGCGCAAACTTCAGGGAAGAAATCGTATATCCCAAATCATAGTCAGCGCCAGAGAGGGGAGGGCCGACATAGCCGAAGCCGAGGTGACGGCCTACCTTCGCCAGCGCATGAGGGTTTCGCCCAGGGACGAAAACCCCTTCATGATAAGAAAACAGGACGATATTATAAAGATGCAGGAGGAGCAGGCGGGGGTCATCACGCTTTTTCTGGCCCTGGGCGCAAGCATTTCGCTGGTGGTGGGCGGCATAGGCATCAGCAATATCATGCTGGTGTCCGTCACAGAGCGCACCCGTGAAATAGGCATCCGCAGGGCGCTGGGCGCTACTCAAAAGAGCATATTGGCCCAGTTTCTGACAGAGGCCGTGGTGCTATCCTGCGTAGGGGGCCTGGTAGGCGTCCTTTTGGCGCTGGGCACCGTTACGGTTCTCAGCAATTTCACGGCGCTACCGGCAACAGCGGAGAGCTGGGCCGTAGCGTTGGGGCTGGGTTTCAGCGCGATAGTGGGAATAGTGGCCGGATTTTTGCCCGCGATAAAAGCCGCCAGACTAAATGTGATAGACGCGCTGAGGTACGAATGAAGCGTAGTCATACCAAGTTGCATTCAACATAGTGTAAGTGTTATGGTGATGGAATAGGAGGTAGAGATGCCAGGACGTATGCCAATTCCAGAGAAGCGACTTGCAGAGTTAGCAGAGTATAGGAA
>JAISSN010000057.1 GCA_031273105.1 Holophagales bacterium | reverse complement strand
CTTATCTCACACCCCCTTTTTGTGCCCAGGGCGGAGACTCCGGCTAGTTCCGGCACAAGTATTTCTCCGGCTACTCTGCAAAGCTGTTCAAGCGTGGCGGCGTCTATTTCAGCTAATTGCTGGTCTATATCCAAAATACCATCCATGTGCATGGCTTGGTGGGCTATGGAAAACATGCGGCTGCTGGTGCTTTCCTGGCTAAAAACCAGGCTTGTTCGCAGTTGCAACTTAGCACGGTCAAGTTCAAGCGGGGTCGGGCCGTCTGCGGCCAGGCGTTTGCACTCTGCCAGGGCGCGCCGCACCAGCTCTCTGGCCTTACCCGGCGCGCAGCCGGCGACAATTTGAATAGCGCCCGAATCGCGGTAATGGGTTGTGTAGCTTCCTATCTGATAACAGAGGGCGTGTTTTTCCCTTAGCTCAAGAAACAACCTGCTGGACATGCCGCCGCCCAGGATATGGCACATGAGGTTTGCGGCTATTCTGTCAACGTGACGATGGCTGGGCGCGGGAAAACCAATAACCAAACTGGTCTGGTTAAGGTTTCTGCGTTGCGTGTTTTGAATAAACGGCTGAGGGCGATTTGGATTTGTTTCTTTGAGCGTCTCCTGACAGTCGCTATCCAGGCGACCTTCCAGGAGCGGCGCAACAAGTGAAATGAATTCATCGCCGTCAACGTCTCCGGCAATGACGATTAACAAGTTCTTTGGTCTGTAAGCTTTGGAAAAAAAATTCCTCACGTCCCGGGCAGTGTAGTGGCGCACCTGGTCCGGCCTGCCCAGGATTGAATGACTAAGCGAACCGCCCTTCCAAAAGTTCTGATAAAACAACTCGCTCACCCAATCATCAGGCTGGTCTTCGCTTTGACTTATTTCTTCCAGAATAACGTCCCGTTCCCGTACCAATTCATCGGGGTCAAACCTGGGGGCCGTGACAAGGTCGCACAAAAAATCCACAAGGTCCGGCAGGCGTTCCCGCAGTACTTTCCCGTAAAAACACGCGCTCTCCTTGCCCGTGAAGGCGTCTATGTGGCCGCCCAGGTAATCCGAGACCTCGGCAATGACTTGAGGCGTTGGGTATTTGTCAGTGCCTTTGAATACCGTGTGCTCTATAAAGTGGGCCAGGCCTTCTTCAGTAATGTCTTCCTGACAACTGCCCCGCCTCACCCAAAAACCAACGGAACAACTTCTCACGGCGGGTATGGGATGCACCAGGATTTCTGTTCCGGCAGAGGTTATGTGGCGGGATATTTGGCTTGCCATTTAACTAATCACCCCTCAGTCTCCCGCCCTGCAAGTCCCACGGGCATACGCATCAGCCTGAAGCCCGTTATTCCCCAGGCCAATGCGCCTATGGCCAGCAAAATTATTACGCATAACCATAACGGCGTGGTTATTTGAATTTGGGCAAACAGGTTAATGACAGCCTTGCCGGAGTATCGGCTGATGGAAATGCTTTCCAGATAATGAGTAAAAGTTAAGCGTTGCAGTGCTGGCGGCAAAACCCTCACCATGGGGTCCCAAATGTAAAAGAACAATATTGCCCATAGCGTCCCGCGCTTGAAAAACCATAATAGCAGTGAGGCAAATCCCAGTTGCGCCCAGTGTGTGAGTACCAGGGCCAGTATTTTTCTGGGGACGGAATATGGGTCTAAGCCCACAAAGGGCATCAGCGCCACTGTAACCGTTAGCCACATAGCGCACCAGGCAAACCACAACAGCCCCTTAGCCAGCGGCAATGTCCAGGCGGGCGCTGGCCGCGCGAGCATCAGGGGGAGCGTACGTTGCTCTAAGTCTTCGCTGATGCACGACGGGGCGGCCACGATGGCGATTATCGGAAGCGCTATCTGCCCGTAACCGTAGTGATACAGTTCCAGCGACGTCCGCGCCGGATTTGGCGTGCTGTCAAAAATCATGACGACCCATACAACAATAAGGGGCGTCAGTGTCAAACCGGCCAGCACCCAGCCCCGGGCCTGAAAAATCCTTGGCAGATAACCTTTGAATATTGCCGCTATGGCGTCTATGGCGCTTGGAATATTTCTCATGATGGCTATCCGTGATCTTGCGTCAGGTATTGGAAAACAGCGTCTAAGTTCATGTCCAGCGGGTCGAGCGCCTTAATGGACAATTGCCCCGAGGCAACGGCGCGCTGGAATACCGGAAAAAAGTCCCTCGGGTTTTTAACGGCCAATACCGCGCCGGATTCTTCCAGCCTAAGGGCCACTAAATTCGAGCGCTCTACGGCCCACCTCGCAACGGCTTTAGGGTCTTCGGCTACTATGCGGAGTTCAACCGGATGCCTGTCCAGCAATTCCCTTATTTCAACCACGCTGCCCTCAGCGAGCAGGCGTCCCCTGAAAAACAGCAGTATGCTGTCGGTCAACTGGGCTATTTCGCCTAAGATGTGGCTGGAGACCAGCACCCGGACATTTTGTTTAACGAGGCCGCGTATTTTGTCCATCAGGTCGCTTCTGGCCTCGGGGTCTAAGCCGTTGAAGGGTTCGTCCAAAATCAACAGGTCTGGATTGTGCAATAGCGCCTGGGCAAGGCGCATACGCTGGCGCATCCCCTTGGACATTGACGAAAAAGCCATGCGGGACCTGGAAGCCATGCCTACCAATTCCAGTACTCTATCAACGGCGTCCTTGAGTTCTTTGCCTTTTAGTCCAGAAAGCTCCCCCATCATCCTGAGCCAGCGGTCAGCCCTCAAACCGGACGGAAACCTGTCTCCTTCCGGCACAAAGCCAATGCGGGAAAGAACATTTGGGTTGCGAAACGGAGGCTGGCCAAAAACCAAAACCTCCCCGCCTGAAGGGGGCAAAAGCCCGGAAACCATTTGAATCAGAGTTGATTTGCCCGCGCCGTTCGGGCCTAAAAGCCCCGTGACGCCGCCGTCCGGCAATTCAAATGTTGTGGGGGATAGCCCCAGTACATGGCCGTAACTGAGACTGGCGCGTTCAAGTTTTATTACGCTCATATCACGGCCTCCGCTGGCTCAGTGCGCCGCCTGGCAACGTATGCCCACAGGCCGATGTGTAACGCCGTGGCGATGATAGTCGGCCAGAGCGGCGCGGTGGGGTTATCAACGCCGCACAATATCTCGGGCCAGGATTCTGTGAGGGCTATTGGACTTAGGGCCATCCATGACCCATCGCGAAAAATTTTCGTAAGTATTCCTCCCACGGCGCTTGGGAATATCAGCAGGCCTACGGCCCACCCCATGCCCGACTTGGGGGAAGCGGCCAGAGCGGAAGCGCCAAGGGTTACAGAGGCCATGACAATTGAATTTAATATCGCGGCTGGAATCAGGTACAGGGGCGCCGTAGGCCACACGGGGCCGCTTAAGCCGGCAATGAGCATGGAAAGCAGCCAGGGCAGAATAATAAACGGCAACTGGATACAAAAGGGTATCCCAAAGGCCACCAGCGCCTTGGAAGCCAGGTAGTCCAGGGGGCGTACAGGATGTGCGTAAATCAGGGGGCGTATTCGATACAGCGTGTCTCTGGATATCAAGCCGCCGCTGATTATCGCCGCTTGCAGCCACAAAAACAGCAGCATTGATGAATGCAGCAGAGAGGCCTGAAAGTTGGCCTGATTTGGCAAAAGTTGATCCGCAAGGCCTTTGAGCTGTTCAAGGCCCTGTTGTGTTGCTACCAGATACTTTGTATAAAGAACCGAGATTTGGATTATCAAAATCGTTAAAAACACAAAGCCATAAAAACGTCCCAGTTTTTGGCGAAATATGCGCGTCAGGTCAAAGCGCGCCATTACCGCAATCGGGGACTTGCTCCGCGTGAGGTTTGCTCTTGGGGGAAGGCTGGGGGCGTATATAGGCATGGTTATCTCACGCGTTTGTTCCGCGAATGGCGCGAATTAAAATTTCGTCAAGCCGATCAAGGCGGGGCGTGACCTGCACCAACACCGCGCCCGCAGATTCAGCCCACTTAAACGGGACGCTCGCGTCGGTTTCACGCAATTCAATGTCGTACAGGCCATTCAGGTTTTCAAGCAAGCCGCCTATCTCAGCCAATCTTGCCTCCTGCTCAGGCGTCAGCGGCGCCAGGAAGCGCAACTCAAATCGCTTAGATAAAATATGGCGCAGATCTGCCATTTTGCCGCTCGCTCTGATTTCCCCCTTGTCCAGTATCACCAACTGGTCTGAAACCCGCTCTACGTCTTCAAGCAGATGGCTTGCCAGGATCACGCTTGTGCTCAATTCAGACCTGACTTTAAGAACAAGCTCCAGCATTTTGCGCCTGCCAAATGGGTCCAGTCCATTTGTGGGTTCGTCCAAAAATACCAGTCTTGGGCTGTGAACAAGGGCCTGGGCCAACTTTACGCGCTGCCTCATACCCGTTGAATAGCCTGAAACATTTCTGTACCTGGATTCGTCAAGCCCCACAAAGTATAAAACCTCATGGGAGCGATCCCTGGCCTGCTCCCGGTTCAGGCCCGACAGTTCTCCCCAAAAGGCCACTTGCTCATAAGCCGATACGTCCTCAATCAGCGCGTCGTACTCGGGCATGTAGCCGATGGTGGCGCGCAACCTTAAAGACGCGGCGTCATCCAATGGGATCCCCATAACGGCGCCGCCGCCCCGATAGGGCTTGAGCAGCCCCAGCAGGGTTTTCAGCAGGGTTGATTTGCCTGAACCGTTAGGCCCAAGCAGACCGACGATTCCATCCTCCAGCGCGAGGTTCAGCCCCTTCAGGGCAATTGTCGGCCCGTAGCGAACTTCCAGGTCTTGGAATGAGATCAAGGCGTCCCCCTTATGGTCAACTCTCCGCCTGCTAACTTGCATTCTATTCCGTTTGAATGCAAGTTGGTAGGTGGAGACAATGCTCATGAAACTCATCGTCTGGGATTTTGACGGCACACTGGCTGATACCCGTCCTCTCATCGAAGATGGTATGCGATTTACGCTGAAGGCGCTGAATAAGCCGGATGCCCTCATGGATAAATGGCTGGCCTGCGTCGGCCTGCCTGTGGAAGAAGGGCTGAGGCGTACATTTAGCGTTGGCGGCGGAGATGAAATGGATCAGATTCTCAATCTATATCGGTCATATAACTGGGCCGGCAATTCTCATTTGATCCTCCCATTTCCGGGTATGCGCGAACTGGTTGCCGACATAAGCGCCAAAGGGGTTAAGCAAGCCATAGCCACTTCAAAGAGATTCAAGGCGCTTGAACCTCAACTGACGGGTTTTGGCTGGACTGACGCCTTTTACCCTATAGTCACGCCGGAGAGGGTAACACGCCCAAAGCCTCATCCTGAAAGTTTGGAAATTTGCCTTAATTGCTACAATCTGCGCCCCAAAGACGCGCTTATGGTTGGCGATACGCTTTACGACCTCCACATGGCAAACGCCGCAAACGTGCCCTGTATTGGCGTAACTTTTGGATTTGCCTCAGAAGAACAACTGAACAGCGCCGCTCCTCAAGCCTGCGCCAATGGCGTTGAGGATTTGAGGCGTATTCTTTTTGAATTATTGAGACAGGAATCATTATGACGCTGTCGCATCTTGACTCCGAGGGGCGTCCCAGGATGGCGGACGTATCGGCAAAGGCCATAACCAGGCGCGTCGCGTCCGCAGCGGGATACCTGGAGTTATGTCAGGAATGCGCCGAGGCGTTGATAAATGGGAATGGCCCAAAGGGGGATCCCTGGTCGCTGGCGAGAATTTCAGCAATTTCAGGCGTCAAGCATACGGCGCGCCTGCTGCCGCTGGCCCATCCGCTGGCAATTGACGCCATAAATATTGACCATCAATGGATTGAAGCAAACAGGCGGGCCTGGCTCCTGGTGGAAGTATCCTGCGAAAGCCGCACGGGCGTTGAAATGGAAGCCATTCTGGGAGTTTGCGCTGGCCTCGCGGGGCTATACGACGCCCTGAAAAGCGTGAGCCACCAAATGACCCTCGGCCCTGTCAAATTATTGAAAAAAGAAGGCGGACGCCGTGGAACCATCACCGTCCCCTGGTCTGACTGTCCCTGGCCCTGTAAAAAAACTATTGGTTGAATTGGTAGGATATTTGCATTACACTCTTACTCAGGAGGTTTCGTGATTTCTTTACTACGCAATCTTGCGATTGGCATCGCCTGTTTCGCATCTATTAACGCATACGCCAAACACGCTTCACCTGAAAAATTAGAAAAATCCAACTCGTCCGTCCAGGTAAAAAAGGCTGCTGACGGTAGTCCTCATGCCGGAAAAATGACTGACGCAGATGCCGCAAAAAAGGCTGCGCCTAAGCGGACGGCCGTCCAGACTGACAATCCTGCAGCGTCGCAACAAGCGGACGGAGCTGATCTTACGGAGCAGACCGGGGAAGAGGCGCTGATTCTCACAGCTATTGACCCGGACGTTGAACCAGGCGAATGCGTAAATGAAGAAACAGATGAGAAACAACCTGCAAGGCGTGAAACAAGTAGGGATGACTACTTGATTTCGCAGATTCAAAACGTCCTGCCTGAATTGCATGCGGTAGAGCCAGGCATTTACTTTTCTGCCGACCCAAATAATCTTGACTTGCTCTGGCCCGTTGAAACTCGCACCATTAGCTCAGCCTGGGGCCCGCGCGTCAGAAGAACCTCAACAGTGGTAAAGACGCCGAATGGGGGGAAACGGCGCGTCTATAAGACTTACAATAGTGTACATAAGGGAATTGACCTCACCGCTCCTCTGGGCCACAGCATTTTTGCAGCCATGGACGGTCGGGTTTCCTCCGTTGGAAGAGAAAGGAAGCTGGGAAATTTTGTCAAAATTGACCACGGAAACGGCGTTGAAACCGTATATGGACACAACAGCGCTAACCTTGTGAAGGCTGGCGACTTTGTGCGCCGCGGTCAAATAATTGCCAGGGTAGGAAATACGGGCCATTCGACCGGCCCTCACGTCCATTTTGAAGTAAGGATTAACAACCAACAAGTGAACCCAGGCCCCTGGCTTAATGACACAGATGAAATTTCCGCTGAGATTCTTGCGCACAATGAAAAGTTTCAACTACGGGGCCGTAGCCGCCAATGACAAATTTGAAAATTTGGCGTAGCGATAGAACTTGTTGCTCTGACGGTGCATACTGCTATAAGAGTTAGTCGTATGGTCGTTTTTTTCTCTGTACATCAGCGCAGTCCAAAAGCAGAACAAAAATAAATGTTTACGCCTGCGCCGCCCGTTGCCGTTACACTGTCCGCCATATCTTGTGATAGACTTTATTCGTCAGCTTTTTGAGGTAGAGATGGCTTTTACCGGATTTATTAAAGCGATCAGATCATTTTTTGCTTGTGATTTGCGAGCTAACCCAGGTTCAGGATACTGTTTCAGACTTCTGGTCTCCGCGCTTTTGGGCTTTTTTGTCATCTGTTGCGGCAATAGCGGCCCGGACGACAACCTGTCGGCCCGCTCGGTGACAGGAAGAATTACATATAAGCGCCTGCCCATAAAAGTGGACGCCAATGGCTATCCCATCGGCCTGGACGCGCCAGACAACGCTGAAGTGCTGCCGTTGCGGGGTATTTCTGTAAGGGTGGTTTATCTAGCCCAGGAAACAATGCAGGATGGCTCAAAAGTTGACGTCTGGCGGGCAACAGACTTAACTACTACAGATAGCAGAGGCGATTACGGGATAAACTTACCAGATGACGAAACGCTTCCAGTCTATCTGGAAGTTCAGAGCGCGTTTAGCTATTCCTTGAATAACTTCAGAACTACCGTGCGCCTTATTGCTGATCCTGATGGCATAAATAGCAAAACGCCACATGCTGACAGGGTTTTATATTCTATTCGCAGGGGTCTTGACGGCTCTTTGCCTGATGATAATCCAACGCCTGCCGTTGCTATAAAGGGAAAGGTCACGCTGGATATCGAAATTGGGTTGGATGATAAATGGTGGATTGGCCACCCATATGCCGGATACGCGCCTGATGCGATAATAGAAACCAATGGGACGGGCAGCAGAATAGCGGCAATCATGGATACTTTCTATAAGGCGGTGATCTCATTCGGTAATCCTACGCCAAGCGACGATGACAATAATCTTGACGTTCACTACCGCCGAGGCGTTACAGAGCCTTTGGGCACTTATGTCGAGTATGACACAGAGCGCTTTCCGCTGGCTTATAATGCCGCAAACGGCAAAATGCGCTATTTTGGCAGCGTGCGTGGCGGTCCCCAATATGATGACGCGTGGGACGAGGGCGTCCTTCTGTCCATGATGGCAAGAAACAGCCTGAGGTCTTCAGGCGTGCCGTTCCGCTTCCGGCTCCCAGCGAGAAAATTCCCGGGCTTTGATACAAGAAATCAGCCAATCACGATAAACCTTCAGCCTACTACAGCTTTGGCTGAAGGCTTGCCTGACGCCATTGCGGCAGTCGCGCTGAAAACCCCTTTTCTCACTTCAGCGTCAGGGACAATAGTCAGAGATATACGTAACGCCGGATTGCCGCTGGACATTTATTCCGCCCCCGCTATATCCGCTTTTACCTGGGAATTGGCGCTGAAGGCAAACGGCATAGATTCGCCTGGCAACCCCGCTGCCTGGGATGATATTGATCCAACGTCAATAATTCGTTTTTATTCACTTAAAAATGAATCAAAAGAAAACGAAAACGAGCTATCTGAAATTATTGACCTGCCCAGTATATTTACACAACTGGCGCGATTGTCGGAAAACGAAGGAGTTAACGACCCTTTATCTGAAATTTTTACAGATGCAGTAATTACCCAAATGACAACTCCTTTTTTTGGCGGGACTATTTGGCCAAGACCCACCGAAGGGCCGCTGAGCGGTTTTATAACTGATTGGGGTATCGACCCCGACTCAGCAAATAGCCCCTTGCCGAGTTTTGTTTTCAGCATGTCTGACGCCGTTTTAGACGCCGAAGGAAAATTTACCAATCTGACTTCTAAGGAAAGCTCAACAGCAAAAATTATCTTGACTAAAGACAAAGCGTACTGGTTATCGGTTACTACTGTGCCTCCTCTGCCAAACGGAGCGTCAATTGAAGTCAGGGTTGGCGTCAATGAAAATATACTTTCTTCTTATCTTTTTTATACTTTTAGCTCATCTTTGCCAAACCCGCAGCGCGTTGTTCTTCCTGGCAATTCTGATATTCCTTTTTATCTACTGGATTTCAGATTAAAAAGCCCAGTGTCCAGAGTACCTGAGACTCGGGTGAACGTGCGCCTTGACCCTGCTTACTAAACGCCAATGAGATAAACATGGACATAAGACCCGCCTTAGAATCGCTTCGTCAGCAAATTCCCTTCATTCCAGAGCTGGCTATCGTTTTGGGTTCAGGCTTGGGAACGCTGGCCGACTATATGGAGGCCAAAACGGCCTTAACAATTAACTTTCGGGATCTGCCTGGATTCCCTGATCAATCTGTGCCTGGACATTCAGGCAAATTGATTTTTTGCGAGCTGGAAAAAAAGAACATTGTTTTGCAGGCGGGCCGCTTTCATTATTACGAAGGCCATCCAATGTCCCTTGTTACAGCGCCCATGCGCGTATATGGTCGTCTGCGCGTCAAGGCTGTACTCCTGACTAATGCCGCCGGCGCTGTTAATCCAGGCCTGAAAGTTGGCTCGCTCATGGTAATCAGGGATCACATCAATCTACAGGGAATCAACCCGCTCATTGGCCCGAATATTGAACCGGGCGCCAGATTTCCTGACATGACCTTTCTCTACGACCCAAAATTAAGACAGCAGTTGCTATCGGCAGGCGGCAGGCATAATCAGGAAATTTTTGAAGGCGTTTATGTTGCCGTTACAGGCCCAAGTTTTGAGACCCCTGCGGAGATCAAGGCTTTTCACTTGTTGGGCGGCGACGCGGTTGGGATGAGCACTGCGCCCGAAGCCATCGTGGCCCGTCACGAAGGTATGCGCGTTGCGGGTATTTCCTGCATCTGCAACATGGGCGCGGGTATTTTAGAAGAAACCACCCTGACGCATCAGGAAGTCCTTGATATGTCAAATACAATAGGCAAATCTTTTGAACAAGTGATTAGGGAATTTGTCCGAAATCTGGATTTGTGATTCTACAAAACAGGCCACTGTCCCGCACCTTCCCGCAGCACGGAAATTGGTTCTGTGGTGAAATCCAGTATGGTGCTTGCCAGGCCCTCTGGTATGCCGCAGTCAACGACAATATCCAGAATGTGTCCAAGCTCATCGTCAATTTCCCAGGCCGTTTGCATGGGCGCTTCGCCTCTGCGCTGGCAACTGGTTGTGATTATGGGTTCGTTCAACAGCTTTGTTAACTCAGTACAAAAAGTGTGATTTGGGATGCGCAGGCCCACGGTGTGCTTGTTTTGCAAGTGGCGCGGCACTTCTTTGCTCGCGGGCAATACAACCGTGTAAGGGCCGGGAAATATCTGTCTGAGTATGCGATAGGCGGACGTTTCGAGGTGTCGTGTGTAGCGGCAGAGCATTTCCATATCAGAGCAGAGTATGCTCATCGGGCGCTTGCCGTCCCGGCCCTTGATAGTGAGAATTCGCTCATGGGCCTTTTTTCTGCTGGCCAGGCAACCCAGGCCGAACAGTGTGTCCGTGGGATAGGCGATGACGCCGTCTTTTTGCAATAGCTCGGCAATGCGCTCTAAATGGCGCTGCTGAGGGTTGTCGGGGTGAACGGTAAGAATCACAAGTTTATATAATCAAACAACTTGTAAAACCAGACAAGCCCCGTTTTATTTCAATATGCCCTCAAGGTCGGCATCGGTAAAGCTGGCGTTAAACTCCGTACCGTTCAGCCCTGTTATTCCAATTCTACTTCAAAATTGCGTCCTGCAATTTTGAAGTAGTCGGCTACGGCGAGAGCGTTGTCTCGCCTTGCTACGGATACGGCATCGTAAGCGTTCCTTGCCTCTCGAAATGCTACGCATTTCGGCGCGACATCCGTGTCGCGCATTCCGATTCCAAATAGAAATTAAAGCAATTTCTATTTAGAATTGGAATTATTTGGAATCAGATTTGATTGCCCTTATAGCTTTGGTCAGCTCCGGCACGACTTCAAATAAATCGCCGACTATGCCGTAATCGGCCAGCTTAAAAATTGGCGCGTCGGGGTCTTTGTTGATGGCGACAATGAACCTGGCGCCTGATATGCCTGCTACGTGCTGAATCGCGCCTGAAATGCCGCAGGCAATGTAAAGGGCGGGCGAAACCACCTTGCCCGTCTGGCCTACCTGGGCGCTGTGGGGGATATTCCAACCGGCGTCAACGGCGGCGCGGCTTGCGCCGACAACGCCGCCCATGGCTTCGGCCAATTCTTCAAGCAGCTTAAAGTTGGCCCCGTCTTTCATGCCCCGTCCGCCTGAAACTATCACGTCGGCTTCTGTGAGGTCGAGCTTTCCACTGCCCTTGGCGATGATTTCCTTAACGATAGATTTAAAACTCCCCGATGGGGGGGGAAGGGTTTCCACGGCGCCCGCTTTGGATACCTTTGCCACAGCAAATACGTTGGGGCGCGTGGTGGCGATTTGAATATCTGTATTAAAGTCAACGGCAGCGTTGGCCTTGCCCGCGTACATCGGGCGGATTGCCTGTAAGCGGCCATCCTTCAGGCAGAGGGCCGTTACGTCGGCGGCCAGTCCCGCCCCAAGCCGCGCGGCAATCCTTGGCGCTGCGTCTTTGCCTATGGAAGTGGCGCTCAATAACAGTTTTTTTGCGCCTTTGGCCACAACGGCGTCAGCAATCGCGCTGGCGAACAGGTCGCTGGAATAAGAGGCCAGCGTCGGCGATTCTATTTTGATTATGGCGTCTGCGCCATAGCTGGCCGCGTCTTCAGCGCCCGTGAGCTTATCGCCCACGAACAGCGCCGCGACGGGGTCGTCTCCGGCCAGCCTGCGGGCCTCTGACAGGGCTTCCAGGCTGGGTTTGCGGGTTGAGCCGTCTTTTACTTCACAAAAAACCAGAATCATTGTCGTATTCCTTAGTGACGGTTGTTGAATTAAATAACCTTGGCTTCATCACGAAGCCTGGCCGCGAGCGAAACTGCCTGGGCAGACGGATCGCCGTCCAGTCGCACGCCTTCGCTGCGCGGCGCGGGTAGTGTCAGTGCAGAGATTTTTATGGCGGCTTCAGACAGGGCGCAGTCAATTTCCTCAATTGGCTTTTTCTTGGCGGCCATGATGCCCTTCAGGTTGGCGTAGCGCGGCTCGTTTAATCCGCGCTGGGCCGTGATCACGGCGGGCAGGCCGCCTTCTATGACCTCAAGCCCGGAATCGCCTTCGCGCTCTGCGCGAAAACCGGCATCAGAAATATCCAGCTTTGTAACAACGTGGGCCTGGGGCAAACCCAGTAATTCCGCCGTCATCACGCCAACGCAGCCGTTGTCGTTTCCGTAGCACTTGTGACCAAAGAACAAAAGATCAAAGTTTTTTCCATCGGCAAAGGCAGATAAGGCGCGGGCGACGACCAAAGGGTCTTCAACGCTGTCTGTCTTTAACAGCACGGCGCTGTCAGCGCCAAGTGCCAGGGCGTTGCGCAAAACGTCTTTGGCCTTTTCGCTGCCTATAGAAACAGCAATAATTTCCGCGCCTCTGGCTTCCTTTAATCGGAGGGCTTCTTCAAGGGCGTATTCGTCATTGGGGCTGGTGATCCACTTGAGGTCGGTTTGATCAATTGTGTTGCCCGTGTCGGCTACCTTGATCTTGCTCTCTGTATCTGGAACCTGCTTGAGAGCAACAAGAATTTTCATGGCGAAATCTCCTATGCGGCAATGTGGGTTTTGGCTTAATTTGGTGGCCCCGCAGGGATTCGAACCCTGGACCAAGCGGTTATGAGCCGCCGGCTCTGACCACTGAGCTACAGGGCCGTTGCCATAGTAGCACTAAATATGGGAATCGTTCAATGATTATTTAAAGAGGCTCGTCTCAGCCAACTCCAAATTCTGCTTCCAATGCCGGAACCTCACGCGCCTGAGGGCTGTTCCGTTTGTTATTTTTTTCCATTGGCTTGACGTGACGCGGAGTTTTTCCGCAGACCACGTGTGGAGCATTGAAGGATTGCCCCATAGTTCTGGGTCTCCCCAGTTCGGGGAATTATTCCAGGGACACACTTCCTGGCAGATGTCGCAACCTGCCGCCCAGCCCGTTTTTGAAATGGCCTCGGAAACACACTGGGGAGGGCTGCCTTCGCGTTCAATATTCCATGTTGTGAGACAGCGCGAACAATTCAGGCGGAACGGCTCAAGGGCTTTTGTGGGGCAGGCGTCTATGCAACGTGAGCAGTTGCCGCACATGTTTCCCTCAAAGGGCAGATCAGGCTCAATTTCTATGTTGAGGAGCAGTACGCCCAAAAAGCCCCAACTGCCTTGCCCGCCCGCTATCAGAAGCGTGTTTTTGCCCTGCCAGCCAATACCGGCCTGTACCGCCAGTTTGCGCTCCATGATAGGGGTCGTGTCAACGCAGACCCGGCCGCTGACGCCGGGAAACAGGCCCTCGATGTATTCAAGCAGGCTGAATAAACGCTCTTTGAGGATTTTGTGATAGTCAGCCCCCCAGAGATAGCGGCTCAACTTCAGACTCTCTGGCGCGCCGCCCGGGATAGCGTCTGGACGGGCATAGGGAAAAAAAACGACGATGGCCGTTTTCGCGTTAGGAAATACATGGCGCGGACCCGAAATGATTTCAGGCGACAAATAATCCAACGGCCCCGCGCAACCGTCCGAAAACCACTTGTATAAGCGCTCTGCTTCTTCGGCAAGCGGTTTGCAGTGGGTGACGCCAACAGCCGAAAAGCCTTGAGAATGCGTAATTTTTTTAATCTGTGTTTTGATTTCCGATTTGTCTCCTTACTTGCAATACCCGCGTCAATCCGCGATTTTTTGAACCTTGGTCAACCTGTCCCGCTGACAACCGGAAATGTTCACCTGCTCTATACCGAACCATCGGCGTCCATGGTTTTCGGCGGGTCTTTTGAACAGGCAAAAGCATGAAAGAATATTATAATCAATCAACGTGAAAACAGGGCAAGTCCCGTTTTCACGTTGATTGAAAATTTTCCAATTCCTAATATCTATTCTGAAAAACCTGACGCAGACTGTTTTTCAGATTTGCCGACAACCACCCGGAGCGCCGATGGACATCATAACGCTTGAGCTGTTTGATTTAACCGTTTCCCAAGCTGTAATCGAAGTCCAGCGCGTCCTCGACGAGCATCCCGGCAGCGCCGTCCGAATTGTGATGGATGATGAGACCCACAGGCGCAACGTTGTCAAGCTATTGGATAAACGCGGGCGGGACCACAGCGCCAACAGCAGGGGGCCGCTTGTCACCATTGATGTGAAGGCGAGTAAAAATCTTACGTTTCTGCCTCCCGCCGTGGTTATTCCGGCAGAGCCAAAACCGGCGCCAATCCCTCCGGTGCTGGTGCTGAGCGGCGCCATTGGTTCCGGCGATCCCCTCACAGGTCGCCGCTTGCTGCTGGATATTCTCAAGCGGGCGGATAAAAATATTCCCTGGATTGGCATCGCCCACGACGGCGCTTCGCTTCTCAGAGACGCCTCTGGACTAAAGGCGCTACAGGGAATTTTGGCATCGGGCGTTCCCGTACGCGTTTCCAGAGAGTGCATGATGTTTCACCCTGATGAAGCGGCCGGGTTTGAAGTGATGGAAGATTCAGAGTGGCAGGCGCTTTTGCTAAAGGGTAACGTGACGAAGTTTTAGTGTAAAGTGAGTTGACGCGCGCGCAGCGCTACAATATCATTGGCTCTGTGTTTTTAGTGTAAAGTGAGTTTATGAATCTTCCCAATACCTTGACGGTCATTCGGATACTGCTCGTGCCTGTTCTGGTGGTAATCCTGATGACGCGCGTGCCGCACCACAATATCATTGGCTCCGTCGTGTTCTGGATTGCCTGCGTCACTGATTTTTACGATGGGTACTTTGCGCGGAAATTGCGCCAGATTACCGTTTTAGGCAAACTCCTCGACCCCCTCGCCGACAAGTTGTTGATTTCCGGCGCGTTACTCAGTCTGGTTGAATTAGGGCTTACTCCGGCATGGATGGCTTTTATTATTTTGGCCAGGGAGATGGCTATTACGGGACTTAGGGGCCTGGCAAGCGAAGAGGGTCTTACCATCGCCGCTGATTGGCTGGGCAAATGGAAGCTGGGCGCGCAGATAGCGGCTATTTCCTGCTTGCTGTTCGGCCCGGTACTGGATGGGTGGATATACGCGCTTACAAGCGTTGAAGTGTTTCATCACTGGGGTTTTGCCGAATTTTTCAGGGGCAAGCTCTCCACTACCCAGCCCTGGGGGGTTTTCGCGGGGCTGGGTCTGTTTCTAATGTGGGTAGCAATGATCCTGGCTATATGGAGCGCCATTACTTACGCTCAGGCCTTTTGGCGCAACCTTGGGAACAAACTCATTAACGGGCGGGGAAGGCTTACCGGAACAAAAGACGGAGACGAGCCTTGATTCGGAAACGACTCCTTGCGGGGCTTTTTTCTCTTTTGCCTCTGGGGATAACGGTATGGTTTCTGAGCGCCGTTTTTCAGCTTCTCATAGGCATTTTTCACAGACCGCTGCTCTGGCTTGCGAGGCTGTTTGGCATTCCTGAGCCGGGCTATTGGCAGCAGGCAGTATTTTCAATATTGGCGATGGCTTGTCTGCTGTTTGCTGTGGGGGCGCTGGTTCAAAATTTCATCGGGCGCCGGATATTCAGTTGGCTTGACGCGCTGATGATGAATGTTCCAGGCGTCAAGAGTGTTTATGGGGCCACCAAACAGATCATGAGCGCCGTTCAAAGCGGCAAGGACGGGAGTTTCAAAGAGGTGGTCGTAGTCCCGTGGCCCAATTCTGACTCTAAGACCATTGGTTTCGTGACGCACAGGGAGTGCGCCTGGGCCGTTAAAGACGGGTCAAGCCGCGTGGTTGTCTATATTCCAACTTCTCCGATACCGACGTCTGGTTACGTGGTCATGCTGGATGAATCCGCCGTTCAGTCCCTGGACATCACGCCGGAGCAGGCCCTCACGTGGGTGGTTTCGGGCGGGGCCGTTATTCCGCATCAAAAGAAATGATTTACTTTTATAATTTGCTTAATTCGGCTCGTGGCCGAAGACGCTGGAGGTTATTCATGTCAGACGCTCCAAAAAAATTCAAATCAGATATATGGCTTTGGGTATTGGCCTTTTTAGTGATGATTTCCGCCGCTGTATATCAGCGCCTTACAGGGCCTACCAATCCGTTGCGGGTAAGCGTCAATATCGGCGGACAACAATTCAAATATCGCCTGCCCAGAAGCGCGGAAAACGTGAATGACGCCTCTATAGTCATACCCGACCCCGGCCTTACCGCCCGCGTGCTTTGGAGGCGCTATCCAACCGAGGATCCATTTAATGTGATATTCATGTCGCCTGAATCGGATGGCGAAAAAAAGATACTGGTAGCCAATATCCCGCCCCAGGAAGCAGCGGGGAAAATTGAATACAGGATAGAAGTTGCCGAAGCCGTGATACCTGAAGGCGAAACAGCGATACTGCGCTTCAAGGGGCCTGTGTCCGCCCCCTTGTTGCTATCGCATATTCTTTTAATGTTCGCGGCCATGCTCACTAGTACCAGGGCCGGTCTGGGGGCGCTGTTATCAAGGCGCGAAAAAATCCTTCCCTGGGCGACATTGAGCCTGATACTCGTTGGGGGGCTTATACTGGGCGCTTTTGTGCAAAAACAGGCCTTTGGGGCGTACTGGACAGGCTGGCCCCTTGGCTGGGACGTAACAGACAACAAGACGCTGATAATGTTTATCGGATGGCTTATCGCCTGCCTACTGATGAATCGGGTTAATCTGTGGCGCTTTGTTATCCCGCTGGCTGCCGTCATAACGCTGATTGTTTATCTGATTCCCCATAGTTTGCGCGGCAGCCAGCTAGACTATCAACAAGGCGTTGTTCAAGCTGTTCCGACCGGTCAGTGAACTAAATGGAGCAAATCAGCGGTGTTAGCACTGCATATCGCGTGACGGGCAACGGCCCTGTCAGGGTTTTATTGATTCACGCCCTGACGGGGGGGGCTGACGCAGCGGATAGGGATGGCGTAAAAGGCTGGTGGGGGCCTGTGTTTAAGCAGGGAGCGCCCCTTGATGAAACCTCCGCTACGGTTTGGACGCCAAATCTGCTCGGCAGTTGTTACGGAACCACTTGGAACGCTTGCGATGCCGTATCCGTAGCCTGGAACGCTTGCGATGCCGTATCCGCAACATATCCAGACCAGCCTGAGCCGCTTCCTGCGATAAATACCAGGCTGCAAGCCGAGGCGCTTGCGCATTGGATACTGTCGCTGGATTTGCGCTTTGACCTG
>JAISSN010000027.1 GCA_031273105.1 Holophagales bacterium | reverse complement strand
TCCCATAAATATTAGCGTTGCTACATGATTCAATTATGTCTGGT
Organism: Holophagales bacterium; assembly: GCA_031273105.1. Lineage (GTDB taxonomy): Bacteria > Acidobacteriota > Holophagae > Holophagales > Holophagaceae > WRHW01. Next base: position 18,745 of record JAISSN010000027.1, on the reverse strand, counting down.
GGAAAAAGGCAGGCTCAGGTGCACTGCGCTACTTTCCGGCTCAAAACCGCGAATGCCGCATCGCTAACATTCCTGATTGCGGAACGCGGTTTTGAACCGGAAATGCTATATTTGTTCCAATGACTCTGGATTTGCAAAGCCTTCAAATTTTTGCAGTTCATTGTTTTTCCATAAGTTGACATTGACTCGCCTTTCAGCTAACCTACGCTTTCGTCCAATTTTTCGGACGATGATTTTCAAAATTAATCGGGCCTGTCGGCCCGCCGCCAACGAGAGGGCCTGAATGGGCCAGGTAGGAGGATACGTGGAAGAAGCTATTCTGATAGGCTTGCGCCTTGAAACGGGCAAGTCGGCAAATCGTAAGTTGCGCAGGGAAGGGATGATTCCGGCCACGGTATATGGCCTGGGCGAAGCTCCGGTTTCCCTCAAAATCAGCCCGAAAATCGTGTCGCGCGTGCTTTCTTCGGAAACAGGCATGAACAGCCTGATTTACCTGCAGCGCGAGGGCACTGACATCAAAAGGCACGTGATCATTAAGGAACTGCAACGCAACCCCGTCACGGGCCGCCTGATACACGTTGACTTCATGCGTGTTGACCCCAGGCGCAAAGTGCGCGTCCGCGTGCCTATCCGCCTCCTCGGAACCCCGGTTGGGGCCAAGGAAGGCGGCATGTTGGAATTCGTCCACCGCGAAGCCGAAATCGAATGTCTGCCCGGCGCCATACCGGCCCACGTTGACGTGGACGTCACCCCGCTCAAAATTGGGGATAATATGCGCCTGGATCAGGTGAAACTGCCGGAAGACGTGGAACTTCTGGATGCCCCGCAAAGCGTTATCTGCATCGTACACGGCAAGAAAGCGGAAGAGACCCAAGCGGCAGAACAACCAGCAGCCGAAGAAGGCGCTTCAACAACCTAGACGCTCAGGCAACTTGAAAAATAAGATAAAGCCACGTTTTTCAAGTTGCCTGAGTGTGCTTTGTATAACCCATGCGCCTGTTCAGAGCCTTTTTTGGCAAAAGAAAAGTTGCCCCTGCCTCCTGCCGTCTGCTGCCTGGCCAATGGCTTTTATTACCCCTGGGCAACCCGGGCGAAGAATACGCTTGCACGAGGCACAATCTGGGGCGGCTGATGGTTCAGAGGTGGATGGATAGTAATTGTTCAGGCGCGGTTCAGATAATCCACAGCTTTTACTACGGCGCGGTTTATTCTTTGGCCGACTCCATGATGGCCCTTGTGCCTTCAACGTATATGAACCTGAGCGGCAGGGCTGTATCGGAAGCGGTTGCGGGCGGACTGCCCAAAGAACAAATGCTGGTTATATACGATGATAAAGACTTGCCCCTGGGAACTGGCCGCCTAAGTAAAAACGGGGGTTCGGGCGGACACAATGGGCTTCAGAGCGTCATTGACTCGCTTGACGGCGACGCCATACTTCGCCTGCGGCTGGGTTTAGGTCCCTTTCAACGTCCCTTGAGGGATTGGGTTCTGGAGGAGTGGACGCCGCATGAGTGGGAACTGATAGAAAAGATGGACGCTCCCTTTGCAAACTTCTTGTCTAAACTAGCTGAAAACCCGCCAATCGCAGATTTGCAGAGCCGCGTCAACGCGCCGGGCTTCTGGAATTGATTATGGCGTTTCCGGTTCAAAACCGCTTTCCGCAATTTTGATGCAGAAACGGAATCATTCCTCCCGAAATGCTGCGAATTAAAAAACTTGCAAAACTACGCGGTTGAGAGATAATAAGCATTCGCGTCCTCGAAAGAGGATTCTCCTTGCTCCGGCAAAGGCCGGGGCTTTAAATCCATAAGGAGGTTTGATGCGCCAATACGAAAGCATCTTTATCGCCTCCCCGATGTTGTCTGACGAACAGGCGGAAGAGCTTGTCAAGTACTTCGAGGGGATCATAGCCGAACAGGGCGGCGAGCTACTCAAAACTGACCGCTGGGGTCGAAAAAAACTGGCCTATGAGGTGCAGAAGTTCAACGAGGGCTACTACACATTGTTTGAACTGACGGCCGGGCCTAAGCTCATCGCTGAGTTGGAAAGGCGTTACCGTAACCACGAAAACGTCATCAAGTACCTTTCTATACGCACCGATGAAATCCAAAAGGCCTCCGGGCGGCAAAAGATTCGCTTTGAGCGCGAAAGCAAGCGAAAAGCCGTCGCGGGAATCAAAGAGCGCACGCTTGAGGAGGTAATGGGATGAAAAGAGGCGGACCAAAAGGCAAGGGCAGAGTCAAAAAGAAAGTCTTTGGCTTGCGCCGCAGCAAATTCTGTAAATTTTGTGTAGAAAAATCCACCATGATTGATTACAAGGATGTCAAAACACTAATGGCTTTTACGCCGGAGCGCAGCAAGGTCATGCCCCGCCGCACCAGCGGCGTCTGCGCCATGCACCAGCGCATGTTGGTAGAAGCCATCAAGCGCGCAAGGAATATAGCTCTGTTGCCATTTACAACTGACTAGGCGAGGTAATTGCAAAACCTCTGGAAATTTTGCATGTCAACGCGGCAGTTACTGAAAAATGAGGATCTGGCGCCCACGTTCATGGCAACGTAAGAGGTTTTGCAATCACCTCAGGCGTCTTCATTTTAAAATCCGCTAAAAAGGCTGAACATGAAAGTTGCATGGTTGTTTCCAGGTCAGGGTTCTCAGGCCGTGGGGATGGGAATGGCGTTAGCCAAAGAATCTCCCGCTGCGGAAAATGTTTTGAGGGCGACCGATGATGCCCTTGGCTTTGAACTGTCCAAAATCATGGCCGAAGGCCCTGAAGAAACCCTGAAATTGACGGAACACACACAACCGGCCATCCTCACGCACAGCGTCATGGTTGTGGAGGCGCGCAAAGAAAGATTGCCAGGGCCGGATTTTGTGGCGGGACATAGCCTGGGCGAATACAGCGCGCTGGTCGCGGTCGGCTCGCTCACCCATGCCGACGCAGTCCGCACTGTCAGAGAGCGTGGGCGCTCTATGCAGGCGGTTGTTCCGGTTGGCGTTGGCGCTATGGCCGCCATCATCGGCATGGCCTCCACAGACGTTGAAACCGGATGCAGGGAGGCGGCTAGCGCTACGGGCAAGGTCGTTGTTCCCGCCAACTATAACGGAGCGGGACAAATCGTCATAGCGGGTCACGCCGAGGCCGTTGACGCCGCGATTGAAATACTTAAGGGCAGGGGCGGGCGAAAAATGATGAAGCTGCCCGTCAGCGCCCCGTTTCACAGCCCCTTGATGGAACCTGCCCAGCGCGCCATGACGCCTGTCTTAAACGCCCTGGATTTTAAGGCGCCCGTTTGCCCGTTGGTTAACAATGTTGACGCGGCGCCGGCGACAGATGCCGAAACGCTGCGCCAGGGCCTGATACGTCAGATTTCAGGGGCGGTGCGCTGGGAGGCCATAATGAAATACTTGCTGGGCCAGAACGTTACCAGGTTTGTTGAGCTTGGCCCTGGAAAAGTCCTGAGCGGCATCGCAACGAGAATGGCAAAGGAAGCCGGCGTGGAAGTCAAAGCCATATCAATAGGCAGTCCTGAGGACGAAGTTGGTTTTACCTGAAGATCAAAGAACGTAAACAAATTTCAGTTATAGTCACGCGACTATATAAATTAGCTGAGGTGTCGCATGGATAACCCCAATCGCCGTGAGTTTCTGCAACAAAGCCTCTCCGCCCTGGCTATCCTGGGCGGCTTTAGCTGTTTGAGCGCCGCCGACAATCGTCTGGCGGTCGTGATCAAGGGCGCCAGATCTTTTTTTGCGGGAAAGTGGCAGACTGTTGATATTGGCGTGACTGAGGCCGGAACCATAGAAATAGGCGGCGGGCCGTTGCAGGGCCGGACGGTCATTGATTGCTCCGGCAAAGTTATTTCGCCTGGCTTCATTGATGTCCTGACGGATAACCGCAAAGGTCCCTTTGAATTGTGCGAAAGATATAAGCTCACGGACGGCGTGACAGCCGCCCTCAGCATGCACGGCGGCTCATCGAATGCAGGCGCTTACTACCAGGCTATGGCTAAGTCGCACCACTGGGTGAATTACGGCGTGTCAACCTTTGCCACCGAAATAAGGTCCCGGCCCGGGACTACGCCTGAACGTCTGCGTAAGGCTGAGGCGTGCCTGGAAGAAGGGGCGCTGGGCGTTTCTTACGCCGTTGAATACACGCCGATTCCCTATTCTGAGTTATTGGAGTACGCAAAACTCGCCAAAAAATACGATAGGTCCTGCTTTTTGCACCTGCGGTATTCATCAAAGGAAAAAGAACTTGACGGCGTAAAAGAGGCGATTCAGCTGGCAAGGGATTGCGGGGCGCGCGTCCACATAGACCACCTGCACAGCACGGGCGGCACATATCGCATGAAGGAAGCCCTGGAGCTTATTGGCGGCGCTGTTAAATCCGGCCTGCAAATCACCTGCTGTGTTTATCCATACTCCTATTGGGCCACGTACATCCCTTCAACTCGCTTTGACCCGGGCTGGCAGCAGCGCTATGGCATCACTTACTCCGACCTGACCGTTGTAGGCACCGGGGAAAAACTGACAGAGGCGAGTTTTGAAAAATACCGCAAGAGGTGGGACGTACTGGTTGCCATTCCCGATGGCGTCATACCTATGGAAAGCACGGTGGATTTGGCCTTAAAAGAAAACTACTGCATGATTGGCTCCGACGGCGGCATAGAGAGCGAACCGGTGGCCAACAACCATCCAAGAGGAGCCGGATGCTTTGCCACAGCCCTGAGACACGGAATGGACATCGGCATCCCCCTCGAAAAAATGATTGAAAAAATGACGACGCTCCCCAGAAGCATATTGCTGCCAGCCATGAAACAGAGAGGCGTCCTTGAGAATGGGGCCATGGCCGACCTGGTGGTATTCGATCCCAAAACGGTCCGCAGCCCCGCAAGCGTCGCAAAACCAAACCAGTTTTCGATAGGTATAGACACGGTTATAGTCAACGGCCAGATAGCCTATAGGGCCGGCAAACTGATGGCCAGGGCGGGAAGGGCGGTCAGGGCGTAGAGCGATTGTCCGCCTATGTAGAATTGGAATGCGCATACCGCTTCAGGGGGCGAGTTTTTCTAATCAATGAATAGTAATTTAGAGATTGACTCCCTTGATGCTCCCGTTGCTTAGGGGCAAGGTTCCTTTGCAGTCAAGCGCGCATGTCATTTTTTGCCCAGTGTAAATTACCCCTTGCAAACAAAAATACAAATATGAATTGACTTAAATTTAGAGGGTGTTCTGCAAGCATGCAGACGACCCAAAACCCACCAGGCAAAAACTGCCGGATTGAAAAAAAAAAAAAATGAAATATTCTGAAATCAGAGGGGGCGCGTTTGATGCTTATTCACTCAAGGTACCGCATTGGCGAGTGTTCTGGGGGGGTTTGTACTCTTTGTCCATGCGTCCCCTCTGCTTTTTTCCCATTGCACACGGTTTTGTGAGCGCGCGAAAACGCTCCAAACTCCGTAAACACTATCGTTTCACCAACCGAGGTTTAAATTCCTCGCCTTCAATACAGGAGCCTGTATGCCAAGCATAAGATACATGCCAAAGTGGCTTGCCTTCTTAATCCCCATAACCTTATCCCTTGCGCTTTTGAGCGCAGTCGGATGCTCCAGCGATAACGACAAGGTGGTAGAGCGCCCTGAACCCAGCCAGGAAGCGGGGATAAAAAAAATCACAATCTCAAAGGGCGTACTGACCCCCGCATTCAGGGATGACGTAAGAAATTACGGTGTACCAACTTTTTACACCGACTCCTCTGGTTTTGCCGTGACCGTGACGCTGGAAGACCTCAAAGCCAGCCTGACCATTAACGGCAGACCCCACCAGAGTGATCAGCCCTTTGCCTATACCCTTCCCCACGGCAAAAGCACAATTGAGATAGCCGTAACAGCCGAAGACCAAAAAAACAGTAATATTGCTTATATAACCACAGACCAGATGCCCATCAACACGCCGGTCTATGTACTTGACGGCTATGGCGGCGCCCTTGTTGAAGGCGCTGAGATCACGCTGAGCGACACCATGACGGGTGAAATACTGCTGGACAGCTATCCCCTGCCCAGAGCGCAAATGGGCAAGCCCCTTTTGGGCCTCGACCCCGATCGGAGATACAACGTCTATGCCACGGCGCCGGGCCGCGCCACGTCTTGCTTTGCAAACTTCAATGGAACCAGGGAAGAGTACGTCGCCCTTTACTGCCTGAGGAGCGACGCGCCTACGATGGGTTTTATCTATGAAGCGCCCGTAATCACTGAAATTGCGTGCGGCGCCACTAATACCGACACCGCCGTGTACCCTGTCGTCGCGTTCAGTTTGGATGAAGGCGCCAATATTTCCACAATTGCCGGCCCCCGTAATTCGATAAATGCTTTCAGGGTCACGGCCCTGGGCAGAAACCGAATCAGCGCAAACTATGGCTCTAACCAGCAGCCGATTTTCAGCTCTACCAACAGGGCTGCGGACAGAGCGGCGTCCAGCGCGGCCGTGGTCATTGCGGGCGGCGACGCTGTGCCAGTCGCCGGCGGCTACTATATGACCAGGGCGAGAGGCACCATGTGGGCGTATAACGACATTTTTATAGACGAACACTGGCAAAGCATCGTCGTCTATGACAACGCGAATAACAGGACTGAGCAGAGGATTTATACCAAACTAACCGACATGGTGGGCGGCGCGCCCACAAATCCCGACCTCTCCCAAATAAAGCCGCAGTTTATAGCTTTGCAGGCACAGACACTGGGCGTTTCGTCCGAGCTACAGGGCAGAAACCCGGTTGCCTCCGGCGACTATGAAGTCAACAGCGTAAATCCCATTGACGACCATGGCGGCAACATTCACACACTGATGCAGTTTGTATGCCGGAACGACGCGGGTACTAACCTGGGCGTCAGGGGATACGAGGTATGGCTATCCATCGGCGACGACAACAACTTTAAGCTGACGACGCGTTACACAAATTTTTCCGGCTTAAGCACGTTCACTGGAATACTGGCCACGGCGCCCGGGGGAATTTATCAACATTACGACCGCAACCCCACCATCACTCCCGACACGCCTCATTATTACAAGGTACGGACATTTAACGGAAATCCGGCCGACAACGGCAACGGACCAGGATATTCCTTGTGGTCTGATACCGTGATGGTTGCGCCCCTGCAGCCCTTCACGACGACGGCTCAGGATATCTACAGCGACAAGCTGTGGCCCACCTTCAGGTTTAACGTCACCAACCCGGCGCTTCTGGCCGACCCTGACATGGACGCTTTCGCTTTCACGCTCTACCTCAAGGGGGCGGATGGCAATTACCCGTTTTTCTACGCGCCCTTCCAGATTGACCTCTCAGCGGCGGGCAAGGCCGCTAACGACGCCTGGGGCGCGGGCAGGCCGCCTGTGTATATAAAGGACGTCGAGCAGTACGGCAGCAGCACGGGCAACACGGAAGGCCCGCTCGTTCCCGCCTGCGACGTAGTCTATGGAGAGGACGGAACAACCATTGTATCCGCCACGCCGTTCGCCTGGCTTGAAACCGACGGAACCTTTGTGGTAAACACAGACAGCCCCCGTTACAGAGAATTGCTTCAGAGAAACGCCGCAGTGGTTTACTTCAACCTGCTTTACGGCGCCACGCTCACGCCTGGGGCTGCCTATCAGTGGAGCATTTATGGCCTTGGCGGCGGAATCATCTCAGGTACCGGCAACCCGGGCAGCATCACCAACACCCCAAGCAACGCGGCTTTATTTTACAAGGAGGGCGCCAATGGAGGCTCCTCCTGGAGTTTTGGAAGCAACCAAAAGTACAGCTACGGCTCGCCTGAGGGCTTCTTCACGCTAATCATTGATCCCGACGCGAATTAAGGAGACATGACATGAAAGCAACACTTAAAAACTACACGCTCGCGCTGGCCTCTGTTTTTGTAATGGGCCTCATAGGCTGCAGTACCGACAGCCCCCAAAATGACCAGAGCAGTCCGGCTAACCCCTCTAATCCCGCCAACCCGTCTCAACCCCCTGCGCTCACCGAGCCTAAGGTTAATTACAACTTTTACACGCCCATCTCAGAAGAGGGGCTCAAGGCCGACACCAACTACGGCTACCTGATAGCCAAGGTAAAGCCTGGTTTTAACCCCGTCAGGTTTGAAAAACTGGGCCTCAGGGTTCACAGCAGTTTTTCAATAGAGGGCGCGGAGTACTACTATCTTCACAAAGAAGACGGCCTGTTGGAAGCCCTTGCCAGGGCTTCTAAAATGAAGGACCTGCTGTTCATCGAGCCTGATATTGCCCATGAACTGCACGCGGTGGAAATCAACCCCATTGATTACGACAACCCGGATCCAGAGGTGCCGACCAGACAATACGGCGCGCGCATCACGCAGGCTGTTGACGCCTGGAAGACCTACGGCTTTGGCCCCAACAGGCCCGTCGTGGCCAACGTTGACACGGGCGTCGCCTATAACAATTGGGACTTGAGAAACGTGGTCAAGCACGCCTTCACCTGGTACAACACCGGGACTGACGCCGGGACCGTAGTGCGGCCTGGCCTTGGCCCCAATGCCGAACCCGAAGACATGAAGGATACCTACCCCAATGAAACCAACGGCTCGGACGGCAATTCATCAAGCCACGGTTCGCACACCTGCGGCACCATGGCCGCCGAAGGCAATAACGGTGTAGCCGTGGCGGGCATGTGCTGGCAGGTTGACCTGGTGAGCTACAAGGGCATGAGCAACGCCGGCTCGGGCGGCGGCTGGTCTGTCTATGGCTCTCTGTATCACCTGGCCAAGTGGAAGGCGACAAACTATCCCCACACCATACCCGTCAATATGTCCCTGGGCAGCCCCTGGGCTTCTCAATTTGCCGTTGACATGATTGAACACGGCCTGCGCAACAATATATTGCTCGTAGCTTCATCCGGCAACGCCTACGCGGGCATATACAGCTACCCTGGCAGCTACACGGGCGCGCTTCGCGTTGGCGCTTCAACCTTCCATGACAAGCGGGCTAGTTTTTCCCATTACGGCCCCGACCTCTCCGTGCTGGCGCCGGGCGAGGATATCATTTCAACGTACCGTGGCGCCGCCGTGCCGCCAGCAACAGTGGCTACAGGCACCATTAGCGGCACGTCCATGGCCACGCCCCACGTCACGGGCCTTGTTGGCTACATGCTCACCTTCGCTCCGGACTTAACGCCGGGCCAGATAAGGACCTACATAGAGAAAAACGCCGATTTTATAGAGGGGCAGACGGGTTATACCCAATATCACGGCTGGGGACGCATCAACGTGCTTAAAACCATCAAGGCCGTTGTTGACGACATCAACGCCGGCGTAACGCCCGCCTCCGATTACCTTGATTCAGTCTCCGTCAAGGTAAATGTTACCGATAAGGAGGGCGAACCCTTTGACGACGTCAACGTGTACCTCTACCAGTGCAGCCAGGACGGCAAGATACAAAACTACGCCGGCTGCGCGGGCACGGGCATGTCGCTTCTTGAATACCCGAGAGTAGAATACGGCGTGGCCCACTTCAACATGCTGAAGCCCGGGTACTACCGGGCCACCGCCTCTGTTTCTGGAGTCCCAAACCTTGATACCGGCGTAACCGCAGTGTATTCGGACGCCACGGACGTATTTGAGGTCAAGGCGGGCCAGGCCGTGACGCCCGTGACGATGTCAAACTTTGACTTGAAGCCATCGTTTTACATCCAGACATTCTGGACAAACGGCCCAGCAGCGCCGTCCGCGACCCCCTTCCGCACAGACACTGCGCTCTCGGTCTATGACAGATCCGGCACAAAATGGCTCTACGATTTTGACTTAGACGAAATGGACACGGCTGAATTTGAATATCCCCCAGAAGGCGCCGAGTACGTGCTGCGAATAAGGCCATATCCCATGGGGTCGTACAGCGGCAGCGAATTACTGGGATTACTGACATGGTCACTTGTAACCCAATCGTACAGCTACGGCCAATACGCTATGCTCGTCACTAAAGACAACCCGCTTAGCGTCCAGGCGGTCCCCGGCACATTTACCGCTCCCAGCGATACCTTCGACTGGCTGATAGGCAGTCAGTCCTGGTTGGGCTCAACCTTTGGGAAAGACGTCCCGCCCCAGGTTATCGGGCTGGATAAAATGGTGTACGGCAACCTGGAGGGCAGAACGCAAAACCAAAGCTTCACAGTCATGCTCTATCTTTTAGGCGCCCTGCCGTCAAACGAAACAACCGTTACCGTTTCAGTCAGACTTGACGACGGCAACTGCTTATCCGGCGACTGGTACCGGGTGACGCTGCCCCCCCTTGCGCCGTAATACGCATACAAAAGCGCCCCAGGGTTTAAGCCAGGGGCAAAACTAAAACTATAGCGTTTCCGGTTCAAAACCGCGTTTCGCAACCAGGGATGTCAGCGACGACGCATTCGCGGTTTTGAGCCGGAAAGTAGCGCATGGAGATGAAAGTAATTGTTGACGACATTATTGACTCTCGTAAAGAAAACAAAAGTTTCCGAATGTAGAATATAGTAATGCTCCAGGATACATTCGGGCGGGTTGTTGATTATCTGAGGGTTTCGGTTACAGACCGATGCGATTTGAGATGCATATACTGTATGCCGCCCACAGGCGTGCCGTTATTGAAACATAGCGACATCCTGCGTTTTGAGGAAATTGAAGCCATTGTAAGGGCAGGGCTTGCCCTCGGAATAAAAAACGTACGGCTGACGGGCGGCGAGCCGCTTACCCGCCCCGGAATTACAACATTGGTTCAAAAATTGTGCGCCATACCTGGATTGAACGAATTAGCCATGACCACAAATGGCGTGTTGTTTTCTAAAATGGGCCGTCAACTGCGCGATGCAGGGCTAAAGCGTGTGAACTTTGGCGTTTCAAGCCTAAATCCTGATATTTATAGCAAAATCACGCGCTCAGGCAGCCTGGACGACGCCCTGGAGGGCCTTGAAACAGCCATTGAGCTGGGCTTTGACCCTATTAAGATAAATGTCGTATTGATTCGCGGCATTAACGAAGATATAAGCGACTTTGTAGCCCTGGCCAAAGCCAGGCCCGTGCACGTCAGATTCATCGAACACATGCCCATCGGGGCGCCAGGTCACTCCCTTGTGCCAGCCGTTAAAATTCGCCAGCGCATAGAGGCCATTGCTGAAACTGCCGAAATTACCGAATTGGAGCCGTTGGAATTTCCCGATGGCTATGGGCCGATGTCAAGTTCCGCTCATAATGCTTGCTTAACGGCGAGCAAAGCCCACCTGCAAGCGTCACGCGGCCATGATTTGCAAGTAAATCCTGACATAGAGCGTTCAGCTTTTTCAAGGTTGAACCGCTCTAATAAAAACGCCTGGCGTGTGCGGGCTGGGCTTGGGAGCATTGCCATCATCGCTCCCATGACGGAGCATGTGTGCGACCGCTGCAACCGCTTACGCCTTACGGCAGACGGACACTTGCGCCCGTGCCTTTTTTCAGTGGACGAAATAGATCTTAAACCAGCCCTGCGCCCAACTTTGAATAATGAGATGTTAAAATTCCTGTTAATAGAAGCCGTGGAAAAAAAACCGAAGAGCCTGCGCGAAAGTGGAGACTTTGGCAGAAGGATGTCACAGATTGGGGGGTAGTATTTTTATCAGGTAATCCGTATCCATCATTCTGTACACTACGCTTGCGATGCTTGCAGGGGAACGAACTGAATTTTATCCGCCGTAACAGCAAGCGTCGCAAGCGCAATTCCCATCGCCTATTTCATCATCACCTTGACCATTTCGAGCATCTTGCAGGAGTATCCCCACTCGTTGTCGTACCAGGCGACCAATTTAACAAATGTGGGGTCCAGCATGATTCCGGCGTCGGCGTCAAAGACAGACGTGCAGCTCTCGCCGACAAAGTCTGTGGAGACGACCTTTTGGTCTGTGTATCCCAAAACGCCCTTCAGCGCGCCCTCGCTGGCGGCCTTCATCGCGGCGCAAATCTGGTCATAAGTAGCTTCTTTGTTGAGTTCGGCCGTCAGGTCAACAACGCTGACGTCGCTCGTCGGAACGCGGATGGACATGCCCGTTAGTTTTTTGTTGAGTTCCGGTATAACCTTGCCGACGGCTTTAGCCGCGCCGGTGCTTGATGGAATAATATTTCCCAAAATGCCGCGACCGCCGCGCCAGTCTTTTTTGGAAGGGCCGTCAACGGTTTTTTGGGTGGCCGTCGTGGCGTGAATGGTGGTCATCAGGCCGCGCTTGATGCCAAAGGAGTCGTTTAACGCCTTTGCCAGTGGCGCGAGACAGTTGGTGGTGCAACTTGCGTTGCTGATGATTGTTTCACCAGCGTATTTATCGCTGTTTACGCCAAATACAAACATCGGCGTGTCGTCCTTGGACGGCGCGCTCATGATTACCTTTTTGGCGCCAGCCTTGATATTGGCCGATGCGGAATCTTTATCAAGGAAAAGCCCCGTGGATTCAACGACGACGTCCGCGCCGACTTCATTCCATTTTAGCGCCGCAGGATCCTTTTCGGCGGTCAGGCGCACATTTTTGCCATTGACGATAAGGGTTTTGCCATCAACCTTGACGTCCCCTTTGAAGCGCCCATGCACAGAATCATACATGAGCATGTAACCGAGATAACCAGGCTCAAGCAAGTCGTTGACGCCGACTATCTCAATATCGGGGAATTGGGCAGCCGCCCTGAACACCATCCGACCGATCCGACCGAAACCGTTGATACCGACCTTAATCATAAAATCCTCCATTTGCACCAGCGAAACGCGTTTGAACTAGGCCACCGGGTCAGTCAACGCGTCGGGGCAAGACATTTTATGATAACGCAGTACGTCCGATTGCTGTCCAATCTTTTTTGAAAGCGTGTTGCGGTGCATGCCGAGTTGCCTGGCGGCGGCGCTGCAATTACCGCCGTGTCTGGAAATTACTTCTCTGAGAAAGGCGTTTTCAAATTCGCGTTTAGCCAAGTTCAGAGGAATTTCCCTTTGCACCATTTCAATAACAAGTTCTTGAAGTTTTACTCGCATCACGTTGCCCGAAACAGACCAAATAGACTATCATTTTCTTAGCAACATTTTAAAGCCTCATCAAGAGGTCGGGCTGAGAAAAGTTTGCTATATCAAAAAGGAGCTAAGTATAGCCATGCGAAAAACCAAAATTGTGATCACGATGGGGCCTGCCCTCATGGAGGGCGACAGGCTTTGGGAGGCGCTGAAGATTGCCGACGTAGTGCGCCTGAACGCCAGCCACTCAGACTGCGAAAGCAGAACGCCCGTCCTCAGCAAGATACGTCAGGTATTAATGGAACTGGGTCGCACTGTCCCTGTTTTTTTAGACCTGCAAGGCCCTAAGTGGCGTCTGGGCCTGTTTGATACGCCGTTTGAGGCCCCAACGGGCAGTGTTGGGGCGTTTTACTTTGCCGATACTCAACCTCCCGCGGGCGTCCCCTGGTCCGCTCCCGTGCCGCATCCTGAACTATTCCTGGGGGCAAAGGTAGGCCAGAGATGGCTTGTTGACGATGGCGCGCTGGTATTTGAAATTGCCGAAGTAAATGACAGATATGTCACGGCAAAAACCATAACCGGCGGGACCGTCAAGCAGAGAAAGGGCGTCATGCCCATTGGTCTGGACGTGCAATTTGACCCTCTGACCAAAAAAGACCTGGAGGACATTGCCTGGGGCGTCAAAGAAAACGTGGATTTATTTGCCCAGAGCTTTGTCAGGCAGGTGTCCGATCTGCGCAGCCTTGAGGAGGCCATTAAGGCGGCCGGGGGAAACCAGTTCATCATCGCCAAGATTGAGCATCCAAAAGCCCTGGACAACCTTGAAGGCATTTTAGAGGCGTCCTGGGGCGTCATGGTAGCCAGGGGCGACCTGGGCGTAGAAATCGGCGTGGAAAAAGTGCCGACGCTGCAAAAGCGCATAATCCAAATGGCGCGTCAAAACTTTAAGCCCGTCATAACCGCGACGCAAATGCTGGAGAGCATGATCGAACACCCCTCGCCAACCCGCGCCGAAAGCTCAGACGTGGCCAACGCTATATGGGACGGCACCGACGCCGTCATGTTGAGCGCCGAAAGCGCCGCCGGCAAATATCCCCTTGAATCTATACGCTGGCTTGCCAAAATTGCGGAAGACGCGGATACCAACACTTCTTCTTATCAGGCCAACTACAGGCAAATCATACTGTCATCTGAAAGAGCAGCCCAAACCGACGTAAATATTGCTTTAGCCGCCTGCAACACGGCAAAAGAGATTGGGGCCAGGTACATAGTGGCGTTCACCGAGGGCGGTGGAATAGTGCGAATGATCAGCCACATGGCGGGCAACACGCCAATCATAGCCGCTACCACGTCCCCCGGCATTGCCCGCCGTTTGGGCGTCGTGCGCAACGTGCGGACCCTTTTAACGCCCAGAGCCGAACACATGAGCGAGCTGCTGGCCCTGGCGACCCCCATACTGCGGGCGACATTCGATATCAACCCGGGCGACAAGGTTGTAATGACCATAGGCCACCCGCTGTGGACATCAGGCACTACCAATACGATGCGAGTGATAGTGTTTTAGGGCGGCTTGCAGGGATCATCAAGGGTCAGAAATCAGGGCCAAGGGTCAAGAAGGTATAAGGACGCGCCCAAAGGGCGCGTTTTTGCTAACTATTCACTATCCACTCCCCACTCTCCGCTACTTAAACCGGAGATGGAACTTCTCCAGTTTTTCAACCATAGCCTGAATCTTATTCGTCGGGGGCAGGATTGTGGCGCGGAAGTGGGCCGTGCCGGGGATTTGCCCAAAGCCCGTGCCTGGGACGACGCAGATGCCCTCTTCTTCCAATAGAGCCATGCAGTAGTCGTCGTCCTTGCGGTTGACGGGCAGCGTTACCCTGGGAAAGGCGTACATCGCGCCCGCTACCGTGTTGCACTCTATACCCGGGATTTTATTTAAGGATTCGGCCAGGATAACGGCCCGTTTTTTAAGCTCATTTAAAATACCATCGCGCTCGGCTGCGTAAAGGGCGTGGCTCGGGCTGCCTGGCCTGGGCGGTCGCACCATGCAATAAACGGCCACCTGACCCGTCAGGTTTGAGCACAACGAAATCGACTGTAGTTTAGTAATCTGGGCGACCACGTCGTTTGGGATATTGCGAATTTCCATGTACCCGCCCCTCTGGCCGCACTCGCCCAAAAAACCCTTGGAGCAGCTATGGAAGCTGAACAGGCTGACGTCCTTTTCGTTCCTTTCAACCATCACCTTAGCAAATGAAACAAAACTGTCGCCAGGGTTATAGATGTTTTCCTGATAGACTTCATCGGCTAGTATCGCCATGCCGTGCTCCCTGGCAAAGTCAATAATCATGGAGATATTGTCTTTGTCCAGCACGGCGCCTGTTGGGTTACCCGGGTTCAGAACGCAGATGGCCTTGACGTTGACATCAAACCTCCTGGCCTCCTGCAGGCTCTCATCCAACATCGCCCTGCTCAGCCTCCAATCGCGATTTTCGTCAAGGTAGTAGCTGACCTGCTTGCCCTCGTAAAGGGTCAGCGTCGCGCTGTAGAGGGGGTACTGGGGGATGGGTATCATTATTCCGTCCCTGGTACCGCTGATGAGTATGCGCAGAGCTGTCTGAACGCCCTTTGACGCGCCGTCTGTCAGATAAATGGCCTCCGGGTCAACAGGTATGCCGTCCCTCTCATAGATGAACTCGGCCACGGCCTCCCGTATGAACCTGACGCCCTTGCTCTCAGAATAGGCCCCAACGCCGTGTTTGGTTCCATCCAACACTTTTTTTGCCGTTTCAATCACGTCAGGCGGAAATTGCTCCGGGCATTTATCCATTAACTCGGGATATTGGCAGAGGGAGAGCATCTGCCTGAGAAAAGTGAGGGGCTTTTGCTTGAGCGCCTGGGGGTTTCCGATGTTGCAATAAATGATCTCCCTGCCCTGGCGCTCCAGCTCCTGGGCGCGCGCCACGATGGGGCCGCGTACGGCGTACTCGGTTTCCAAAACCGCCTTGCCAAGGTCTTTTAGTTGGATTGTCATATACCGCTCCTGTGGGTTAAAAGTAATCCCTCACATCTATGGTGGCAAGACTGCCATGCCGCTTCAATGGCAAAGAATAGTCTATAATTGAGACTTGTGGAACCTTTATCAAACAGGGAGACCCCATGGAACATGAAACCGACCTGTTTTCAGACTTCGAGAACCTTGAGAAGAGTTTAAAGCAGATGACAAAAATCGCCATTGACAAAGGAATTGCGCTTGAGCAGGACGCGACGCTTAAAGCCTTGATGGCGACGTTTGTAGAACTAAAGAACGATTTACAAAATTCTGTAGAGGAAAGAGCAACGCAAACAAAGCGCGATGGCGATTTGTGATGAATGGCGACGAGTCATTTTTGAAACGCGCCCTGGAATTAGCCGAAATCGGCGTGGGTCGCGCTGACGGCGGGCCTTTTGGCGCTCTCATAGTCAAAGACGGCCAAATTATATCTGAAGGCTGGAATACAGTTATAGCCAACCACGACCCAACCGCCCACGCCGAAATAAACGCGATCCGTCTGGCCTGTGAAATGCTTAAAACCTTTCATCTTGCGGGATGCGCTCTCTACGCGTCCTCCGAGCCGTGTCCGATGTGCCTGTCAGCGTCATACTGGGCGCGCGTTGATAAAATTGTATTTGCGAATGCCAGGAGCAAAGCCGCTTTGATAGGTTTTTCGGACGAGAGCCTCTATGCCGAAATCTCGTTGCCGCTGCAGAAGCGCCAAATTCCAACGCTGCGCGTACACATTGACGGCGCAGGTGAAGTTATGGAAAAGTGGGCGCGAAGTAATGGAGCAGTTTTGTACTGAACATGTCCAATTAACTTAAAAATCCACCGCGCACGCAAAGGGATCAAAACCTATTGACTTGATGTGTTCGTAATCCGTAACGCCCCAGACCGCGAGACGATTGTCGTATTTTTTCCAAAAGTCCGCCCTTTTGTGTATTGAACTTATAGGAACATGCAACAAGAGGGCTTCCGGTAAATCCGAAACTTCTTCTTCCGTTATGGCGCCGGCTTCGTCCTCTTCCCAGACAAAGCCGCATCTGGCGCGAGGACAGGCAGCCCAAAGCTGAAGTATCTCACTGTGTTCAAGGCTGGAAAAAATCACGCGCCCCAGTGAATCCTGAGCCTCTACTGCGGCCAGAGCGTTTTTCCAACCAGGCTCTCCCATTAATTCAATGACTGACAGCTTTGCTGGAAACTCCAATACATCCATCAACTTTGGAACCGCTTCGCCATTTTTGAGGCGAGGCAATTCATTGTATTTCATACTGCGGGACACGCTATCCGACGCCACAACACAAACAGCGTCCTTCGTTGGCTGAACGCCTAAATAAAATCCATCCATCCCCGCCTCAAGCGCGGCGCGAAAGGCGTCCAGAGAATTTTCAACGCGCTTTAATATGAATGCCATCGGAACCTCTAATTCCATTTCTACATAGAATGTGCCATTTAATTTGAAGATGAGAATTGCACCGCGTTTGAACCTATTGATGTAACTTGAGCTATTTCGAGGAAAAAGTGATGTCGTGCTTTTAAAAATAACTTTCTACTTCAAGATTGCGGAACGCATTTTTGAAGTAGAAATGGAATAAGGCTTTCTATTCACCTTCGTCATCGTGTGGCTGGCCTGATCGAGACACTTGACTATCATTTCATCAATGTTTACGTGGTCGGGCAGTTCCAGGCACCACCTTATGCACTCGGCGACGTCCGCCCCGGTCAAGGGATCTATCCCCTCATAGAGCGCCCTGGCGCGGACCTCGTCTTTAAAGCGCACTAGGGCAAATTCTGTTTGGGCCATTCCCGGGTCTATGGAAGTCACCCTGACAGGCTCGCCGCACAGCTCCAGCCTGAGCGCGTGAGCCAGCGCCTTTATGCCGTGCTTGCTGGCGCTATAGACGCCGCCGCCTTCATAGCTTTGATGTCCTGCCGTGCTGCCGATAAAGAAAATGTGTCCCCACCCTGCGCTTCTGACATGAGGCAGCGCCGCCCGAATGGTTTTGACGACGCCTTCCACGTTTGTCCGCAACATAGCTTCCATGTCTTCATCGGGGATTTCCCAGATTTTGTGAAGACCTGAAGCCAGTCCGGCGTTGGCGACGACGACGTGGATCGCGCCAAGATGAGCGGCGGCGCTATCCACAAAGTTCTGGACACTCGCGCTGTCCCGTGTATCAACCTTGCCGGTAAAAGCTTTGACTCCGTATTTTTTAGATAGCTCTGCGGCAAGGTTCTCCAGGCGCTCCCCGCGCCTCGCTCCTAAAGCCAGCCTGTAGCCATTGGCGGCAAGCAGACGGGCAGCAGCTTCGCCAATGCCCGAACTGGCGCCTGTTATCAATGCAACTGGTGATTCAGGGCGCATTTCTACTCCAGTTTACAATTAACAGTTATAAGCATTGATGTCGCACAAAGCGCGGCGACAATGCTTAATATTGTAAATTGTGAATTGTAAACTGTAAACTGTTACAATTATGACGTGGAGGCTGCTGAAACAAACGCCAATGTCCGCGCACAGACTAATAGCCCGCCGCCATGCAATCAGGAGTTATTTTTGACCAGAATATTTAGCGCAACCAGTAATGACCCCCGGGCCAAGTCCAGGGGCTATACGCTTTCTGTCCTGTTAGTAATGATGGTGGCTCTGGGCGTATTTATGCAAAGGTCGCACATGTGGGCGCCTACCCAAATCAATAGGGAAAG
>JAISSN010000081.1 GCA_031273105.1 Holophagales bacterium | reverse complement strand
TCGGCTGCGGCGAGAGCGTGGTCTCGCCTTGCCTCTCGAAATGCTGCGCATTTCGGCGCGACATCCGTGTCGCGCATTCCAATTCTAAATAGAAATTAAAGCAATTTCTATTTAGAATTAGAATAACACCATCTCCCATTGCCAATGCGAGTTTATGTTCAAAGGAAGCATTGAGTTGCAAGGAAACAAATTACTGTTTTCTAACATTGAAAACAGGAAATGATATAAAACATAAGAATAAATTATATTATATATTCGTAAAACACGTTCCGGCTCAAAACCGATACTGCAAAAACACAGTTAAATCAGGGTTTGTGTATGTCCCCGCGTCTTCGGATATGCCCATGCGCCATTTTGGCAGGCGGGAGTGGGTGAACGTCCAGTGCTGTTGCCAGCCCGGCCTGTCAATCCTCGGTATTCCCGTTGCGTACAGGCTCTCTGTGTAGCCAATGGTTATATCCAGGCCAAGGCCGCTCCAGAAGCCGCGCCCATTCCCCTGGTAGCTAATCCCCGCCCACGCCCTCTTTTGTGTGCGTCTGTCCAAAACCAAATCGTATGGGTTGTCGTCGCCGACGCCCAAAAAGGCGTATTCCAGTTGTATGTGAAACCGAAAATCTCTCAGGGACTTCCACAGGGCCAGGCCCATGAGTTCATCCCAGCCGCCGCTGCCAGAAAAATCGTCCCTTGAGCCTGTGGGCGCCTGAAGGGACACGCCCGCACGACCTCCTGTATCCTGGTCTCCAAATGGGTACAGAATAGCCAGGTCGGTGTCCATAAAACAGGCCCTGTCACTATTCAATCGAGCAATCAACCGGCCATCCCGGGATAGGATATAGTCCAAACGGAATTTAGGCGCTTCATGTCGCCCGCCCTGAGGCGTCCCTATTATTGTGTGCCAGGAGGCGAAGGCCTGGTCAGCCCATCCCCCGGTGCGCCATACCCCGCGCAGGCGCAAGTTCAATAGCAGCGGGCCGATGGGGAGCGCCAAATCAAGCGTCAGGCCCCAATCCTCACCGTCAAAACGCACCAGGGTGCGTCCGCCGTCGCTGACTTCAAAATCAGGGCGCAGAAACTGGCTGGACGCATCCATGGTGATAGACGTCTTCCCCTCGGGCAGCGGCTCGGGAAATATTGAGAGCAATGGGTGCCGGTTAGGCGTCGGGGCGCTCTGGGTAAAAACAGACCATGTAGCTGGTTTTATCGTCCCGGCGTCAGCCTGAGCGGCGCCTGGGTGGAGGCGTACGGGCGCGGCTATCATCAACAGACAGGCAAGCAGTTTGGGGAGAGTGCGCGACGCGGCCGTTATTATTTGACGCATAGCAATCGCTTTGCTTCATCAACAGCGCGTTCAGCCGTGATTCCAAATTTTTCAAAGAGAACCTCAGCGGGGGCGCTGGCGCCAAAATGGTCTATGCCTATACTGACTTTGGCGTATCGCTGCCAGCCGGACGTGACGCCCGCTTCAATGCTTATGGCAGGAACGTTGCTGGGGAGGACAGACTTACGATAGGCCGCGTCCTGCGCCTCGAAAATTTCCCAACTGGGCAGGCTGACCACACGGGTTGAAATGCCGTCGTTTTCCAACAGACGCTGCGCTTCCAGTGCGACATGAACCTCGGAACCTGTGGCTATAAGGATTACGCCTGGCGCGTCTGAGGCATCTTCTAACACATAGCCGCCCCTGGCAGCTCCCGCAGTTTTTTCCACTTCCAGTACCGGTAGCTTCTGCCTGGAAAGAATCAGGGCCACAGGGCCATCGTTTTTACTTAGCGCCGCAGACCAGGCTGCGGTGGTTTCTGTGGCGTCGGCGGGGCGTATCACGGTTAGGCCTGGGATCAGGCGCATACTCATTATTTGTTCTATGGGCTGATGCGTAGGCCCGTCCTCCCCAACGCCGATGCTGTCATGGGTGAAAACATAGACGACGGGCTGTTTCATGAGCGCGGCGAGGCGCATGGATGGGCGCATGTAATCGCAAAAGACCAAAAATGTCGCCCCATATGGCCTCAGACCGCCGTGAATACTCATGCCGTTCAGGATGGCCCCCATGGCGTGTTCGCGAATGCCAAAGTGGAAATTGCGGCCGGATTCCATTTTGCTGAATACGCCGCCGCATTTCAGTATGGTGTTATTGCTGGCGCCCAGATCCGCGCTGCCCCCTGCTAACTGTGGAATATGGGGCGCAACGGCGTTGAGTACCTGACCCGACGCCTCCCGCGTGGCAAGGGAGGTTCCGCCCTTAAACACCGGGAGAGCGGCGCGCCAGCCTTGGCTCAAATCGCCTTTTAATATTGCTTCGAGTTCCCCGGCCAGGTCGGGGTATAGCTCTCTGTATGCCTTAAACTTGGTAATCCAGGCGTCCTCCAGTTCCGCTCCCCGCGGGATACACTTTCTCCAGTCCTCCAGGGCGTCTTGCGGCAAAGCAAAATCTGATTCAGGGTCCCATCCCAGAGCGATCTTGGCTGCCTTTACTTCATCCACACCAAGGGGAGCGCCATGGGCGGCAGGAGTATTTTGCGCCCTGGGCGCGGGCCAGCCGATGATCGTGCGGCAGGCAATCAGGGTGGGCATTCCGCAAGGCGACTTAGCTTTTTGAAACACTGAAACCAGCGCGTCCACGTCCTGCCCGTCAACTTCCAAAACCCTCCAGCCCTGTGCCCTGAACCTGGCCTCTATGTCATCGCTGATTGTCAAGTCTGTGCCGCCCTCAATGGTGATGCGGTTGTCATCCCAGAGGACGATTAGTTTTTCCAGCCCCAGGTGGCCGGCCAGGCTGACGGATTCAATCGCTACGCCTTCCATCAGGTCTCCGTCGCCGGCAAAGGCATACGTATGGTGGTTAATAACATCAAAGCCCGGGCGATTGAAGCGGCTGGCCAGCCATCTCTCGGCTATGGCCATGCCAACGGCGTTGCCGACGCCCTGCCCCAGCGGCCCGGTTGTGGTTTCTACGCCTATAGTTTTCCCACGTTCCGGGTGCCCCGGCGTCTTTGTCCCCCATTGACGAAAATTCTTAATGTCGTCCAGGTCAAGGGCGTAGCCCGTCAAAAATAATAGCGAATAGATGAGCATTGACGCGTGGCCGCAACTGAGGACAAATCTGTCCCTGTCAATCCAATTGGGGTTTGCGGGATTATGGCGCAATACCTTTGTCCAGAGTGCGTAACCGGCGGGGGCAAGGGCCATAGGCGTACCGGGATGGCCCGAATTGGCCCTTTGAACCGCGTCCATGGATAGGCAGCGAATCGTGTCAACGCATAGTTTTTCGATGGTCATGGCAGCATCAACCCTCAACAATGATAACAAAGCGCCCTGAGACGCTATTGTACGTTAAAAAGGCTGGGTATTAACTTCGCCCTTTTAATTCCATTTGTATAGAGCAATTCAAGAGCGGCCAAACCTCCAGCCCACCACTATGCAGTATTCGGGATTGTTTTGATAAATGTCGTACCACTCGGCCCTTTTCATATCTTTAAGCAATTGAAACCTGTATCCCAGCCTGGCGCCGATATTTACGCGATTAAACACATTCCACGCGAGTTGCATGGATGGTATGAATTCCATCGCGCCTAAATCTATGGATCCGATATATATCTCCCCGCCACTTACCTTTGCGCGGCTATGCCTTAAATCCGCGCCAAAGCTGAAGCTGGTTTTGCCGGGGCCGGCCGCTCTGTAATGAAGCCCGAAAAATAGCGATGGCTCGTAGCGAACCCCGATAGTTTGCGCGTATATAACGCCCGGGCCTGGGACGGAGCCGCTGTGCTTTTCCTGCCAGCCGTGGGCGGGCCGGCTTAAACCACAGGAAATTGTTAAACCGCTATTGTATTGGCGATAATTCCAGAGCGCTCTTAAAGAAAGCAGCCGGGCGTTGATAGCATCGCTTTTACCAGACCAGGGAAGCGTTACACTATTACTTGTCATACCGCCTTCCAGCCAAATTTCAAAACCAGACTCGCCAAATAATGGAACAGAGACAAACATTAAACAAAATATTAATATCCGCATAGTTTCACCTCAAATGCACTCTATATATATTTCGGACGTTACCGTTTGATCCCTGTCGTTAGTAACATTGAGTGAAACTTTTCCCGTCTCATAAATGACAACGTCAGTCCAGCCGCTAACCCGATTGTCGTCTATAATATTAAAACTATAAATAGGTACATCGTAAGTGGACCTGGGAGCCTTTATCGTGATTTTTGGTCGCCTGATTGGAGATCCGTCCGCTTGCCCGGTATGCGCTTCCCAAAATAATCTGACTGTAGCGAGGGCAGGAACAGTTGTTGCGCTGGCGGAAAACGAAATAATTACGGGAAGGCCAATAATTTCAAATGTGTCTTCTACATCCTGCCCATTTACGATTAAATGGGCGCGGATTGTTTCCATTCCTGGCGTCGCCGGCGCTGTGTAATTTCCATTACTGTCAATAGCTCCCAAATCGGCTCGCCAAAGGGCAGGACACATGTTGGCTTCTATTAGAGAATCTGAAATCCAGGCTCCCCAACTAACCGATTCCCCTGCCGCTACGACCCTGGGCCACTTGAGTACGGGTATATCTTCGTATCCGTAAGATATATACCCTCTTAATTCCAGTGGAGAATAAGGGCTTATAACAGACTGTATTTCCGCCGGATCCTTCATAAAGCCGGTGCTGCAATTAACACAAAACAATAACAGCAACGCCGCCGAAGCCAAGCCGCTGAATATCCTGAGACGTGTGAGGTCAGACAGGCGTAATGAAAAAATCATATATTGAAAATTACATTTTGAGCGAAGGGATTTGAAGTCACTTCGCTTTTCAGACGCGCTGCAGGCAACTGAATCTATCCCTGCCTCGCAACCACTGTCGCCGATATTGAGCACCTGGGTTCTTTTGGACACATATCCTCCTGATTTGTCTTACACTATTATACAATGCTCCCGCCGTTTTGTGACAAGTAATTGAGAGTGCTCAAAATGAAAACACTTGATTTCAGATCCGACACAGTAACGCAGCCGTCGCCGGAAATGCGGGCCGCTATGGCCGCCGCTGAGGTGGGCGATGACGTTTTGGAGCGCGACCCCACGATGGATAGCCTTGAGCGCAGAGTGGCGGGGCTACTGGGTGTGGACGCCGCACTGTGGGTTCCCACGGGCTGCATGTCCAACCTTATTGCTTTGATGATACACGTCAAGCGCGGTGATCGCTTTTTGGCCCCTGTCAGGGCGCACGTTCTTGATTCTGAGCTTGGCACGGCGGCCTGGCTGGCCTCGGGGATGCCCCAGGCCCTACCCTGGGAGGGTGGCCCAGGGCGTCTAACGCCCGACCAGGTGGCCAGGGCGGCGGGAAGCCCAGGCCCTTACTATTCACTGCGCACAACACTACTGTGCCTTGAAAACACGCACAACTTCGCGGGCGGTACGTGCATGAACGCCGCTGGCCACAAGGCATTAGTCTCTGTAGCCCGTGAAAAGGGCCTGAGGGTGCATCTGGACGGCGCGCGCCTGTGGCACGCTTCCATATCTACAGGAGATTCGCTGGCAGACCTGTGCTGGGGGGCCGATACTATTTCGGTTTGTCTTTCAAAGGGCCTGGGAGCGCCTATGGGCAGCCTCATAGCGGGGGAGCGAAGCATAATAGAA
>JAISSN010000052.1 GCA_031273105.1 Holophagales bacterium | reverse complement strand
AGCGAGAAAGTGTTTTAAAATTTTGAAGTTATATTCGCGCTTCGTGCTTTTTTCAGCGCCATAAAAAAGCTCTGCTACAACCATGGAAGGGATTTTTATTTCCCGGAATGGCATTTTTTTCATGCGTTCGCTTAACTTAGGCGCGGAATTGTTCAGGTGGTAAATGCAGGCATTGGTATCAAGACAATAGATCATAAACAAATATACTTGTTTTATCAATGAGTCTGTATCTGTGTTCGCAGAATTTGAAGACGGCGCTTTTCCTGTATTCAACTTGATTGGCTATAGAATGGTGTTCGCATGAAAGTCATCGTTGCCAGAACGGCTGGGTTTTGCTGGGGCGTAAGGCGGGCCATGGACGCCGTTTTGGAGGCGTCCGGCTCTAAGAGGGGACGCGTACAGACTCTTGGCCCTTTGATACACAACCCTCAGGCCCTTTCCCTTTTAAGCAAGCGCGGCGTGGGCGTCATTGACAACCCTGGCGACGCCCGGGACGGCGTCGTGCTTGTGAGAGCCCACGGAATTCCCATACAGGAACTGAAAGCCTTAAAGGAGCGGCAGGCGGCTAAGGAAATTTCTGTAATCAATGCCACTTGCCCCGAGGTGGCAAAGGTACATAGCCGAATTAAGAAATGGAGCGCGAAGGGCTATTTTACTGTGATCCTCGGCACGCACGGACACGCGGAGAGCATTGCCCACCGCAGTTTTGCGAACAGCGGAAGCGTAATTGTCTCCAGCCTTGCTGAAGCCAGAGCCGTGCCGGATGAACATCTCAAAAAGGTCTTTATCGTGGCCCAGACGACGTTTACGGCTAAAAACTTTGACTTGATAGTTGATGAATTAAAGAGCAGGTCTGTGGAAGTAATAGTCGAAAATACAATCTGCGAAGACACCAGGCGGCGCCAGGAAGAGGCTGAGCGCATCGCGGCCTCTGTAGCCTGCGTGGTTGTGGTTGGCGGCAAAAATAGCAGCAACACCAAACACCTGGCCTTTCTGGCCCGGAAAAATAATGTGCCGGTTCAATTTGTGGAAGTGGCGTCAGAATTAGACCTCAGCGTTTTTAAAGGGAATGAGACCGTCGGCGTTCTAGCGGGGGCTTCCACGCCCACGTGGCTCGTGGACGAGGTCGCGGACGTTCTGCGACAGCACGGAAACAGACCTGGCAGGCTCAGGGAGCTATTCGAGGAGCCGCTCTTATCGCCTATTCTGATGAGCGCGGGAATATCCGTCATGGCCCTTGGCCTCCACGCCTGGATGAAGCTTGAAAGGGTATGGGCGTGTATCTTTATCGTATTCGCGTACGCCCTGGCGATGTATTTTGCTACGCCATTTCTCGACCCCTTTGGCCTGGGGGCCAAGGGCCAGGCCAGGGCGAGGTATTTGGAGCGCCACAAAAAAATGATGCTCACGCTTGCAGGACTAGCTCTGTCTGCGGCCATCGGCCTTGGCGCGTATCAGGGAAAGGGCTACGCCCTGGCGGTTGCCGGCGCTTCCGCCCTCGGACTCAGCTACAAGCTGCGCATCAGGGTTTTGAACAGGACATTCAGCCTCAGGGAGATTCCAGGTTCAAAGGATGTTTTCGGAACGCTCGCCCTGGCCATAATAGGGCTTATGCTGCCCGCCTGGCAGCAAGACCGCCTATGGGCGTGGAGCAGCTTTAACGCCTTACTGCTTGCAGGCGCTCTGGTTTTTGCCCGCAGCATCATCGTCAGCCTTGCGGACATGCAAAAAGACCAGTTCCTCGGCAGGGAGACCTTGCCGATTTTAATCGGCAGAAACAGGTCTCAATTGCTCATGTGCGCGTTTCTGGCGCTGGCGTGGGGCGCTAACGCGGCCCAGGCCCTTCCATGTAATGTCGGCGCTCTTGCCGCGCTGACCCTATGCGCTGCGTATCCCGTAGTTTACCAGTGGATTTACCGCGTCAGGTTTTCAGCCGAGCGCCCCCGCTTTGATCCTGGCGCAGAACCCGCGCTTTTTTTGGCCGGTCTGATGGCGCTTTTATAAATATGGAAGCGCCGCTGTTATTTGCCCTGGCCCAAGCCCGTCTGTCGGCGGGCGATGGGGCTATTCAGAATGTTTGGGCCTCCCCGCGGGCGCTGGGGCTGGTCTGGGCGCCTGACAGAAGGGCGAGTATGGCGCCTGGTCTGGCCTGGATATTTTTGTTAAACCCGGCGCAGGAACTGTGGATGCTCCCTGAAAAGAGCGCCGCCTATTCTCTGTTAAAAGCCGAATCCAGGACGGATTTAAGCCGTAAATGGTCGTCGGAAATAAAGGGGGCGCGCCTTTACGATGTCCACGGCGACCCAGGGGAACGCTGGATAGCATTTGAGTTGCGAAGGCGGGCCATAACCGGGCGGATTGAAGCTATGCAACTCTCTTTTCAGGCAATACCCGGTCGCGGGGGTATTCGCCTGGACGGCATAGACTTGAACCCCGCCAGGATAGGTATGGGCGCGCCCTTTTCGTCAAAACAACCTGAGCCTGAACCGGACACGCCGCCTATGCGCAAATGGCGCGAGACCTGGGGCGATAATTTGCGCGCCGCCCTGAAGGGCCAAATAGCGGACGTGCTACCGGGCGAAGGCGGCCTGTTGCGCCGCCATGCGGAGTGGAGCCTTCAACGGGCTGAAAAAATACTGCTCCAGCCAAATAAACAGTCTGAGGAGCGCAAATTTATTCAGGAAAGGCGCCGCCTGGAGCGATATGGCGAGGCTCTGGAAAGGGACCGCGCCCGCCATCAATCCATGCTACCGCTGCGCGAAACCGCTAGGAAACTCCAGGCTGAATTGTGGAGGCTTAAAGGGATGACCAACAGCGTTGAATTACTGGACGGTACACTTATAGAGCTGCCCCACGGCCAGCGGGTTGAAGAAACTGTTCAGCGATGGTTTAACTCCGTAAAAAAAGCTGAGAGAGGCCTGGAGCGGGTTGCCATGCTGGAGCGCGAGAGATTGCGGCAGTTGATTGAACTTGAAGCCTCAGTCGGCCAGAGCACAGGCATTGCTATCCAGAACCAGGCCGCAAAAAAAACGATAAAACAAAAAAACTCCGGGGATAATAAAAAAGTGGAATCAAAAAAGACCGACCAGCGCGCGGACGGAAAGGGCAGGGCGTATCGGTCGCTTATGGTTGATGGATTTGAAGTTTTAATAGGCAAGGGCGACGCGGATAATGATAATTTGACGTTTAAGGTGGCCATGCCCTTTGATTTTTGGCTGCACGTGGCGGGTTTGCCAGGAAGCCACGTCATCATCAGAAATCCAGATAAAATCAGCGAGCCGCCCCACAGCGTAATAGAACGGGCGGCGGAATTGGCGGCTTTCTACAGCAAGGCCAGAAATGGCGGCAAGATTGAAGTTCACTGGTGCGGCGTATCAGACGTCAACAAACCTCGGGGGTTTGCTCCAGGCAAGGTCATACTCAAGCGCCATAAAAGCGTGAAGGTCTATCCGAGGGAATGATTTCCGCCTCACTGAATCTTTACCGCCAATGGCTCATAGCCCAGGGACTTGAGGCGAGGCGCGCGCGCGTCCAACTCCGCCCTGGTGAGAGACCAATCAAGCTGCACCTTGTACAGTCCGTCAACCAGCACAACCTTTGAGGAATAGCCCGCTGTTTTTAAGTGTTCTGAAACCCTGTTTGCCGCTTCGGCGCTACCGGTCGCGATTACCTGGGCCGTGTATTTATCTGTATTTACAGCCTGTCCTGACGCGCCGGAAACCGCAGCGGCAGGAATTGCGGACGCGGCTGAGGCAGTCGTTGCTGCGGGGCCTGGCGCGTTAGAGGCCGTGGCCCCTCTGCCCGCGCCCGGGGACGCGGCTTCTGATCTCTGGCGGTCATTGCGCCTTGGAGGAGTGGCGCTCTCCATGGATCTGAAAAGTTTTAGCTGTTCGTCCAGGGGTTCGGGCAATTCCGTCAACTCTTCGTCAAGGGTTTTAGCCCTGACGCTCTTTTGCGTCAGGCTCCTCTTGCCAACCTGTACCCCAATGACATAGGAGAATGTTAATAAGCCAACGCCTATCGCCGTGGTCACAAAAATGCCCTGGCGGCTCATGGTGATAAACTGGGATTCCCGTTCAGCCATTCAGTTTTATCTCCCATCCCTCCGAAGCGCGGAAACTGTGGTATTGTCCCGCGCCTACTATGATGTGGTCAACCAGTTGAATGCCTAATGATTCGCCCGCTGCGCGCAATTTCTTTGTTAGCCGCTTGTCTTCGCTGCTGGGTTCAGTATCGCCGCTGGGGTGGTTGTGGTACGCGAGCGCCGTAACCGCGCCGTAATTAAGGGCTTCGCGGAAAAACTCCCTTGGTGAAATCATAGTCCCCACCGCCGTGCCTTTGCTCAATACCCGCTCGGCTATCAGTTCGCTTTTAGCGTTGAGGGCCAAAAGCCCAAAATGCTCTTCCGTCCAGCCGCCGCACCGCGTCAATAAATAGTCGCCCGCCGAGCGGGGGCTGTCAATCCTAACCTTTGCGTGAGTGCGCTTTGAACGGCGGGAAACTTCCTGAGCGGCCCACAGTTGGCCCGCCTTTGCGGGGCCAAGGCCGGGCAATTCTGAAAGCTCGCGCAGACCAAGGGACATAAGGCCGGAGAGTCCTCCTGTGACCGACAATATTTCCTGGCCTGTTTCAATAATGTTCCGCCCTTTGCGGCCGGAACCCCAAATCAGGGCCAGCACTTCGGCGTCGCTCAACTCGTCCCCGTAGCCTGCAAATAAGCGTTCCCTTGGCCTTTGCTCAGGAGCGAGGTCTGTCATTTTCATAGCGACGCTCACTTTTTGGCATTATTCACGCTGGGATTGCCCACGGTCAGGTGCTGTCTTATTGAAAGAAACGTCTTTTCGCCCATGCCCTGCACGTTCATTATCTCTTCAATTCTTTTGAACGGGCCGCGCGACTTTCTGAATTCCACTATCCGGTCGGCCATTTTTTCACCGATCCTTGGGATCTGGATCAATTCTGTCCTGGTTGCCGTATTTATGTTTACAGGACGCGGGGGGCCTGTTTTTTGATTTGCCCAGATTGAGGCATAAGGCGCAAGCCCGATGAGAATGATGGCAATCGCCCTGAGAGTTTGAAACATATTTAAGCCACCCTTAGTAAACAATCGTCCACAAGTAGTGTAACATATCTATCCGGCAAGGGCGTTTTTAGCACTGGCGTTCAACCATGATCAAAAAAGTAAAAACGACAGATCTCAAACTGGGAATGTACATCCACGACCTGAACGTGCCGTGGCTGGAGCACGGCTTTGTCGCCAAGAACTTCCTCCTCAGGAACGAAAGGCAGATTGAGAAGATTTTCCATGAAAACATCATTGAAGTTCTAATTGATACGGACAAGGGCCTTGACGCCATCCACGCCCCGACGCTGGAAGAATCTGAGTCGGTCTTGTTGGATAAGATGATTGACGCCGTATCCGAGCCGAGCAATGAGTCTCTGGCCAGCGACATAAAGCTGCAGTGGGCTGAATCCAAAAAGATACACGCCGAAGCGGTAATGATTACCAGCGATATCCTCAACGACGTGCGACTTGGTCAGCAGGTTGACATAATACAGGCTACCCCCATTGTTGCGCACATCGCCGACGCTGTTTTGGATAATGACAGCACGCTGTTAAGTTTGTGCCGGATAAAAAAGCGCGATACATACACGTTTCAACATTCTGTGAGCGTTTCCGCTCTGCTCATTACATTCTGCCACTCCTTTGGCGGCTACAGCCATGACCAACTGATTCAGATCGGGCTTGGGGGCCTGTTTCATGACGTTGGCAAGATGAGGATTCCCGATGCTGTCTTAAATAAACCCGGGCGTCTCACCGAGGATGAATTCAGGATAATGAAGTCCCACGTCGCCGAGGGGTTGGATTATTTGCGGACGGCGCCCGGTTTGAGTGACTCCAGCCTGAAAATAGCGGCGGAACACCATGAAAAGTACGACGGCAGCGGGTACCCAAGGGGACTGTCCCGCGACTCAATTTCACAGTTTGGTCAAATGGCCTCAATAGTTGACGTCTATGACGCGATTACTTCGACAAGGGTTTATCACACGGGCATAGAGCCTGCCAGCGCCTTGAAGCGCATGTTTGAATGGAGCGGCAGGCATTTTAACGAGACTCTGGTGCAAAAGTTCATCAAAGCCATAGGCATTTATCCCGTGGGTTCGCTGGTTCGCCTGGAAAGCGGTCGTTTGGCAATAGTGCTGCGCCAGGGTCAGAAAAACATGCTCCAACCTTTTGTGCGCGTTGTTTATAATGCGGAGCGCGGACATCGGCTGCCCATCCATGACCTGAACCTCGCTGCGCCGGATTGCCAGGATCACATAGTTGGGTATGAACTGCCCGCCAGCTGGGGAATTGACCCCAATAAAATCATTGGCAAGGGGCTATAGTAATGATACCCTGCGCCGCTTCTATGTTAGTGTTTAATAATAGTGAATAGTATTGAGTAAGTGTAATTTACGTTCTGGCTTGTTCCGTGATTAAGAAAGTAAAAGCGACAGATCTCAGACTGGGGATGTACATCCACGATTTGAATGTACCGTGGCTGGAGCACGGCTTTGCCCGAAGCCGCTTCCTGCTCCAGGAAGAAAGTCAGATTGAAAAAATTTTACAGGCAAACATTTCTGAAGTGCTGATTGACACCGTGAGGGGCGCAGACGCCGTCTACGCCCCAACCCGGGAAGAAGCCGAATCATTGTTGATGGGCAAGCTCATTGATATTGCGGCGGAGCCGGACTCCCCCCACGTCAGCAGGCTGGAATCTTTATGGGCCGAATCCAGACAAATACACCATGAAGCCGTAAAAGTAGTTGGCAACATACTTCAGGACGCGCGCATGGGCAAGCAGGTCAGCATTGGGCAGGCCGCGCCCATCGCAAACAGCATCACCGAGGCTGTCCTGGGAAACGACGGCACGCTGGTGAGCCTTTGCCGCATCAAGCAACGCGATTCATACACTTTTCAGCACTCTGTGAGTATTTCCGCGCTACTCGTGACATTTTGCAACTCTATTGGCGGTTTTAGCAACAGTGACTTGATTGATATAGGAATTGGGGGCCTGTTTCATGATATTGGCAAGATGAAGATCCCAGATGAAATATTAAATAAACCCGGACGCCTGACTGAGCCTGAATTCGCCATAATGAGAACCCACGTCGCAGAAGGGCTCAATTATTTGCGGAAAGGGGGTAATTTAAACGTGTCGGCGTTAAAAATTGTGGGGGAACATCACGAGAGGTTCGATGGAACAGGGTATCCAAGGGGAATATCCCGAAACGCTATATCCCTGCTGGGTCAAATGGCCTCAATAGTGGATGTCTATGACGCTATTACATCCATAAGGGTTTATCACACAGCCGTGGAGCCTTCAGACGCCTTGAAGCGCATTTTTGAATGGAGTGGAAAGCACTTTGAAGAAACCCTGGTGCATAGGTTTATCAAGGCGATAGGCATTTATCCGGTAGGCTCGCTGGTTCGCTTGGAGAGCGGCCGACTGGCCGTCATATTGCGTCAAGGCGAAAGCAACATGCTACAGCCGCTCGTCCGTGTCGTTTTTGACGCCGCGCGGGGGCTAAGGCTGCAACCACAGGATATGGATATGGCCTCCCCCTATTGCCAGGACCGCATACTGGGTTACGAAACGCCAAGCAAGTGGGGTATAAACACCATTCAATTCATTGGGAAAAACCCGCCGGGGTGATTGAGCGATTCGTGTTTTAACAATTTGAAAAAATATCTATATAAAGAATAGCCTGGAGTTAGCTGTGGAATACGCAATTAGTTCGGCAGGTTTAACAAAGAGGTTTGGCAGCAGGGCCGCTGTGGATGGCATTGACCTGATGATCAAGGCAGGGCGCATAACAGGCTTCCTTGGCCCCAACGGCGCGGGCAAGACAACTACCATTTCATTATTACTGGGGCTTTTAAAAGCTGATTCCGGCGACTGTCAGGTGCTGGGACGCTCTCCAGGAGACCTGGGCGTACTCAGGCAAATTGGAGCGCTGGTTGAATCTCCCTCCCTCTATGACCACTTGACGGGTACTGAAAATCTGGAAATAACCCGTTTAATGCGAAACCTTCCCAAGTCCGACATTGGCCGCGTATTGAACCTGGTTGGCCTGACCCAGGACGCTAGACGGCCCGTAAGAATCTATTCCCTTGGAATGAAACAGCGCCTGGGCATGGCGCTGGCCCTGATGGGCGAACCAAGTCTGCTGATTTTAGACGAACCCATGAATGGCCTTGACCCCGCCGGGATTCTCGAAATGCGCGAGATGATACGCGAGTTGCCGAAAAAGACAGGCGCCACGGTATTTTTATCAAGCCACATACTGGCCGAGGTTGAGCAGGCGGCCTCAGACCTGACGGTTATCCACCGTGGCCGTCTGCGATATCAGGGGCCTGTTGACGGCCTGGCGGCAGGCGATGATTCTGATATCCTCGTCAAAGTTGATAATCCAGGCAAAGCCCTTGGCCTGCTAACCCAATCGGGCGTCAGCGCCAGGATTGAATCAGAAGCGATACTTGCGCAAGTCGCCTACAACGACATACCGAAGCTGAATAGCGCGCTGGCGGCTGACGGCCTATTGGTCTATGAAATAACGCCGAGGCGCAAAAATCTGGAAGCCCGCTTCCTCTCATTGCTGGAGGGAGAGTGAGATTGATGATTGTGTGTCTAAGCGCCGAAATGGTTAAATTTCGCAAGAGCTGGCCGTTGCTGACGGCGATTTTATCCCCTGTCTGCCAGGTGGGGTTTATATTGGTACTATTTTGGTTTTCTGACGCCG
The DNA here is from genome assembly GCA_031273105.1 of Holophagales bacterium. Lineage (GTDB taxonomy): Bacteria > Acidobacteriota > Holophagae > Holophagales > Holophagaceae > WRHW01. Next base: position 1,182 of record JAISSN010000052.1, on the reverse strand, counting down.
TGGTGGCGCGCTTTCGCCCAGGCTACAGGTTTTGGCTTGAATTGAACTTTGTCGCCTGGAATTTATTTTTACTGCCGATTATAGCCGCCATTATTTCAGAATTGTCCTGGGCGCAGGACAGGGACGCCATGGCCTGGAGACACTTGCTCCACCAGCCAATGTCCAGGTACAACCAGTATCTTGCCAAGCTATTCAGTCATATGTTGCTTGTTTTAATGTCCCTGGTTTTATTATTTATTTTAATACTGCTGGGCGGGGTGATACTAAAACAAAATGAGGCGTTACAAATGGGACCATTGGACGCGGCGCTGTTTTTTAAGTTCACTTTCTTTTCAATCATGGCCTTCATTCCTGTGCTGGCTTTTCAAACGTGGTTTTCCTTCAGGTTTCCAGGCCCCGGTCCGGCCCTGGGCCTGGCCGTCTTAGGCGCATGGGGAACCCTGAAGCTAATCGGCGTGACCACTTTTGTACAGTTTTTACCCTGGGGCCTCTCCTGCCATTCCGCTAGAGCCTTTGAAAGAAACAGCTTCTCGCTCCCGTGGAGCTACTGTTACGGTTCGATGGCTCTGGCGATAGTTTTAATTGCAATCGGCTCGCTTGATTTTACAAAGAACGCTTTTGTTAAAAGTACGGAGAGAAATTAAATGGATACCTTTTGGCGATTATTGAAGGCCGAGAGAGAAAAGCTGCGCCGTTCCTCATGTATCCGCATGGTGTGGTTCTTGCCGTTATTATTTATCCTGGCGGAATTCTTTGTTTTTGAATACAAATTATTTGGGATAACCAATGTTTCAGATGAATTATTGAAAATCGTTGATTCGGCGCAAATCAAAATGGCCGGCGCTCTTTGGGGGGGCTTTTTCTATCCTGTACTCATAGCCCTGCTTCCGGCCTTGATTTTTCGCGCAGAGCACCGGAATAAAACATGGCGGCGTCTGGGAGCGATGCCCGTAACTGCGGCCCAGGTTTTTGCTGCAAAAACGGTGTGGGTTGTTGTGTTGAGCCTGGCTTCCCTGATAACCGTCTGGTTTTTGCTATGGGTGACGCGCAGCGTGCTGCACTTTGCCGCGCCCCAGATACAGTTGAGTTTTCACGGCTGGGCTATAGCTGCCGTACTGGGGTGGTTATGGCTGGGCAGTCTGCCCGTGATGGCGATATACCTGTGGATATCAAATCGTATCA
>JAISSN010000013.1 GCA_031273105.1 Holophagales bacterium | reverse complement strand
CCACAGGCTTTCAACCATACAAAACGCCACCAGGATTTGCGTCCTGAAACAGGGGCGTATAGTGGAAATGGGCAGGCACGAAGATCTATTAGCCCTGCAAGGAGAGTATGCGCGATTATCCTAAATTCCTCATATTTTAGGCACTAAGGTTTCTTTAACTTCGTCAATTTTGCGCGCAGCAGCGCCGACGCGGCGTCTGCGGCTGATTTAACCGTGGCCTGGCGGTTAGCTTCGGCGATGGTCTCAAAGACTTCCCGCCTGTGAATATCCATTTCCCTTGGGGCCGAAACGCCAATCCTGACGCCCTCCTTGGTTATGGCCGCTACCACAACTTCTATGCACCCGTCAATTATGATGGACTCGTTTATCTTGCGCGTAATGACCAGCATTTTACTTACCTTTTTTAGTTTTTTTACCTCTGTTTGGATAGGTCCAATCCACCAGGGCCAGTTGAAACACTTCCTCAACGTGCCTGACGGGATGGAATACCAGTTGTTCACGCACTTCGGCGCCTATTTCCTCTAAATCCTTCAAATTGGCTGCTGGGATTATTATTTCAAAAACCCCCGCCCGCAGCGCGGCCAGGGCTTTTTCTTTAAGCCCGCCTATTGGCAGGGCGTCGCCCCTCAGGTCAATCTCTCCTGTCATGGCAACGGTGTTTTTTACTCGTATGCCCTTTAACGCCGACAACAATACCGTTGCCATAGCCAGTCCGGCGCTGGGGCCGTCCTTGGGTATGGCGCCTTCTGGAAAGTGGATGTGGATGTCGGTTTCCTGGAATATCTTGGGGTCAATGTCAAATTCGCCGCCCCTGGAGCGGATGTAACTCAGGGCCGCCTTAGCGCTTTCCTTCATAACGTCGCCCAGCTGACCGGTCAGGAGTAAATTTCCCTTTCCGGGCATTTTAAGGGCTTCTACAAAGAGGACGTCACCGCCTGTACTAGTCCAGGCCAGTCCAGTGACAACCCCTATTCTTGGGGATTTAAGGCGCTCGTCCTGCAAATAGGCCACCGGGCCGAGTAATTCGTGCAGGTTTCTGTCCGTGAGTGTAAATCTTTTGCTCAGTGCGCCTTCGGCAACCTTGCGGGCGATTTTCCGCAGAGCGGCGCCAATCTCACGCTCCAACTGCCTCACGCCGGCCTCTCTTGTGTATCCCTGTATCAGGGCCGTCAGGCCTTTGTCCGTGAAGGCTACGTGTTTGGACGTTACACCGTTGCGCTCCACCTGCCTTGGCAACAAGTGCTTGCGGGCTATGCCTAGTTTTTCTTCCAGCGTATAGCTGTGGAGGCGTATTACCTCCATGCGGTCCTTGAAAGCGGGTTGTATGGGGTCCAGCTCATTGGCGTTTGCCAGAAACAGCACCTGACTCAGGTCAACGGGGACGTTCATGTAGTTGTCCCTGAAAGTATTATTTTGCTCAGGGTCAAGCACTTCCAGCAGGGCGGCCGATGGGTCGCCTCGCATATCCCGGCCTATCTTGTCAACCTCGTCCAGCATTATTACAGGATTCATCGTCTTGACCTGGTGGAGCGCCTGGACGACGCGACCAGGCATCGCGCCGACGTATGTTCTGCGGTGTCCGCGTATTTCGCTTTCGTCGTGGACGCCGCCCAGGGATATGCGGGCGAACTTGCGGCCCAGCGCCCTGGCGACGCTGCGCCCGAGGCTCGTCTTGCCAGTCCCTGGCGGGCCTACGAAGCAGAGGATGGTTCCCTTCTGGTCGGGGTTCAGCTTTCTGACGGCCAGATATTCCACCAGCCTCTCCTTGATCTTGTCCAGGCCGTAGTGGTCATCCTCCAGAACTTGTTTGGCCTTTGTGAGGTCAAGGTTGTCCTCGCTGGTCAGGCTCCACGGCATTTCGGTCATCCACTCAAGATATGTGCGGGTTACGGCCGTTTCCGAACTGTCAGGGTGCATTCGCTCAAGTTTTTTAATGTTTCTTTCTATCTCGACCATAGCTTCTTCGGGTACTTTGAGATCGGCCAGCTTGGCGCGGTAGCCGTCAATTTCTTCCGCCAGCTCGTTGCCTTCTCCCAATTCAGTTTGTATGGCCTTGAGCTGTTGGCGCAAATAATATTCCCTTTGGCTCTTGTCCATCTCGCCTCGGGCTTCCATGGCGATCTTCTGCTGAACTTCCAGCAATTCGATTTCCCGCAATAAAAATTCGTGAATTTTTTTGAGGCGCTGAAACGTGTCGGCGATTTCCAGTACATCCTGCATCTGCTGGGGCTTGATGTCTAAGTTAGAGGCCACCAGGTCTGCCAGGCGGCCCGGGTTGTCCAGGTTGGCCGCTATGACCAGTACCTCATGGGGCAGGGATTTACCCAGAGCCACGGCTTTTTCCAGGGATTGCTTAACGCTCCTGATTGTAGCGTCCAATTCGATGCTTCTCTCAGAGGGGTCGCACTCAATGATTGGCTCTACCTTAGCCTTCAAGTACGGGGCCGTTTCGGTGAAATACTCCACCCTGACCCTCTGAAGCCCTTGTACTAATGTGCGCAGGCGGCCATCGGGCAGCTTGAGGATGCGCATGATTATTGCCGCCGTGCCAACGCGGTACATTTCTGAAGGGCCTGGCTCATCCACTTCTGTTTCTTTCTGGGACAAAAGCAGTATCATCCTGCTCTCCACCAGAGCCGCGTCTATGGCAAAAATGGATTTTTCCCTGCTGGCGGAAAGGGGCTGAATGACGTACGGATAGACGACCAAATCGCGCAACGGCAACACCGGCAACACTTCCGGGATACGGGGCGACTCTTCCGCTACCACGCTCTGTTGAATGTCGTCGTTCAAGCGATACCCCCTGACATCATATTAAACGCACTTGCCAGGCTCGTTGAAGAATAAAGCGCGCCGAACTTGCATTTAATCCTGATTGAATGCAAGTTATAAGTATGGAAACAGGTTTTACGGCGCGGCGGCGGGTGCAGCTCAGGCGTTTTGGCAGGGTGTTGTACGGCGCCGGGTCAGCTATGCAAAAGGCGCTGGCTGATTACGTTCGCGATGGCGACAGGCCGGATCAGTTACTCGTTCTGGAACACAACCCCGTTTTTACACTTGGGCGGGGCGCAACCAGGGCTGATATTCACGCGTCGGACGACTTTTTGGCAATAAACGGCGTGGAAATTCACCAGACCGATCGGGGCGGCCAGGTCACGTACCATGGCCCAGGACAAATAGTGGTTTATCCGATCTGCAACCTGCGTCGCGGCAGGCAAAGCGTTAGTCGGCTGGTGGGGGGGCTGGAGCAGGCAATGATAAACACAGCCGC
>JAISSN010000010.1 GCA_031273105.1 Holophagales bacterium | reverse complement strand
TTCCATGTCCCATCTTACTTTGGTTTGCGGGAAGTAAGACCATTTCTACATATCAAGAAGAAAGTGATGGAATAAGGCCCATGCTACCGGCATAACTTTCTGTATCAAGATTGCGGAACGCAATTTTGATATAGAAACGAACTATGTTTCATCATACTTTGATTCTATAGGCGTGATACTGGCTCTTTTGAGTCTGGAGGTAAAGTCCACGCTCGCATGGCTACTTTCTGCATCAAGATTGCGGCAACGCAATTTTGAAGTATAGCGCTTCCCCTAAATTTTAGCGTTGTTACGTGATTCAATTATGTCTGGTGGAAAAAGGCAAGATCAGGCGTCCAGCGCTACTTTCCGATTCAACCTGGAGTCCCGAATTTTTATATCTATGAATCTCGAAAGAACTTGTAAAATAAGCAAAAATGGATTGTGCTTGTTTCATACATAGATATATTTTATATCTACACACAGTTTCAAAACTCCAGTTTATTGTGGGGTTTTCGAGCATAGATATATTTTTACGGGAGGGCAGGATTCAAAACCGCGTCTAAGATATTACGAACATTCCCGATTTTAGAACGCGGTTTTGAATCGGAAACGCTATAGAAACGAACCATGTCTCATCATACCTTGATTTGTGGTAAGAAAGGCGCTTGCTTATCCCCCTTCAAAATCTACGATGTGTCGTTCTCGCCATCCCGCAGGGAATTCGCGTATTCCTCGTCGGTTCCAGAATCCTTGTTTGCAGCGTCAAGAGACGTCCTGGGGCCATCTGCTATTTCCACAACATTAACATTGCCATTTTCCGCTTTACCAGCTAAGGCGTTTCTAATTTTGACTCCTACGTCATCCGCTTTTTTCACTATGCCGTTTCTCTTATCGTCTTCTTCGACTTCTTTGTCCATCGCCGTCATCATACCCAGAACAAAGACAGGTTCTTTTGTATTCTTGGAAGCCCTCATTATAATCTTTGCTTCTTCCGCAAGCATTTTTTTCTTTACCGTTACCAACCGGGTTCTTTCTTCTTTTGTATCACAACTTCTTAACTCGCTGTGGAATTGTTGTAGTTCTCTCTCCAGACGTTTGGCATCCATATATAGTTCAGGGTCGCGCTCCTTTAGAAGGTCCATTTCTTCTGCATTCGGCAGTCTGCCGTTTTTAATTTTGGCGACTACTTTTTGATATTTTGCTCGCCATGCTTTTTCCCGCTCAGCCTCTTCTGCACGTAACTTTGCTCGCTCAATCTCTTCTGCGTTTGGGCCTGTTTTTATAAAACTCCCTCCGGTGGCGTTTGAAATAGGCTTGCGGAGTTCTGCCCGCTCTCTTACATAGTTCACAAGTTCTTCTGTTTCTGGCTGCAACACCGAAGTATCTGTTTTTTTCGGTGTGGCATCCGTTTTTTTATAGATATCCGATATTTCCACAGTATCCGCTTTACTGTTTTCCTTGTTACCCGGTTGGCCGTTTTTCTTTAAGAGGACGGTTACGTCAACGTCTGTTTTTCGGAAAGCCGCAGCCAGCTTTGGCGCCGCAGTCGCGTACCGATTCAAAGTGAGCCAGGTATTTGTGAACACAATACCCCTCACAATCTTATCGGCAAAAATGGGGGGAACTTAAATTGTTTTTAAGGGAATTGCTGTAGTTGCCATAATCCCTGACCCCCTCTACCTCGGCCTCCCCACAAGCCGGCCCTTACTGACAGAATAAATGTCGTCAATCAGCATTTGGTAGTTGGCTTCGCGTTTTTCAAAGTCGGCGCGCTGTTTGACCAGGGACTGGTGTTTTTCCCAGGCATCTATGGGCATGGGGACCTTGCCCTTGTCGAGAATCCTCACCGCGCCCTCGTTATCGCGCACGGGCATTAGTTTTCCGGCGTTATGGACGCTCGGCGCGAAAGGCACGTCCAAAACCCCTGCCTGGAAAGCCCTCACCGTTCCTACGGCCACGTCGCCGTCGCCAAGTTCAAGCACCTTTGCCAAAAGGTGTTTGACTTCGCTCTTTATGAGTTCCTTTTCCGCGATGACGCGCTTGATGTCCAGCATGGTTTGATCCTGGAGCAGCGACACCATTTGCCGCGTCGCCCTCAAACCCCGCAGATTGGCGTCCTTGGTGGGTATGCCCGATGCCTCGTGGGGCGTCTTTACTATTACCTTTGTGGCCTTTGACAGCACGGCTACGGCGCTGCCCAGGGCAATGACGCTGAACGCCTTGCTCTCATCCTCCGGGAAGCCCCCCATCCACTGATGCAGCACGGTGGTCAACTGATAGCCCTCATATCCGGCGGCTTGAAACGCCTCATCGGCCAATTCGCGCAACGAGGCTATGGCCGCTACGTCCTGGATTAAATTTCCCAGCTGACCGTATCCCAGGGTCAAACACTTGACGCCCTGTTCCAGCGCCAAAAGCCCTTCTATGATAGCTATGGCGTGGGAAATAAAAGGCGGCACCAGTGAACCCGTCAGCGGGCCGAATGGCTCGCGGTTGATGCGTACGCCCTGTTCTTCGTACAGCCCAACCAGGCGGTCGGCGTACTGCCAATGGCGCAGCGTGGCTTCCAGGCTCACTTTTTTGGCGTATGGAATGTTGTAGGAAATGCCGCCGCCCTCGTAAGAAGTAAAACCGGCGGCCAGCGTGATTTCCGTCAGCAGGCGCGCGTCCGGCGTGCCGTGACGAACCTGTATGGGTTTTTCGATTGTTTCAGCCAGTATGCGGCATGACCTGAGGCCGTGGTTCACTGCGGGAAAGCCGTTTAACAGGCTGCGTCCAGCTTCAAGGGAGCGCTGTATGCCCTTTTGAGCTTCTTCATACTGGTTTTGGCGCGTGTAGGCGTCAATGGTGGTGGGAAGCAAATCCGCTTCAGCGGACAATGCCTGGAGCAGGTCAATGTGTTCATTCAACAGCGCCACGCCGGCCCTGGGTTGAATCAACGTGCGGTCCGCCTTGTGGGCTTCGCCCAGAACAGACGTGAATCGCTTTTCGGCGGGAAGGGATTTATGAAAGGCGACGCCCTCGTCAAAATTTACGTCCGCCCCCGTAGGCCAGGAAGCGAGGACTTGCGCCCGTTCCACATTGAACTCATCTGGATCCAGGCGTTTGTTTTTGAGCATGTTCATAGATTAGCCCCTTGCGTTGAAAGTGTGCAAACCAAGTCCTGACATAGGTGATTTTAGCGCGTTTAAACCCAAATGCCGCTTATGTTCGCCATGGCGCACAGAGCGGCTTGCCTGGGAAATTCGGCGGCTATGGAACCCAGTAGCGGGAATAAGTAATTATAGTCTCTGTGGTAATTATATCTCTCTGGCGTAAGGGAAATTATTTCCCTGTGCGGGTTGTTTTGAGGGGGACCTGGCACAAAGCCCTCCATGGCGCTCAAAAAGCCCCCTGAGCCGATCACAACAGGGATGCCTCTAAGGTCTTTGCCTTGCTGCACAAAGGTTTCACCCATTGCCGTGAATACGCGCCGCCACGTTCCGGCGTGACGCTGCATCGCGTTTTGTATGCAGATCGAAGCCAGGATGCCGTCAAACCTGATTTCCACGGGGGCTGCAGGCAAGTAATCCGGCGCCGCCGTCAGCCGCGCAATAAAGGTCGCAAAGGCTTCGCGCTCATCGTCTTTAAGTAACCGCGACAGCGCGTCGTCGGCGCTGTTGGCGGCAGCGGCGGCGGAGACGCGCATACCCAAATCCCCCTCGACTGTGCGCTTGATTTCAGGTTCAGGGAGACCCCGCATTATGACGCGGGATTCAGCCTCAACGCCGCCTCCCGCCGAATATACGTCCGTAGTAGCGCCGCCCATGTCTATCAGCAGAAAGTCCCAGGGCGCTTCAGCGCGCATTGCTTCCACCAGCTTTAGTACCGCCAGGGGCGTAGGCAAGGGCGCAGCGCCGATTTCGGCTTGTATGGCGTCCAAGCCCTTTCCGTGAACGATAGAGCGCAGAAAAACGTCGCGTATTTTTTCACGCGCCCCATCTGGCGTCATCTGGTCTATCTGGGGCAATATGTTTTGCGCCGGATAGACATCAAAGCACGCTCCCCCAAGCATGGCGCAAATTTCATCCTTCAAAACGGAATTGCCAGCATAGACGACAGCGGGCAGCGGCAAATCAGGCGTTAAAGACGGAAGACGGCATAGGATTTCAGCGTTGTGGCGCACATAGCTCTCATTTCCGCCGTCCGTGCCTCCCGCCAGCAGCAGTATGTCAGGCTTTTGAGCCGTCAATTCTTCCAGATGGGTAATTGTTAGTTTATAGGCATGTACGGACACAACTTTTCCGCCGGCGGAAAGCGCCGCTGACCTTGCCGCCTTCAACGTGAGGTCTGGCACGAGGCCGATGGCCGATATAGCCAGACCGCCCTTGGCCGATGAGCTAAAGTACACGCGGTCGGCGGTTTTATTCGGGTCCAGTCTATAGCGCACAGCGTCAAAGCCGTTTTTAAGATGGGCGACCGTCGTCGGGCAAACGGCCCTGTTCAGAAACTCAAGGCTCTCGCCGGACAGCCTGAACACGGCCCCCTTGGTATAGGTCGAGCCAATGTCTATTGATAGAAGCCGTTTGCCTTTTGGAGCAGAAGATTTTTTGATTAAAGAAGTATCCTGCTCCACACCCCTAATCCCTAACCTCTGGCCGCCGCGTCTTCTTTTAGCAACTGGGATACCTGGTTGAGGTCCGCGTCCGGGGCGAATACGCGGTCGAAGCCCATTTGTTTGAACCTCGCCTCAGTCTCAGAAAACGCCTTTTTGCCGATGACCAGGTTGCCGCCAACGTACAAAATGATATTGTCCAAGCCGCGCTCTATAGAGCGTCCGCGCAGACCCTCGCAGTCCAGCTCGCCCTGACCGTAGAGGGAAGATACGCAGATAGCGTCGGCCTTAGTTTCAATAGCCGCGTCAATAAATTCATCCTGGGAGACCATGACGCCGAGGTTGATAACTTCAATGCCGTTCATGGTGAATACTTTTTCCAGTATCTGGTTTCCCACGGCGTGGCAATCGGCGCCGATTACGCCAAGTATGATTTTTACCGGTCGCATGGCGTTACTCCTTGAGCAGTTCTGTTTTTCAAAGTGATTTAGCTCTCACTACAAAAACGGATTTGGCTTCGGATTTTGCGCTTTCGTCGCCAAGGCGCAGGGAGGCGCCGTTTCTCCACAGCTTGGCCGCGTTTCTTTCCATTCCGGCGACATAGACGTCATTGCCCATTACATAAACGGAATAAGCCCATGAACTTGCTTTGGAAACAGAGCTGGAGGCTCCGTTTTTCCAGAGCGCGGCGACGCCTTTATCCGTACCCGCCACATATACGTCTTTACCGGACAGATAAACGGAATAAGCGTTAGACGTAACGCCGGCGCCGGCAAGATGCGTCCCGACGCCATTTTTCCAAAGCGTGGCAATGGATGCGTTTGAGCTGACCTCTTTTCCCGCCACATACACGTTGCTGCCCGACGCAAAAACTGAATACGCGCTGTCGTACTTGCTTCCAGCGCTAAGGCGCTGAAGTTCGCCATTTTTCCATAGCACGGCGACGGTTATGCCCTGAGCGGACTCTTCATACCCGGCCACATAGACGTCGTTGCCTGACACGTGTATAGAGCAGGCTTCGGACACCAGGTCGCTGAGGCGCTGGGACTCGCCGTTTTTCCAAAACGCGGCGACGCCTTTATCAATACCTGCCACATAGACGTCTTCGCCGGACACAAAAACATAATTGGCAAAATCAAATTTACTTCCCTGGCCGAGGCGATGGGCCGCGCCGTTTTTCCAAAGCGTGGGAAAATTTGTTCCTTCGATCTCTTCGTACCCCGCCACATACACGTCATTTCCCGAAACAAAAACGGAATTTGCCTTTGCCGTAGAAGTTCCGCCGCTGAGGCTGGTGGGCGCTCCGTTTTTCCAAAGCACGGCAACGCTTATATCCTTTTCGTTTTTTATATGCCCAGCCACATACACATCGTATTCGGGGGAAAATTTTCCAGAGCCGTCTGTCACCCGCGCCGCGAGCGCGCCTATTATCGCCGCTGTGACAACGACAATTGCTATTGTCAGCGTCGTTTGCCGGCGCTGTTGCGTCTTCAGCTTCTTAAGATGGTACTGAGTGTCGTATTCCATAATTAATTGCTCCTTACACTAGCAGTTATCCACTTATTGTATAAAAACATGCTGAGGGCGCTGGCAAAACCGCAGGACGCCAGTATTACCCAGCCGATGGTTGCTTGTTTTGGGTCTAGCTGAAGGAGTTTATTGGGAAGTTCTTCGGCGTTTTTGCACATGACTTCGTTGAATATCCAGGCGCCGACCGGGCCGCCGATTATACTGCCAATGGCCATAGGTAAATTTGAATACCCCTGAAAAAGCCCTTCCTGGCCTTTAGGAGCGAAAGAGGCGATATATTCATACAACTTGGCGCTCTTGAACAGTTCGCCAAAGGCAATTATAGCGACGGTCAGGATGACGAACATGCTGCCTAACGGGATAAGGTTAGCTGTAATTTGCCTTACGCCCCCGGCCATATATAGCGGAAAAATATTGATTAACATGGAAGCGCCGATTATTATCATGCCGATGAATATGCTTTTAACGGGCGGAAGTTTTCCAAATATTCTCGTGATTAGCAACTGGCAGGTGACGATGACAAATGGGTTTGCGGCGGTATAGATATCCATCGCTGGGTTTAACTCGACGGTCTTTTTTGTATAGAGCGGCAACAAATTATATACCTGGTTGTAAATGAAATAAAACCCGCTTGTAATAATTAAAAATATCGCGAATCTGAGATTTGTGAGAACTCTTGGGATACCCAGCAGGATTTCGCTCACAGACATTGAGGGCTTCTTTTCAGTGACGCCCATTTCAACATCGGGGTCTTTGTATAAAAACGCCACCAGGAAAAACGCGGCGACCGCGGCAATCATGCTCACCAGGAATATCGAGCTTAAATCAAAACCGGGAGTATGCCTGACTTTGTAGCTGACGAAACGGCCAACCAGGCTGCCGATATTGATGACCATGTAAAAAATGGCAAAGCCCAGCGCCCTTCTCATTCCGGCGGTTTTTTGCACAGTTCCCGCAATGCACGGTTTGACAAAACTGCCGCCAATGCCTATGAACAATACGCCCAGGCAAACGGGTACCACTGACGAAAGCGTCGCCGTGACTTCGTGTCCCGGCACATCCATTAACTTTGCGCCGCCGAGCCAAACCGGATAACCCATAGCGAAGTACCCCGCTGACACAAGGATGAAAGCGAGTAACAGAGCGCGCTTGAAGCCAATCTGGTCGGCGATGGCGCCAGACAGGATCGGCAGGAAATAGACCAGCCCCCACAGAACAGAAGAGTTAATAAAACTGGGCCAGTAGTCGCCAAAGCCAAGCTGTCCCAAGTATATGACCACAAAGCTGGCCATGGCGTAGTAGGCCGCCCTTTCAAAAAGCTCAATGGTGTTGGCCGACCAGAAACTGGACGGGAAGGGCGCTGACTTGATTTGCTGCTCAGTGTTCATGGGCGTTCTTGCTTGGTTTTGAGTGGGTTTAGGTAGCGTGCCGCTGAGTTGAAACACTTAGCAACAACGTAATCTCCCAGTAAATTATAGCCAGAAAAACCGAAAGTGATAAAACTTTCAGTTTTGCCAGTTGTTTTGTTTTGTAAAATACCGATGATTAAAGAACAGGGCTTTGTGTCCCAGCCCCCTCGTCTAAATAGTGTCAACAGGCGCCAGCAATAACCCCGCTGACATCCCCTGATGCAAGGTGTACCAAGCCAGATTTGGTGAGTACAGCCAGGCGTCCGTCGGTTGCCCATCCCTGGCAGACGCCGCTGCCTTCTCCCCATCGTATTTCGTCTCCAGGATCAGGCCAGCGAAAGGCGATCTGGCGTTGCGCCTGATACGTCTCAAGGTTTTCCCAGACGGATAATATGCGCTGGGCCAGATCTAGCAACCCGGGTATGTTTTTGGCGCCCAGCGCGCAGAGAGACGACGGAGGGATTGCCCGCTCCGGCATCTCAGGGGCGCTGAATACGTTGAGACCCAGGCCCAGTATTACGCGGTCTTTTTTTTGTTCGCCAATGACGCCGCCAATTTTAACCAGATGTTGAATTTGTCCGCGTTGAGTGTTAATGCCTGATGGCTCAGGTTCCTTTTCATCGCTTTGCCTGTACGCAACCAAGTCATTGGGCCACTTGAGGCCAAAGGGTATGCCGCATGGCGCCAGAACGTCCACCACAGCCGTCATGGCGGCTTGCAGTATTGTCCCCCTTGAAATTACTTGCAGGGGCAAGCAAGCGGACAGCCACAGGCCGGCGCCATGTCCGCTCTCCCAGGTGTTGTTTCCCCTGCCTCTGCCAGCAGTCTGGGCGTCGGCCATGACGCCGCAGAACCCAAGTTCAGGGCGCCGCGCCAAAAATGATTGCGTACTGTCTATGACGCCAAGACGAATCAGGGGGAGCATGTTATGCAGGCGTCATATTTTTATGCCAAATCAGGCGCAGGCCGTTGAGGGTCAAGTCCGGGTCAACGTGTTTGACAAATTTGCTCTCCTTGCTGATGGTCTTCGCAAGCCCGCCCGTCGCCACTATGGAGGCCCCTGGAAACTGCCGGCCGAGGCGTTCAAGTATTCCGTCAATTTGGTCAATGCAACCGTAGTACAGGCCGGACTGCATGGCTTGAACCGTGTTGCGCCCCACGAGTTTTTCAGGCCTGGCTATCTCGACCCTCGGCAGGCGGGACGCCCGCTGAAACAGGGCTTCCGCCGCAATCTTGACTCCGGGCAGAATGATACCGCCAATATACTCTTTATGTTCGTTGACCACGTCAAAGGTCGTAGCCGTACCTAAGTCAACCACTATTACAGGAACGCCGTACCCTTCTATCGCGCCGACGCAGTTGACTATGCGGTCGGCCCCCAATTCGTTTGGATTATCAACCGATACCCTAAGCCCTGTTTTTACGCCAGGCCCGATCCAGAGCGGCTCAACGTCAAAGTATCGCTGGCAGCAGGTTTCCAGTACCGGATGAATTGGGGGGACGACGCTTGATATGACCATTTCAGAGACCAGGGGCAGCTCCACTCCGCGGTGTCTGAGCAGGTCATGGAATATAAGCCCATACTCGTCAGCCGTGCGCTCGCGGGTCGTGGCGATGCGCCAACTGTGCGACAACGGGGCCTTTTCCCCCTGTTCCAGGTCAAAAAGCCCGAAAACGATGTTTGTGTTACCAACGTCAATGGCTAATAACAAGCGGGAATTCACTGTCTGATAACTCTCCAGACTCTGGGTTTGGGGTAGCCCTGGGAGGGGTCGGCGGCGGTTGTGCGTATTTCTAAGGCGGCGCCGTCCGCGCCGCCTGCGGGTACGCCGCCCTGAATTACGCCGCGCGTGCCGAGTTGTATAAAGTTAGAAGCAACGCCGCCCCAATCATTTATTATGTGGCTATAGAGCGCCACGTCGCCTGTATCTCTTCTGTTATCTTCCCGCAACGGGTTTATTGCATCGGCAATTACCCAACTGGTTGACTTGCCAAGCCCGCCGGCGCAGGGGTCGGCGGATTCAGGCGCAAAAACTGTATAGAACAGACTGCCGGATACGACTGTGGGCGGGTTGATGCCTTTGGGAATAAATCCGCCGCTTATAGGGCCGAAATTGATGTAGTAGCCGAATTTCGGATCCCCTGTTTTCGGCGCCAGATAGTAATCGTCGCAGCCTGGCGTCACAAGCCTGAAAACATTGTCCGTGCAGAAATTTGCAGGAGTACTGTTGACGTTGTTGGTGGAGAAATTAGCAAGGGCGAGGTCGGTGATAACGCCGTTTTGCACGCCATTGGCGTTTTCCCAGGCCTTGCTGTCCTGGCGGTCAAATACGACCGTCAGCCTGTGATTGGCAGGAGATGGATTTGAAGCGGAGCTGTAGCGATAGTCCAGCGGATTATTGCGGTCGCCGCTGACCATCGCTATGGCGGCAGCCGCCGGTTTGATGGCGCCGCTCCTGGAATTGCCGGGGAAGGCCCCCACCCGGAAGGGCGCGGGAGACGTTGTATAGCGGCGATTGCCGGTGGCGCTTGTATCCTGATATATCTTGCGCAATCCCCACTTCTTGATTTCAGACGTGTCTTCGCGGAAGTACTGATATATGCTCCTGGAGTCGGTTATAGTTTCATTGGCCCCCCAGACCCAAAGCCCGCCGTTGTAGTCGGTGAAGTAAGCCCTCTGGGCGGCGCCCGAGTTGACGATAAACTCAAAGGGAATCACGCCTGCGCCCACAGGCCCCACGGACGAACCGAATTCCTCCGCCAAATCAACGGCGGCCAGTACATTGCCCGTCCAGACGTCCAGCGCCATGACGGAGCGCCCCAGGGGGGTTGGGTTTCCCCTGGTATCGGGGAATTTTGCGTCAATCTCCGGTACGCTGAAGCCGCCGCTGAGAAAGACGGCATCCTTTATTTGCTTTGCGGCGCCAGTATAGACAATCCTGCCAAAGGCCGGCGTGGCCGATGAAAACCCCCACCTGGCGAGAATATTGCGCACTTCGTTAACGTTGGCGTCGCTGCCTGGTTCAATGCGCGCGGCGGGGAACGCGTTTGCTTCATCAGGTACAACGGTCCACTGCATTTTGGGGTTGAAGGGGTCTTGAATATTCAGCGCGTAGTAACTGCGCCCCCCCTTGCCGAGGCCAAAGACGACAATGGCGCGTTCATTGGCGTCAACGATGCCGTCGCCGATGCCGCCCGAGCTGGCCGGAAGGTCTAAATGGTAAATAGCGGGAGAGCCGTCAACCATGAAGCGGTGGATGTTGGCGGGATGGGTTATGTAATTGAGTTCCTTTAAGAAGTCCGTTGGCATAAAGCTCCACAGCTCCTCAACATTGCCCGTCACTATTTCTCTTTCTATGCCCATGGAATCTGTTACCCTGGAGACCTTTGTCACCTCGCCGAAGGCGTGGAGCCAGCCCTGGTTGGTACCAACGAGTATTAGGCGGAACCTGTCCCCGTTAACCCCGGACAGGCGCGGGTAATTGCCCAGATTGCCCTGTACTCTGCCCCAGGCATATTCAATGGCTGCGGGCGCCGAATTGATAATGTCGCCCATTATGGTGTTTCTGTTGGCCGTTGGGCGACCACCGCTGTCAAAAGGCCCCCTGACGGTATCGCCGCCGGCGGCGAATCTGACGATTCCGGCTACGGACGACAGGTGTGAATCTCTGTCGTCAAAACCGGTGTCAATAAAGCTGGCTAAACCCGTGGCGGCGTTTGTGAAATCATCGCCAACGTCGGTGAAGACTTTAAGGGGGGCGTCGTGGGCCGAGCCGGGCAGGCGTGTATAAAGCCTGCGTTGACGCCACGGTTTTTCTCTCAGGGCGTTGGAGGACGACCAGATGGCGTTTTCAGAATCCAGCGCGTCCGCTTTGTCGCCTTTGCTATTGGTCATTATGACGACGCCGTTTTCTTCCCTTGTGCCAAACATGCGCAAGTCGCCGCTCCATATAACGCCGCCGCCCTCAGGCGTATTAAAGCTGCCCATATAGACCTGCGCCCCAAGGCTGGCGCCGATGAAGGGCAAATTGGGGCTTGACGTGGCGTTGTTGGTGGCCGAGGAAATAGCCGCGTGAAAGGCCGTTTCTATAGCAGACGTTAGCGAGTCGGGGTCTGAGGCGTCAAAAAAGTAAGCCGCGCCTTCCCTGCGCTTGCCTATGGCCGGCCAGCCGGCGGGGTTGGCAGGGTCTTCCAGCCAGTCGTTGTATTGATACACAGAGCCGTCAGGGTTGAATGTGGGAGGCGAAAAGGAGCGGAAAGCGCCTACGCGCCCACTGAGGGGCGTGACGTTGGGGTCGCCCAGGACTGCGGCCAAAAACCAGCTTCGCTTGGGGCCGGCCTGTGTATATTTGCCGCCCAGGCTCACGCCCACCGTCATGGTGGTTATTCTTTGGGGCTTGCTGTAGGTTTCGCCCTTTCGGGCCTTTACGGCGTAGGGCATGAAAGAGCTGGGCGCGCCCGACTTCTGGGCTGCGCCGGGCCTGCCGTGGTCAAGAGCCTCCAGCCAGGCAACGTTTTGCGCGCCGTACGCGGGGTTGGCCAGGTGCGCGCCCATAGCCGCGTATGTAAAGGAGTTCCAGTAGGTCGAGGACCTGTCAACCCTTGTTCTGTTGGCAATTATGGTCCTGTTGCCCTGGATTATGTCGTACGTAGCGTTAGCCCCCAGGTTTACGTTTGTAACATAGGGCGTCTCACCGCTGATGGTTCCGCCGTTGTCAACGCCGTCCGTGAAAAGTATGATGAAGGCGTTGGAACACTGCAGTACGCCCTCCGGCCCATAGACGTCGTTAAATACGTTGTTTGGGTCGCTGTACTGGGCCAGAGTGCGCGATATAGCGTAAGTTAATGGCGTGCCGCCTCTTGCGAAAGTGGCGGCCATGCGCTCCATACCCTTGACGGAGTTGCCGCTTGCGCTTTTTATGCCCTGGGCGGGGGTGTTGTTTAAAACCACCCAGGCGGAGGTGTGGCCTAATGTCTCTGTAATCAGAGGATCGGTGGTGGGAAGATTTTGCTTGCTGTTGTTGTTAATGGTCGTGGGGTTGTTGCTGGCCTCGACGGCGGGGTCCAGGAAGCGGAAGGCCCAATATACATCGGCCTGGTTTTTAATCCAGGTTTGAATGGCGGCGTACTTGACGGCCTGGACGCGCGTAAAGCCTGGAATATGGTTTTTGTACGCGTAGTCTTCAACCGTCTCTATGTACTTAAATTCAAGGTCGTATTTGGGCATCTTTATTTTTTTGTGCGTGCTGGGGTTGTGAATCTGCCCCCTGAAGCCCTTGCCCCAATCGGCCGTTTCCTGACCTGCGGCGAGGAGTGGCGAGCCGTTGGGGGCCATGGCGTCAAAGATAATAAATTTACCGGCAAGGGATGAATCCGTTGTGTAGTATGTGCCGTTTGTTGGATAATTCTCATTTGTCGCGTTTGAATCCACTGTTGATTTAGTGTTCTGGTATTTACCGTTGAACAACCAGTGGATGTAGTGGATATAGTGCAGATTGACCGTACCCTGTCCCTGTAAAGTAACGGAGCGTTTAGTACTAAGGACCGGCCAAATGCCGAAATTATAATTGTAACTCGCAGCACTTACACTGGTCATGGGCACTCTGTAGCAAGAGTCAAATTCAATGTCCAGCCCGCTGCCATAAACGGTCGTTTTAACGTTGCCGCTGTCGTCAATATCGGTTTTTATCAGTTCGTCCTTTACGGTCATGGACGACAAGGGGTTGCCCCTGGATCTCATATCCATGATTTTCCAGGGCATGGGAATGTCTATAGTTCTGCCCTTCGCGCCGCTCACGGCGCTTTGGGCGGCGGTGCACTCAAACCTCATGTGACTGGCAGCCATCAGCCAGTGCCTGATGTCCCTGTCAAGTATGTTAGTGCCTGTGTACATACCGGAACGCGAGGGCTTGACTATCACAGTGCCGTTTTTGCTCGTCACCCCCTGGCAGCTTTCGGCGTCCGACGCCTTGACTATTTCACCATCGGGTTTTACCAGATTCTTGAATTCCAGCGTAAGCTGCGTGTTATTTTGCCCAGATAAGCTGATATTGATGCTGGATATCGTTACGTTGCTGATTGCGCCGCTGGCATTCATTTCAATCTTCATAGCGAGAGTGCGGTTTTGGTCATCGGTTGTGTCGAAATTTTGATACATAGGATGGAACATCAGCCAGTCCATTGACCCTGAAAAGTCAAATATTGTTACTATTTCGGGCTTTGGCCTCAGTGTTTGCGTCTTTTGGTAGAGGTCTAAAAAATCCGTCCCGCCCCACAGCCTTGGGTCCAGCTGGGCGTGAAGTGTGCTGGCGCACAATAGTGAAAGAGTCAAAAACAAATAAACGAGGGGAGAGTTGCGTTTGGACATATTTTCTCCTATCTGACGGGCGTGGAGACCCACGCTTCTTTGGTGTGCGTGAACGTGATATTAGCGGATACAGGCTTAATCTGGGCTTCCGAGCGTATGGCCCAGAGGTCGGGGGCCTGCATCATCTGGCCGCCTGCGGCGGGCGTGAAGGCCCCTGCCCCGGCGCCCTGGCTGATACCCGTGACAGGCAGCTTGCCCATGCGCGTCAAACCTATCGTAAAACCCTGTTCATAATCAGGCTCAAGGTTGGCGTTAAAGTCAGGGTTGGCCGAAGGAGGGGATATTTTAACGTCCGGTGAGCCGCCTGGCTTGTATTCAGAGGCTTTCAAGCCCCATATCCTCCCTGACCGCATATTATCCCTGGCGAGCAGATTTTTGACAGAAATAAGGTCAGAGGCGGCGCTGTCGCTTGAAGCAGCCGTGTCTATCCAGTAAACAGACCATTGAAGTCCCGAATCGGCCACATTTTTTGCCATAGCCCCCTGCCGCATAAAACCCGACGTGCGGATTTCCTTAAAGGAGTTTTTCGACATGCTCAGCGCGGCAACTGTCAACAACACCAACAGAGAGAGCGTCACCATGATGGTGATGCCGCCCTCCTGGGTATTTTTTTGGTTTGATTTGATCAGATTAAACATACAATCACCCCGTCAGCGCATAGGCAGGCCAAAGTGCCTTGGCACGAATACTAAACTCTGGGTTAATTCACGGTGGGCGAGTTCCTGTTTGGTTTCAGAAAATTCGGCCCGCTTCGTGGCGGTTCTCGTGGAAAGGTCAACCCTCACCTGGGTTGGTATATCGCGGAACCAGTGTTCGTTGCCTCTGGTTGTATAGTGTCCCGGCCGTCCGGACGTTTGCAGCTGGCTGTCAATTTGGCCTCGTATGCCAGTGGCGGCGTTCCACCCATCATCAAAGCCGGTTCCCGCAAAGCCCAGGCCGGCCCAGCCCAGGCCGCCGTTGACGCTCAAATAGACCTTAAAGCCCGAAACGTTTTCCGTGATAATCTGCCGCGACCCTGCGGTGGGAGAAAAGCCGGAGCCATTCCAGGAATAAACTCCCTGGTCCCGCACAAGACAGGGGATTCCGTTGGGTTTTTCGGGGTCGGGGTCAAGGGTCAACATCTCCACCCTATAGCGGATCATTTGGGCGGGCCTGACAAATATGACCCCGGAGCCAGCGATATGATTTGCCCTGGTTGGCATACCCGACGCGCCCATCCCGGTTATTCCGGCAGTAGGAGAAGCCCCGGCGTTAAAAGTAACCGTTGGGCCGCTGGTGGCGGAATTGATGATATACACCGCCTCCCAAAAATCTTTTAAGATCGCCACCTGCCCGTCATGTACTTGTTTCGCGTATTCACTGCTAGAACAGTTTACGACGTACGTGCTGGAGTTAGTGCTTATGTCAAGGCCGGAGACCACCAGGTCGGCGGCTGTCTGCTGGGATGAAGCGCCCTGGAGCGTCCCCTCAAAGGGCAGGGGTTCATCCATATAAAAATACAATTCATCGGCGGTTTGGGGGTCGCTGGCCCCTGCGCTGGCAATGGGCGCGTTGGGGATTATATAAAACGGCGGCAACGTAACGAGGGTTTGGGGGGGCAGGGCCATATCCGCAAGGTACATGCAAGCCAGGTTGATGTCGTCGCTTAACAGGTCTATTGACATCCTGTTTCTTCTGGTATTGGACAGATTTTCGCCGGACGTATAAAAAGACGACAGACTTGCCTTAAACACAGAGGCCAGGCCCATCATCAGGAGCAACGTGAACAGCAACGCCACCATAAGCTCTACAAGGGAAAAGCCCTTTGGGTTTGTTTTACTAAATAATAAAGGCTTAACCATGTATGATTCTCCGCGTCAGGTTGAATGTGCGCGTATTTACCTGATTGTTTTCAACACTGTCGCTAAATTCAATCCGCACGCTTAAGTCTGACATTTGTCCTACCGAACCGACCAGTCCGGCCGTGGGAACGGCCACGCGCCTTGTAGAGACCCTGAAAAAGGGAAGGCTTAAAGCGGGGTCGGGATCATCCGGCACAACCAGGCCGCCTTTCAGGTTAAAGCTTTCTTCCAGCTTTTCGCCGTTTTTGATGTTTATGTACTTCAGGTTAAAGTTCTGCAAATCAATGTCTCTGTTTGGCGCAACCCTGTTGGCGTCCGTGATGTTGAGCCAACTGAGGCGGCCCTCCAGTTCAGCGCGATCCATTATCTGCTCGGCCACCAGCGCCGCCGTCGCCATGGTGGCGCTTCCCCTGGAAGCTCTCAGCGACATCGCCTGAAGCATCGTCAGCCCCAAAATGCCAATGGCCAGTATGGTGGCCGCCACCAGCATTTCAATGAGGCTGAAACCGCTTTGGCGGCCAACGCGCGCTAGTCGCCGCCTATACGAGTATGGGCCTTTGATTGCTGAGGCTACCCCCCGATGCCGCTTTGCTAAACCGCTCTTCATATTCTCCGCCATTTACCATCTCCGTTCTCTGTGCCGGGGTTGTAAAACCTGAAGACAGACGCGCTGTTTTCCATCAGCACGATAAGCCCCATCGGAGCGTTTGGGGACGCGCCTCCAGAGGAATTTATGGTGACAATCTTTATAAAAACCGTCCTGGTAAATCGTTTGGTGTAGCCGTTTATGCTCACCTGGGAAACATCGTTGCTTTGGCCCTTGCAAAAATTGTTATCGTCTTTCAAAACATTGATAAAATCCGTGGTAAACGGGGGGACGCCCTCTATATCGTCGCTTTTGCCCTTTGCCCTATCCCAGTTGTCGCTGCCCTCCACCACTATGGCGGCCCTTCTCTGGATTGAATCGTTTGGCGAATATTGAAACGCGACGGCAACCGTCTGCTGGTCTGTGACAGAGACCTCTGTCACCGGCAGAATCGGTTTGGCAGGCGTGGGCGGGTTCCCCGCCAGTATTTCATTCGCGATTTTCATAAAATTTGCCGGGCCGCCCGCGCTTTGCAGTATTCTGGCGTCCCCGTAAGCAATGCGCAGGGGGTTGTCTTTGTCCCAAGCGCCCCAGCAGGCCAGGGCCGTGTCGCGGCTGCTTGCTATAGCGGCCTGATGGGCGTTGGCTATGGAGCCTTCTAAGTCGTCCAGCAAAGAGCGAACGGCGCCAGACTGCCGACTGCCCATCATAACCGTGCCGCCAATGGCTAAAATGGCCACGATGGCGAGGATTACCAACAATTCCATCAATGAGAAGCCCGTCTGGCTTTTGGCGATGGTTGGCGATTTAACTTGGCCCGTCATTTTTCTTTGCTCCACTCTTATGATCCCTTGTGAGAATAGAATTTCAATAAAGACAAAATATTATGTAAACCGTTGTTTTTTAAGATAGTTAGAGACACATGGAAGCTACTGCGGGATGTTGTCAAAATAACAATACAGGCAAAATGACTAAAAAGTAGTCAGCATTCTCTCGGTTATAGTAATTATTATTTAGTGACGGTAGCTTATGAAAAAACCTCTCTGGCGATCCAGCACACTTTGGATTTTTGCGGGGCTGATTATGGGCGTCGTCCTGGGCGGCTTTTTCCCAAAGGACGAGTTCCCACAAGTTTATGAGCTGTTCCGCTTTCTGTCCAGGTCTTTCATCGCGTTGATCAAGGGACTGATTGTCCCATTGATAGTTTCAACCATCGTCATCGGCATAGCCCAGACAGGAGACGTAAAGGCCGTGGGGCGCATGGGCGTAAAGGCTTTAATTTATTTCCAGATTGTCACCACGATAGCCCTCTTACTCGGCCTGGGCGCGGCCAACTGGCTGAAGCCCGGCGCAAACCTGCCCCTCGACTTGTCAGCCCATAGCTCCGTTGCGTCGGCCATGCCCCAGACCGGGTGGGACATCGTGTTTCAGATGTTTCCGAGCAACGTGGTGGAACACGCCGCAAAGGCTGACATACTGCCTGTCGTTATTTTTGCCGCGCTGTTTGGCATAGCCCTCACCAGGGTTGGCGACAGGGGTCGGCCCGTACTGGCCTTTTTTGACGGCGTCGCCCAGACGATGTTCAAGTACACGGACATGGTCATGCTGCTCACGCCCCTGGGCGTTTTTGGCGCGATGGCCTACAACGTTAGCGCCATGGCGGCGGGGCATACCGTGGGCGGCGTCTTTATGAAAGGCTGGCCTGCGGTTTTTCAGTTGCTCAAGCAGTATTCGCTGTTGGTGGGGAGCCTTTATTTAGCTTTGACCATGTTGTTCATCCTTGTTTTCATCCCGGTGGCCTGGATTGCGGGCGTGCGGATATGGGGCTTTATCAGGGCTATTCGGGAGCCTGCCCTCACGGCCTTCTCCACGGCCTCCAGCGAGGCCGCGCTCCCTAAGCTGCTGGAAGAAAGCGTCAGGTTTGGCGTACCCCACAGCATGGCAGGGTTTGTAATCCCCACGGGATACAGCTTTAATCTAGCCGGCAGCACGCTTTATCTTATCCTGGCTTCTATCGCCATCTCCCAGGCCGCCAGCGCGGCAAATCCCGAAGCCTTTCCCGCCATGGGAATTGGCGCTCAGTTGATGCTGGTGTTCACCCTTATGCTTACTTCCAAGGGCGTGGCCGCAGTACCCAGGGGTACGCTGATAATCATCGCCGCCGCCTGCGGCGGGTTTGGACTTCCGGGCGAAGCCGGAATAGCGATGCTTCTGGCTGTGGATAAAATTATGGACATGGCCCGCACAACGATAAACGTCATAGGCAACGGCCTTGCAAGCGTGGCGATAGCCAGGTGGGAGGGAGTTTTTGGGATAGAGGCTGAGGCAAAAAATGATTGAATTTGGAGAGATGGACAACGTGATTGGCGAGTGCCGCAAGGTAATCGTGGGACAGAGCCACCTGCTCAACCGCCTGATGATAGCCCTGCTCTGCCGGGGCCACGCGCTGTTGGAGGGTCTGCCCGGCCTGGCCAAGACCCGCGCGGTTAAAACCCTGGCACAGGCTACGCGCCTGGTTTTTCGCAGGATACAGTTCACGCCCGACCTGTTGCCCTCTGACGTTACGGGTACGTTGATTTACGACCCAAAAAATCTGACATTTACTCCGCGCAAAGGACCTGTATTCGCCAATCTGCTGTTGGCCGACGAGATAAACCGCGCGCCGAGCAAGGTTCAATCCGCTCTGCTTGAGGCCATGGAAGAGCGCCAGGTGACCATTGGCGACGACAGCTTTGCGCTGCCCGAGCCGTTTCTTGTGTTGGCGACGCAAAACCCCATTGAGCAGGAAGGCACATTTCCCCTGCCTGAGGCCCAGATGGATCGCTTTTTATTCAAGCTGAAGGTGGGCTATCCGTCAGGCCAGGAAGAAATTGAGATCCTCAGGCGGGATGACGCCGGGGAAGAACCTGTTAACGCGGTTATGGACGCGGGGCAGATAGCTATGGCTGCTCAAAACGCCCATAATGTCAGGATTGACGAGGCTATCAGAGCGTATATAGTGAAAATCGTGCAGGAAACCCGCGTTGGGCCAGGCCAGGTATCGGGCAGGCCGTGGAAGGGAAAGGAATTTTTGCGCTGCGGCGCAAGCCCCCGGGCGGCGCTGGCTCTCCAGGCGGCGTCAAAGGCACTGGCGCATCTGTCTGGCAGAAACTATGTACTGCCCGACGACGTTGTTTCCCTGGCCCCTGACGTTCTGCGCCACCGCCTCTTGCTGACATTTGAGGCCGAAGCCGACTCTATTGACGCAGACCAGGTGATAAAGTCCCTGATGACGTCTATACCGAGGCCGTAGTAACAGCAAACCCCTGAAAGCCCTCGCCGTCCCAGGTCAGGGGATCTGGGCGGAAAATGTGCGTCAGGGCCGCGCCGTCGGCGTCAGGCCAGATTAGGGCCGGCTTTATTTTTGGGTTGAAAGATTCCAGGCGGGAGAGGTGGTTCAGGCCTTCTTCAGGGAACCAGCTACACGCTGAATAAATTAACAGCCCGCCCGGGGACAGCCTGGAAACGGCGGCGTCTATCAGATTCTCCTGTACGCGGACTAATCGTTCGATCTCCTGGCGCTTGTATATCCAAACCAGTTCGGGATGCTTTCGGATAGTGCCAGAGGCGGAACAGGGCGCATCTACAAGTATGAGGTCAAAGGGGCGTCCGCCGCTGCGCATCCAGGCGACGGATTCAACCACCTCAATTTGGGCGCGCACGCTTCTGGCGGCCAGGTTTTCCCGCAGTCTTTCTGCCCGGCGGGGGTTTTGTTCAATGGCGAAAATATTGGCCAGGGGCCACATCTTAGCAAGCATGGTCGTCTTGCCGCCAGGGGCGGCGCAAACGTCCAAAATGCGCATGGGTGTTTTTTCAAAGGGCCATCTGAACTTCATCAGAGCCTGAGAGCTTATGTCCTGAACCATACCGGCTCCGGATCGCAGCCAGTCGGTGGGGAAGGGCGTCCCGGGGATAAGCCGCCTGGCGTCGGGAAATTGGGCGTCGGGAACAAGGCCGCCGGGCGGCTCGCCGCTCAATACGACAAAGGCCGGCAACGGCGGCCGCTGGAGTTTACCCCAAAGAACCCTGACGTTTTCAGACGACAGATCGTCTTGCAGAGCGGCTTTCAGCAGCAGTTCGGCAAATGGGGGGCGATTCGCTTCATCCGGCGTCGAATCAAGTTCAGAGGCCAGCGCGTCCCTGTTCCCTGACGCCGACCTGAGTATGGCGTTTACCAGACCGCCGTGCGGCGGAAAGCCGATTTTTTCCTGCAAAACCAGACTGACTGATTCATCAACGGCGGCGTGCGTTGCCACCCCAGGCAACCACGCCAGCTGG
>JAISSN010000172.1 GCA_031273105.1 Holophagales bacterium | reverse complement strand
AAGGGCCTGGGAGGCTGCGCCTGATTCCCAAAATGTGTAGAGTTCTCCAGCGTCGCCGCCACCCAGTCGGGAGGAAACGCCCGAAAAAATAAATACGGCCGGAGACTTTGGAATCCACGTCTGCGTGTCTTTGAAAATGGTTTCCGGGTTGCCGTCCTTTACTTTCAAAATGCTGTGATCCTTTGGCGAATATTTGTACACGCCGTCAGCGAGCGCGTCGCTTTTAGCCACCACCACGTAAAGCTCCAGTGGATATTTAGCCCTTGCGCTGGGAACGGTGCGCCTGTCGGGGCGGTTTTCGCCCTGGGCCGCCCAGAACAATCTGGACAGATCATTTAGGCTCAACGCCGGGCCTGAAAAGGTGCGTTCGCTCCTGCGCTCTTTCAGCGCCTTGCTGAGCGGGAATGAGTCTTCTGCGGGGGCTGGCAGTTTGATGGATTTGGGAGCAGGGGCTTCCTGAGCCGTCAGCGTCAGAGCCGTTGAGAGTAAGGATAGTGCGAGAGCGCGCATTTTGAGACCTCCTGTGAAAGATGAGAGTTACCATTATACTAAACGTGCTGAGGTAATTGCAAAACCTCCTGGAAATATCGCACGCCAGTGCGCAATTCTTGAAAAATGCGGATCTGGCGTCCGCGTTTCCGGCAAAGCTGGAGGTTTTGCAATTAGCTCGTGCTGAAAAAACAGATTGTAATGTTATTCAAACGCGCCGATTATCATTCATGCAATCAACAGGGGGCCAAAATGCCGAAACTTCTTTCTGTTGCGTTAATTTCTGGTTTAGCCATTGCCATGCCCCTGGTTGGCCAGGAGTCTGTCGAAGCGAGAATTACGAAACTCGAATCCCAGGTCGAATCGCTTCTGTGGCAACTGGATCAGGTCAGGAAGATAGCCGACGACAATCAGTTTTATTTGCGCTTGTCCGACGCAGCCGAGGTTGACAAAGTAATCCTCACCGGCAAGCCCAATCCCAAAGCGCCGGAAAGGTACGGCATAAGCAATGACCGTCATCCAATCAGGATTTACTGCTACACTTTTGTTCCCAAAGGCATAGACAAAAGCAAAAAACACCCGGCGGTCTTACTCACCCACGGCGGCGTCCACGGGGACTTTGGAACTTACCACGTCCATTTGGTGCGCGAGATGATGGAGAGGGGATATATAGTAATTGCTCCGGAATACAGGGGCTCGACGGGCTACAGTAAGACGATGTACGAGAGCGTTGACTACGGCGGACTGGAGAACGATGACGTGGTCGCTTGCAGGGATTGGGCCGTTGAAGAGCTTCCGATAGACCCCAAACGCATCGCCGCCGTCGGATGGAGCCACGGCGGAATGATTTCACTGATGGCGGGGTTTGACAACCCTGATAAATTCGCCTGCATTTATGCCGGAGTGCCCGTTTCTGACCTGCTCACACGGCTCGGCTACCATGAGCATAGTTATACAGAGGCGTTCGCGGCAAAATATCACATCGGAAAAGCCCCTGTCGGCGATGTTGATGAATACCGAAGGCGAAGCCCGATATGGAACGCGCATAAACTCAAAATCCCGCTGATGATAACAAGCAGTACCAATGACCGCGATGTAAACGTAGTGGAAGTGGAGCAGTTGATTACACACCTGAAAGCGGCGGGCAAGACATTTGAATACCACATTGAAAAAGACGCGCCCGGCGGTCATAGCTGGGACCGGATAGACACCACCTTCGCCAGAAAAGCCAGACAGCGCATGTATGACTTCCTCAAAGCGCATCTGGGAAAATAATATGGCATCAACTCTTAATTATTTTTGGACATAAACGGCATAACCCCTGGGGGGCGCCCAGAAGTTACCGTGACCCTCATTGTGGGTAAAGGTTTCAAACGGCGGGTTTATGTCGCCCTTGCCTCGCCATGCCACAGGGATAAAGCGCGCGTTAGGCTTTGAAGTTTGTACCCAGGCGCCTTGCCACCTGTCGGGGCAGTTGTTCAGAACAAATACCAAGCCATGCAAATAGCCGACTCCCAGTCGCTCCATGATGTATAAGTCTGGTCCGAGATGGCGGACTACCTTCAAGCCGTGGGCATATTCTTCATGGCACCTCACCAGAGCCTGAATGCCGCTCGGTTGACCGGGCAGGCCCATGTTTCGTTCAAAATAGTCTTCCCAAAAAACGCACGGATAGCCGGGATGGGTCAATATGAAAGCGTAAGCCAGCATTTTGTCGCTAAAAATCGGCGGGGTTATTTCGTCTATATATTTGTGGTTATCAACAAAGGTAACGCTTTGGTAAGGGTGGTCGTGTGACAGCGGGGCTGTAGAGCCCGGTTCAAAAAGAGCGGCGAGTTGAGACTCATAGACGTCACAGAGAGTCTTCAAACGCTCCCTCAAAGGAACGTCAAAAACAGAAATGGGATTGGCGGACATATTGTTGAAGTCGCTCAGGCAGTACTCGGTATCAACGGGGGACCCCCACGTGTGGGCCATCCCGAAGGGGCGAAGATAATTGTGATTGCGAATGTACTGCTGCCCAAGAATGGCCTTGGCCATCCAAATCCCGTAACCTTCCGAGAAATCAAAACAAAAGCCGTCAAACCCAATGTCCTCAACCAACCACCGCGTATATTCCATGAACTGACCGAAAACATACGGATTTTGATGACAGTAAGCAGAGGCGTCATCCCAGACAGAGCCTTCCCAGTACTCATAGCGGCACGGGTGGAAACAGTGCCAGTCCCTTGGGAATTTGCCGCTGGCGGGTCTGAAAAGTGTTTCACACTCCTGACCTGAAAACAGATTTTGTTCCGGCTCCCCGCCATTGGCGTAGTTGATGGCAAGGTCAACGTACACCTGCATGTTCATTTCGTGGGCCTCATTAATCAGCCCCGCAAGCGTTTCCTTTGGGCCGAACCAGGTAGGAACCCCGCCCCTCTGATTAAAGTCGCCGAGGTCAAAAATATCGAAATGTTCATACCCCATGGATCTCTGCACAACGGCCTTGCCAGGCGGAGGCAGCCATATGGCGGTGAAACCGGCTTCGGCCAGCTCATCAATGTGTGCGGTTACGTGTTCCCACCACTGAAATTCGCGCCCGGCTTTTTCAGGGCAATCCCAGTAAAAAGCCTGCAACAAAACTCCCATGTACACTCCTTGGCAAAATGACCCTCTTTAAAATAGCTCATTTTCAATTTTATCGTCAATAACCTGAATTGCATTACACAAAAAGTTTTTTTGAAAAAGTTGAACATCCTCCATGCAAAGCTAAAATGGCCTTTGGAGAATACTTTGTCTGGCGTCCTGATTACACTGGAAGGCATCGAAGGCTCTGGGAAGTCAACCCAGATGGCTATCCTTGCTGACAAATTTTCCAAACACAAGCTCTCATACCTCTGCTCCAGAGAGCCGGGCGGAACCCAACTGGGCGGCGAATTGCGCTCCTTACTTCTAAAACCCCACCCCTCCGGTGAAAAATGGCGTCCTGACGCTGAACTGCTGCTCTTTTACGCAGACCGCGCCCAGCATCTTGAAATCATCATCAGGCCGGCTCTTGCCGCTGGGAACGTGGTTTTACTGGACAGGTTTGAGGATTCAACAAGGGCTTATCAGGGCGCCCAGGGCGTCCCGGAAAAAACATTAACCGCGCTGAGGCAAATAGTCTTAAAAGAGTTACGGCCAGACCTGACGCTACTGCTCGACGCCGACCCCGCGAAAACATTAGAGCGCGTGAATGTACGCAATTGCGAGGAGGCCGGTTTCGCGGAAACGCGGTTTGACCAGGAGGGGCTTGATTTTCACAAAAGTGTGAGGAAGGGCTTTCTCAAAATCGCCTCCGATGAGCCTGACCGTGTGCGCGTTATAAGGGCGGATGAAAATATCGAAGAAGTCGCCAAAAATGTTTGGTCCGCTGTCGCGTCCAAACTGAGGGCCGCTGGTTTTCTGTAGAGGTAGCGCGTGTTCGATGAGTCAATAGTTGGTCATGGTGAAATTCGCAAACGGCTCCTGGGGCGGGTTAATTCAGACAAGCTCTATGGGAGTCTGCTGTTTGCCGGACCTGACGCCATCGGAAAACGCCGCGTGGCGCTGGAGCTTGCCCAACGCGAGCTATGTTTCAAGCGGACGGCCTGCGGCTACTGCGAGGGCTGTAAGATATTTAAGACAGACCCCCTGCCAAAGGAATTCCCGAACATGTTGAGGATAGCCCCGGAAGGCAAGGCCGGCATCATAAAAGTTGACGCTATCCGCGGAGACGAGCTGGTTGAAGGGGGGGTAATCATGTGGGCGCACCAGGCCGCGCCCCCTGGCTGCCACAGATGGATCGTCATTGAAGACGCTCACAGGCTGGGCAAATCCAGCGCGAACATGTTGCTGAAAACACTGGAAGAACCGCCGCCAGGGACATTTTTCCTTTTGCTGACGCACAGACCGGAATCAGTGCTGCCAACCATCAGGAGCCGCTCCGAGAGAATTGCCTTCGGCCCGTTGAGCGCAACCGAAATACGCAAAATAGCCTTTGCGCGCGGTTGGGACGAATCCGAATTGGACGCCTGGGCGGCTGTTTCTAACGGAACGCTGAAATACCTGGAAAAGGAGGCCTTCGAGAGGGCCTGCTCCCAAATTGACGCCTGGATATCAATGCTGGAAGGAGTTCCTTTTTATAGTGTTTCTGAGAGCTTATTGCCAGATAAATCAAGTGAATTGGCTCAAAGCCAGCAGGTGACAATGGCGCTTGAACATCTGTTAATAGCCCTTGACGAGCGCGCCCGTATTCAAAGCGGCCTGCCGGGACGCCTGCCCCAATGGTCTGCAAGGCTGGGCGCGTTGGTAAACAAACAAATTGATACTCAAAACGGATATAAATACACGCTGGAAGCAATGAGGGCGCTTACCAGAAATGTAACGCCTGAATCGCTTTTAAGAAAAATATCGCTCGCCTTGAGTTAGCTCAATCCCAACCGCATCACCGACCTGGAAATTCAAGTCAAAAATGAAAGCGACTACCCAGAGCGCAGCTTGTACTATTGAGCGCGAGATTTCTCAAACACTCTCAAACAAGGCATGGACTATTCAGAACTGCCACAAACCATCAGCCCCAACATCATTGACTTTTCGCTTTTCGGCTGTCAAGCTAGTACCATTGAGACTTGGAGGTTCGTCATGAGCAAAAGCCTTCAAACAACCCTCTTGAGAATTGCCGGGTCATTGGCGGCCTGTACCTGCTGTCTTGTCATAATGGCGCAGAGGCATCCTGGCCATGCGCCGCCGCCCACTCCTCTTCCCGCGCCGCCGCTCGCGCAAATGCCCCCGGCCCGCATAAATCCAGCGCCGCCGCGCCCCTTTGGGCCTGCCGAATCCGGCAGACGGGATAATCAGCCAAGACAACCTGGATACTCTGAGTCAAACAGGCGCGATAATCGTGGGAGAACGTCTGAATCTGATAAGCAGAATAACCGTGGGGAACGCAAAACAAGGCGTGCAGAGCGATTCCGAGAGCGCCAATTTGATAAACCGGCGTACCCGAGGCCGTTGCCCAGGCGTTTGGTTTTTCCGACACACAGTTATTGGGAAACCCGATATTTCAGTATTTTTGACGACATCGGACGCCTTAGACTAAAGGGCTTTATCCCTGTTACGGCTGTCTCGTCTGGTATCTATGAAATAACCGACTACGCGGCAAAGAAGTACGCGGGAAGACAGGCGGGTTGGAAGGGCTATGGTTTTATCGTTCCGCCGGGTGAATCATTAACCGTCGATCTGCACCATTCCAACAGGGCCTGGTTCCGCCTGATTATCTGTGATAAGTGGGGAAGCGCCGTGCCAGGCGGCCTGAGTTCGCTGCACCCCCATCGCCCCCCAAGGCTCACATACAAAAACCCGAGCATTAAAACCCAGATTGTCTATTTTATAGTTGACGACCCTGGCTGGTGGTCATATGAAGGAAATCCATACACTCTCGAAATAACAAGAAGCTGGAACCCCGACCTCTTTCCAGAGGATTTAAGCCAGATCGTCGCCGGTATATGGGGGCTGGAACAAAGCATAAACGCCATGTTCAGAGGGCCTATGGTTGTCATGCCCGGCTTTAAGTGAATGAGTTTATCTTATTCCATTTTACCGTAATAGCATAGTGATTTGTTGTGAATGCTTGGTCATGCGCCAAGGCTACTTTTCGGTTCAAAATTGTTAAATGCGGTTTTGAACCGAAAGCGTTTTAAAACGCCTGATTAACGCATTGGTGCTGCTGTCGTGGTTTAAGGGCGCGTTGTTTTGGTCGTCCAGCTCGGGCAGAATTTTATTTGCCAGGGCCTTGCCAAGCTCCACCCCCCACTGGTCAAAGGCGTTGACGCCCCATATTACAGACTGGGTGTAGGTTATATGCTCGTACAGGGCTACCAGGCTGCCCAGGATTTCAGGCGTTAACTGCTCAGCCATCAAGACGCTGGAGGGGCGGTTGCCTTCAAACACCTTGTGGGGCGCCAGCGACTCCCGAACGCCCTCAGCGCGAGCCTCCGCTTCGGTTTTGCCGAAGGCCAAGGCTTCGGCCTGGGCGAACACGTTGGATATGAGCATCTGGTGGTGCTGCCCGATTGGGTTAATGGGTTTGGCAAAGCAGATAAAATCGGCCGGAATCAGGCGCGTACCCTGGTGAATCAGCTGATAAAAGCTATGCTGGCCGTTGGTGCCAGGCTCGCCCCATATTACGGCGCTCGTGGGCGCGTCAACGGGCGTGCCGTCCGTGGTTACGCGCTTGCCGTTGCTCTCCATCATCAACTGCTGAAGATAGGCGGGGAAGCGGCGCAAGTATTGGTTGTACGGCAGCACGGCATGGGTTTCGGCGCCAAAGAAATCCGTGTACCAAATACCCAGCAGCGCCATCAGGACAGGCATGTTCTTTGAAAAAGGCGCTGTTGAAAAATGAACGTCCATCGCGTGAAAGCCGCTCAACATACGACGAAAAGCGCCCGGCCCAACGGCTATCATCGTAGAGAGGCCAATGGCGCTATCCATGCTGTAGCGTCCGCCCACCCAATCCCAAAAACCAAACATGTTGGCGCCGTCAATGCCAAACTGGGTTACCTTTTCAGCGTTTGTCGAGACGGCGACAAAGTGTTTGCTTATAGAAGCGTCGTCTTTAAGGGCGTCCAGCAGCCAATTTCGCGCGGACTGGGCATTTGTCATGGTCTACTGGGTGGTGAAGGTTTTGCTGGACACTATAAACAACGTGGTTTCAGGATTTAAGCCGCGCAGCGTCTCAGCGATGTCAGTGCCGTCAACGTTGGAGACGTAGTGTATGGCAATATCGCGCTGGGAGTAATATTTCAACGCCTCATACGCCATGACAGGCCCCAGGTCGCTGCCGCCGATGCCGATATTGACCACGGCCCGCATCGCCTTACCCGTATAACCCTTCCACAAACCGTTTCTCACCTGGCTGGCAAAGCCCTCCATGGCCTCAAGGACGGCGTGAACGTCAGGCACTACATTATGGCCGTCTACGTTTATAACGGCGTCCGCTGGGGCGCGCAAGGCGGTGTGGAGCGCCGCCCTGTTTTCCGTGACGTTGATTTTTTCGCCGCTGAACATGGCCTCTATAGCTCTGCCCAGCCCCCGCTCCTCCGCCAGCGAAACCAGTAACCGCAAGGTCTCGTCAGTAATCCTGTGCTTAGAATAGTCAAGGTAAATCCCGCAGGCTTCTAATGCCAATCGCTCGCCGCGATCAGGGTCGGCATTGAACAACTCGCGCAGGCTCAAGTGCTTTGCCTGCCCGAAGTGAGCGATGAGAGCCTTCCAGGCAGTAGTTTGGGATAGCGCAACCATCTGAGACCTCCGATTTATCAAGCCGCCGATATTGGCGCGATTTAGCCGCCATTTACAGCGATCACCGCCAGCGCGAGTAATCACTGCACCTTAATATTCCTGTATTCCAAAAGCGTACCCATAGCCTGCTGGAGGGCTATCTTGGCGTTTACGTAAGCAATTTTCGCGTCCAGCTCCGTCGTTTTTGCGTTGTCCAGGTCGTTTAGGCGCTGGAGCACAACAAAGTTTGTGGAGAGGCCGTTGGCAAAGCGCATATGCTCGGCGTCATAAGTGGCCTGGGCGAGAATACGGCTTTTTTCTGAGGCGGCGATGCTTTTTTCCGCTGCCTGAAGGTTGCGGTACGCAGTGCGCACGTCAAGGGTTATCGCCAATTCCTGATCTCTGAGGGCCAGCTCGGCGCTGCGGCGGTTTGCCCTGGCTCTGACATTGACGGCGCGGGCGCTCTTGTTCTGTAGCGGCATGACGAAGTTCAGGTTAACATTGTAGCCCGGATAGCGGAACCCAAAGAGGTCGCTGTGGACGGGGCCGATGCTGTCAGCGGATATGGCCGTCCCGTTGTAGCTAACAGACGCGTTCAGCGTAGGTTTAAGGTTTGAATGGGCGATGTCTTCCGACAGCTTAGCGTTTTCCAGGTCCAGGCGCCCCGTGAGGAGTTCCACGCGATTTTTAAGGGCCGTTTCAATGGCGTCGCTTTCTTCGAGGTCAAGGGGCGTAACTATCGGCGCGTCCGTGAGTTCAATTTCCTCATGGCTCTCCGCCGTTGAATAAACTGTGCGCACGAAGGTGTCTTTAGCATTCAGTAGCCCGGCTTCAGCCTGGATTATGGCGACCTCCTGCAGCGCCACGTTGGCTTCGGAGCTGGTCACTTCGATGGGGGCAAGCACGCCCGTCTCAACGCGGATTTGGTTTTCCTTTAATTGTTGCTGGGCAATATCGAGAGCCTGGCGCTTATTGACCAGGTTCATCTGGGCGTTTACCAGATTCCAATAGACGCGCTCTATCAGCGCAACCTGGTCTTGCAGCGCCCGGCGGAAATTGGCGTCCGCTGCCGTCAGGCCGCGCCTGGCGATGATCAACTGGCCCGTGGCGGCCTTGCGGCCAAAGCCTTTCAATAAATTCTGCGAATAGCTGAAACCCCAGGAACCGCTGTAGGGCCACTGGTTACTGAATGATGGTAATTCAAATACGGTATTGGGCGGCTCGAGCAATGTAGAGGTGGTGCTTCTGTTCCAACCTGAGTAAGAGGGGCTGTACGTCAGCCGGGCCTCGCCGCCCCAGGTGAAGGGCTTTAGAACGGTTGCCGAAATACCGCGACCGTTGTTATAAGTCAGTGTGTCTTGCTGGGCAAGAATGTACTCATCGTCAACCAGATAGTCGCTGAATGACGATGAGCCTGACTTCGACCAGCTCCCCTGCGCCGTGGCGCTTAACTGCCATTCAAAAACAGCTTCTTCGCTGAGCGTCCCGGCTTCTTTAATGCCCTGCCAGGACGAGCGTTGAATTTCAATGGCAAGGTTATTGGCAAGGGCGGCCTGGATGGCGTCATGCAGCGACAAGCGTCTGACGTCCTGGGCCCGGGCGCAAATTACAGTTCCCGCAACACACAAGCAGAGGGTCAGTGCTGAAGTTACGCGGTGTCGAAGCATCTTTTCTCCTTAAACAACTTAAAAGCCGGTACGGCGCCTGCCTGAAATATTACGGATACCACAGAACCTAGTTTAGCCGCCGGACGCTCATGAGGTAAAGTTCAGGACATACCCGGCAAAACAGCGTAAGGACGACATTGTCAAACCGCGCCCAAGCAAACGCCTCAGGGCAGAAATGTCAGTATGAACCTGAAAGCCATACATACACTTGACGATAGACTCCGGCGGCAACATAAAAGTTGAAAAAATAGCTCTGGAAAATCTGTTTTGTATTTGTTTGCCTGGGTATAAAACACTTAATGCCTCATTTGGCTTGCCACGGCGACTCGCCCGTTTTCAGGTTTTGCCATATTTGGTCTGCGCTTCAATCATAAAATGCCGTTATCTTTTCCCGACCCCAGGTAAGGAACGCTTACGATGCCGTATCCGACTAAATCAAAATTGCAGGGCGCAATTTTGATTTAGAAGCGGAATGAAGTATCATTTTGCTTGTGGGGCGGAACTAATGTTTCATTGGTTGAGCAGTGAAAAAAAGCGTTTTGCGCCGCAAGACAAACAGCCATCAGGAGAATTGAATGCTATTACGACGACTCGTGTTAATTGTGGCAAGCGCGCTGGCGCTTTTTGCCCAGGAAGAGCCGCGCACGGAAATTGAACTTTCCGCCACAGTCAAAAAGATGGCAATCGCCGCGCCTCCTGCCAGGGTGGTTGATCTGATTGACTCTCAAGTCCAGCGCGAATACGCGGAAACGCTGAGGCGAAACCTGAACAACATCGAACAAATCGCCCTGTTGCAGAATGGACTGCCATCCTCCACAGACGAGGCCTCATTTCCCAAATGGCTGGAGGCGGGTTGCGATTGGCTGTTGACTTCCAACGTGTCCCAAACATCCAGAGACGGCGTACTGGTAGAAGTCGCTGTGGTTGACGTAAAATCCGGCAAGCGCGTAACTTCCATAACGCAAAACGGCAACACGTCGAACTACAGGCGTTTGGCTCATCTGGTCGCGGACGCCTTTGAAGAGTTTTTAACCGGCGCGCCAGGAGTGGCCAACAGCGTTATCGTTTTCTGCAAAGAAGATTCCCCTGGCGTGAAAGAGATATATCAGGCCGATAAAGACGGCTCCAACCTGGTCAAATTGACCAACCACAAAACCCTTACACTGTCTCCGACTGTGGCGAGAGACGGGCGTCTGGCTTATTTGAGCTATCTTCCGGGGCCGCAAATCTGGGGGCAAAAGGTTAAGGGAGGCCCGCACGTAAAGTTGTACCCCCAGATCGAAGACATGTCGTTCAATGTTTATACCCCTGTCTGGAGTCCAGACGGCAGCCGGATAGCCTTCGTGCAAACCGACGGCATGGGCAACACGGACATAATGCTGCTGGAAGTTGAAACCGGCAGGGTGAGGCGGCTCACCGGTTTGAACGACATCAATTCAGAAATGTGCTGGAACCCCGCAGGCAACCAGATAGCGTTCACCTCCGGCAGAGACGGCACGCCCCAGATTTACTTAATGGAAGACGATGGCGCCAACGTCCGCAAGCTGGATTTGGGCGGGTCTTACAACGGCAGCCCCGCCTGGAGTCCAGACGGAAGCATGATTGCCTTTGTAAGCAGGTTTGAAGATAACTTTGACCTCTTCGTGTACAAATTCGGCGAGCCTTATCCGTATCAAATAACCACTGGTTTCACCAACTGTGAAAACCCGGCCTGGTCTCCAGATAGCCGGCGGCTGGTTTTTTCGAGTACCCGGGAGGGCAGAAACCGCCTCTACACCACAGATCTTTCCGGCAACCGCGTTGAGCGGGTGTTGAGTCAAACAGGCTGCCAGCAGCCCATTTGGATAAGGTCGCGGTGAAATGTTTTTTTTATTTCAATTTTATTTAAACCTGCTATAATATTTTTTTTGATTGGAGGATCAAACCGTGTCTAACGCCAAACTTTTTACAACCTTGGCAGTGTTGCTAACCTTGGGTTTTAGCGTCGCCTGCCCAGAGCCGCAAGGCCCCAGCGCTGCGGAATTAGCGGATCAAGCGGCAAAAGAAGCTGAGGAAGCCAGGCTTCGCGCTGAAGAAGAAGCCCGCAGAGCGGCCGAAGAAGCCCGCAGAGCGGAAGAAGAAGCGGCCCGCAGAGCGGCCGAAGAAGCCCGCAGAGCGGCTGAAGAAGCAGCCCGCAGAGAAGCCGAGGCAGCCAGAGAAGTCATGCGCAGAGCCGCCGAAACAGCGTTGATAGACGTCAACTTTGATTACAACAAAGCTGACATTCGCAGGGCGGATAGAAACAAGCTGGAGGCGGTCGCCGAGTTTATGAGAGCTTTCCCTGACGCCAGCGTTCGTATCGAAGGCCACTGCGACGAACGCGGAACCATCGAATACAACATAGCCCTGGGTGAGCGCCGCGCATTTGCCGTCAGGTCCTATCTGGCAGGCCTGGGCATCAGCGAATCGCGCTTCAGCACCATCAGCTATGGCAAAGAGCGTCCAAAAGTTACGGGCAGCAGCGAAAAAAGCTGGTTTGCCAACCGCCGTTGCGAGTTTAAGCTCCAGTAACAAATCAGCGGTTTCAAATAGAGGGGCCTCAGCGCCCCTCCATTTTTAAATCCTGAATTTTAATTCGGACAGGAGAGCGTGTGCGAAGCGGATATCTGGCAGGCTTTGCCGCCCTGGGTCTTGCGGCTGTTTTGGGTTGCGGCCAGGAAGGCCCTTTTAAGCGACTAGAAAACGAAGTCAACGACCTAAAAGTAGAAGTCTTCAGGCAGCGCCAGGAAATTCAAAATTTGGCAAAAAAAGCTGAAGAAGAAGAAAAAATCAGGGCAAGCGAAAGAGAAAAAGAAAACAGGTTTCGCGCCGACACCCAGGAAGTTTTGCGCCAGATAAGAGATAACACGCAGGCCATGAGCAATCGTCTGAATTACGGCGCCACACAGCAGAGGCCGGCTGTCCAGCCGTCGCGTCCCCAGGCAATGCAGGGCGATAATACCGCCCCCCCCCCCGTCCAGGAATTACAGCCGGACGACCGGCAGTTCGCTATGGCCGAAAAAGATTTCAACGCCGGTAATTTTTCCGAAGCGGTTGACGCCGCAGATAACTTAATAAGACACTTTCCCGACAGTGACAACATTCCCGAAGCCCTTTATTTAAAGGGCAGGGCGCTGTACGCGTTAAAGTTGTATGTAAGAGCGCAGGAGTCCTTTCAAAAGCTCTGTAACGATTATCCGTCCTCTACCAGATTCAGGGCCGCGAGGCTGAGCGTAGGCAGGTGTCAGTTAGCTCAGGGCAATACGCTGGCCGCCATCTCGACATTGGAGGACATCGCCCGCCGCTGGCCAACCTCCCCAGAAGCCAGGTCAGCCAATGAGCTTCTTCAGGACATTAAGAAGTAAGGCGCAATTCCGTTGCTGCTTCAAAATCGCGCTTAGCAATCCTGAAGCAGTTTAAAGCGCGGCCTAGCTTTTATTCCCGAAACAGCTCAAGTCACGCAATGGGTTACTTTCCGGTTCAAAATTGCGGAACGCGGTTTTGAACCGGAAACGCTGTTTGCGGCACGATAGTTGCAAAATTAAAAGTTTTGTGGAGGAAATCAGGATCATGAAACGGGTTTTGGGAATAGCCATTTGTTTTGTCAGCTTTGTTTCTTTTGCTCACGGCGATGACACAGATCCAGTATTAAGGATAAGGGCGCAGCGCGCCAAGACAAACGAACCAGACCTTCCGCCGATTCCAAGGGGTTTGACAGAGCCGCCCCCGCTGCCGCCGCCTGAGTTACATACCCACGATATCAGAAAAGCTAGGCGAAGCCATGCCGCCGTTAAACCCAAAAAGGCAGCTCTAGGGAAAAAAGCCAACACGGCAAAAAAGCCGAGTCAGTCTCAAAGTAAAAGCGGTCCGGCAGCCAGGCCATCCGGCGTCACTGTCGCCAGACCATCTAACGCATATAAAGCCAAAGCGCCAAATCTCGCCGCGACCCCTAAAGCATCCAATGCTTCGGCCGCTAAAACCTCAGTCAACGGCAATTCAGTCGCAAAGGCATCCAGCGCCCGGGCGGTCAAGAAACTTGTCCCTACAAATAAGGTCGCAAAGAAGTAAGCGAAAGCAATCCGCCCATGGATCGCCCCCAAACATTGCATATTGCCAAACCCTGGGGTTTCTTTGACCAGTACACCTTGAACGAATTATGCACTGTCAAAATCCTTACATGTAACCCCGGTGAAAAATTGAGCCTCCAAAAGCACAGGCGCCGCAGCGAACTTTGGGTCGCGCTGGATGACGGCGTCATCGTTGAACTGGACGGGAAAACCCTGCGTCCCTCCAAAGGGCAGGAAATCTGGCTTCCTCTGGGCAGCGTTCACAGGTTCACGTGTGAAGCCACAGCGTCCGGCGCTGTCCGCGTACTGGAAATCAGTCTGGGCGACTTTGACGAAAACGACATAGAGCGGTTGGAAGACAGCTACGGACGCGCCAGCATGGCTCTATAACTGTCGAACGCGGTTTTTGAACCGGAACCGCTATATTTTTCTTTCGCCTATTGTAGCTACCGTAGTTATCGTAGTCCCGGCGGGGCGTATCCGCCGCCGTTGAGGTCCATGAATATCGGGTTTGTGATGGCGACGGGGTAAATTCCTTTCATTACTATATTCCATGGCGTTCCCTGTCTGTAGGCGCCGGTCGCGCTAAGGGGCGCGCCCGCCTCGACTACCAGCCAGGCGTCCCTGCCTGTAGGCACGGGAACAGAGATCGTCCCGGTGTAATACCGGGAGTCGTCCGTGGATCGCGTAAAGGCGGCCTTTGGGTTGGCGATTGTCGCCGCCGTTTGACCGTTGACCACGACCCGTATTTCATCTACAGGAACCCAATCGGGGGCGACCAGTGTAAGGCTTAAGGATATTGAAGAAGGCGAGCCGCCTATGTCGGCCAAACCGCCGGGGCCTGTCCCGCCAACTTTGACGTCG
>JAISSN010000123.1 GCA_031273105.1 Holophagales bacterium | reverse complement strand
CCACAAAAGCGCCGTCATTGGGCGCGGCGTAGTACACGGCGTCAACCAGCTTGAAATTGTTCTGGTTACCGTCGGAGCGCCAGACCTCGAAGCCCCTTATAGCCGGATAGCCGGAATCGTAATAATCGTAGTAATCCTCATAGAGAACATCGCTCAGATTAAAGGCCAAAAGCGTGGAGTAAGAAGCTCCGTAGGCGTCTATGGGGTTTATGGCGGGTAAATCCATTGATATGCCGTAGGTTTCCGCCTGAATGGCATATAGAGCCGGCATGAGAGCGGACAGATCATCGTCGTTGGTTTCCGTGGCGGCGGAATCCAGTATATTCAAATATACCCGCTGCTCCGTCCTGTTACTGGCGAGGTCGTACACCACTATGTCGAGCCAGTGGTCGGCGGTTGAAATATTATTCAAAACAGGCGTTTTAAACACATATGTGGATTGATAATAGTGATTTCCATTGATATTGACAGAAATGGAATCTTCCAGCGCGGCGCCTGTTACCCCGGCG
This sequence comes from Holophagales bacterium, assembly GCA_031273105.1. GTDB lineage: Bacteria > Acidobacteriota > Holophagae > Holophagales > Holophagaceae > WRHW01. The sequence continues at coordinate 11,703 of JAISSN010000123.1, read as the reverse complement.
TTCAGCCAGGCCAGCGCGTCAATATTGATGTTGATGGGGGGAGGGTAGTCGAGCAGCTCGGCAATGCCGCACTTTGAGATAGCCGTTATCTTTACATATTGCAAATCCGCCAGCGGTCGTGAGAGATAATTGACGTTATCGGGCAGTTTCAGCCAGCCGGAGGCCGTGGGGCTGGCCTGGCTGCCAAAAGATATATCGGTGATTATTGGCGCCTCGGCGGGAAATCCCGCAAGATTGTGGGGCCTGCAATAGAGAGTCGCCATGTTTTCCCTGGAAGGGTCGAACCGGGCGAAGCATGCCTCGGCCGAACCCGCGCCCTTAGCGTAAATGTTGTACTTTTGCTCTGGGTCGAGGTCTAAGATAAGCGAGCCGTTTTTGTCCTGGGGCAGGCTGATATTGTCTTCGAGCAGGTTGCCGTCGGCGTCCTTCAGCGTGATCCTTGAGTTTTCAACGTAAGCCCCGCCAACGGAGTCCAGCACGTAGACGCGCGTGTTGGGCCTTGGCGAAGGATTACTGTCATCATCGCCCTTGCAGCCAACGCCGCACGTCAGGACAAAGGACAGCGCGGAGCTGACCGTGAACGCAAACAGGCGCGCTGTTCGTGAGCTTACTGGCATGTGGTCTCCTGTTAGTAGTCGTTCAACTTGCGGGCGCGCTAGTCGTAAATACGCGTTTTTATTCAGCTTTTCAAGCGCGTTGACTTTAACGCGGTCAAAAATACCTGAAAAACAGGACGCGTCCTGTTTTTCAGGTTCTTTTGACTTATGCCATTATTTCACGAAAACGCTATTAGCCATGGAGTCCGCCCCCCCCAGAGGCGTTGTAATGACTTCTTCGCCGACGATTTTCCACATACATGCTGCGTTAGCCCATCCAATACCTGAGCTTCCGGCGGCGTACACGTCCCCGCCTGACACGAAAACGGAACGGACGTAAGAATAGGCAGTTCCATCTGTAAGGTCTATGGCGCGCGGGCTGCCCTGTACTCCGCTGCCGTCTGACGTCAGAGTAACTTCCCATATTCTGGCTATATCTACATAATCATCAGGCCGCGGTTGGCCGCCCGCCAGATATGCCTTGCCATCAGACACGTATAAAGAATAGACGGTTAGGTAATTAGGAGAATAAGCGGTAATATTATGGGGCGTTCCATCTATCCATAGCGTGGCGCAGAAATTATATTCCTGGTCAGTTGTTGTGCCAGCCACATATACCTTATCGTTTAACACGAAAACGGACTCGCCCGATGAATATCCGCCTTCCGGGTTTTGGAGGCCTTGAGGCGTAAAGGCGCCTCCCGTCGTACTGCCCGTCCAAAGAGCGGCCTGTCCATCTGAGTTTCCAGCCACGTACACTGTTGTTCCCGATACATACACAGAATAAGCCTGCGCGTAGAGCGTTAAGGGGGGGAGTGGTGTAAGCGCGCCGTCCGCCCATAATGCTGCTTGTTGGTAATATTGAGCTGTTTCAAACCCGTATCCAGCCGCGTATACCACGTTCTCCGACACAAATACAGAACGAGGCTCAAGTCCGGCCATCTCCGCTGGCGCGTCAAGGTATGTAGGCTCTCCATTCACATAAATCAGAGGGATGTTATCGTTAATATTATTGTCAGTTTCGAATCCCGCCACGTAAACCGTGTTATTCTCAGACACAAATACAGATATAGCGTCGCTGTAAGTTCCCGTGACGTTGAGTCTTGATGGCTGGCCGTTAGTCCAGAGCGTGGACAGGCTGAGGTATTGATCTTCTTCATCAAGTAAACGTCCCGCCACGTACACCTTTGGCCCTGCCATTTCCGTCACCGTGACGACGCATTCATCATATGCGCCAGGGTTGCTGAGTGAGGCGGCCCTGATCGTAGTTGTGCCTGTGGCCAGAGCCGTCACAACAATATGTTCGCCTGTAGTAGCGGAAATGCTGGCTGTGGCCGGGGCGCTGCTTGCCCAGGTGATGGTTTTATCAGAAGCGTTCTGGGGGCTGACGCTCGCCGTGAGAGTTAAAGTGCCGCTTGTGCTGAGGGTGGCGGTGTGTTCATTCAGCGACACCGAAGCCACCGGTATTATTTGCGGTATAACTACACTTACTGCGCAGGTGGCCGTTTTGGCGGGGTCGTCGCCTGAAGTAGCCGTGATAGTAGCCGTGCCGCCAGCAACGGCCGTGACGATGCAATTCTGACCGCTGGCCTGAACGCTGGCGATAGACGGACTATCGCTCATCCAGGTAACGGTTTGAACAGCGGCGCCAGGTTGCACGCTTGCCACAAGCGTGGATGTTTGGCCTATTGCCGTAAGGGTTATTGAAGGCGGGCTAATAGTCACGCCTGTAACGGGGACGAACACCGACACGGCTGAAGCGGCGGTTTTGGAGCCATCCTCGGTAGTAACCGTAACAGTTGAATTGCCAGCTGAATTGCCAGCCGTTACGGCGCCGTTCTGAGCTACGGTCACGAGGTTGTTGTTGACTGACCAGGTGTAGTTCTTGTTTGTGGCGTTATTCGGACTAACCGTAGCAGTCAGTTGTCCCGTGCCGTTCACGGGGATTCTGAGCGTTGCGGGACTCAGCGTCACGCCGCTAACGGGAACGGGATCATTGTTTTTCTTTCCGCCGCCGCCGCAGGCGACAGTGGCAAGCGTCAGCAATACCAGGGCTGACTTTAGGCAGCAGAGATACTTTCTCATGGATTCTCCTTAAAAAAGGTGGGTTGAAGGGGATTTAATCATTGCGTCTTACAAAAACAGAAGTGGCTCTCGCGGAAGTTGTGGAGCCGTCGTTAAGCGTCAGGCGCAGGCCGTTTCTCCACATCACGGCTATAAAATTGCCTTCTTCGTCGCCTTCGTTGGTGTCAACGCTGTCGTAGCCAGCCACATACACCTCGCCGTCTATTACAAAAACGGACTCAGCCTGGGCGCCGTATTGACCATCGGTCAGGCGGTAAAGGAGTTCGCCATTTTTCCAAACCGTGGCTACGCTGATGCTGTTTACGTTTGATTCATACCCGGCGACGTACACGTCGCCTTCATCCGTTACAAATACTGAGTTGGCTTCAGCCTCAAAAGATCCGTCCGTGAGATGTGTCGGCGCGCCGTCCTTCCATATAGTGGCCCGGGGGATGATGAGTGGCGAGTTTGGCAAAGGATCGGCGCCCGCTATATACACGATGCCGTTATGCGCAACAACGGAGTAGGCGTTGCCGCCATACTGGATTCCGTTGGTAAGCTGGTATAAAAGCTGACCGTTTTTCCAGGCCGTGGCCACCACCATCCAGTTATTGTTTAAGTCAAACCCCACGGCGTATATGTCGCCGCCCGAAACATAAACGGAGTTGGCGTGGGCGTTGACAGTATTTGAGGGAAGGCTGTACAGAATCTGACCGTCCTTCCATACCCTCGCCGCCGCGCCCGATGTTCCTTCGTGTCCGGCCACATATACCCCATCGCTCGCCAGGCCGTTTTCCGCCACAAATACAGAAAAAGCCCTGCCGCCGTTGGGGCTGTTAAGGGTCTGGGGCTGACGGTCTTTCCACAGCAGGGGCGTGGGAGGCCAGGTATTATCGGTAGACCCAGCGGCGTATACGCTGCCATCCCTTGCCACCGCTACGGAAGCTACGCTGACGCCGCCGCCCCACTGGGAGTCAAGGCGCTGTGCCTCGCCATTTACCCAAATGGTGGGGCCGCCGTAATTTCCAGCCACATAAACGGTTACGCCCGGATCAAAAAATGGCTTTGCGGTTATAAAACATTCTCTTTTTATGTCGGGGTTGCTCACTGAAGCAACGGTCACTGTAGCCTCACCCTCGGCTATGGCCCTCACTGCGCCGTCGTCAGATACGGTTATTGCGTCTGTATTACTGCTGTGCCAGCTTACAGCCATGTTAGTGGCGTGGCCTGGCGAAACTGTAGCTATCAGTATGTCGCTTGCGCCAACGGCAAGGCTTAGCTCTGTTTTGTTAAGGCTTATAGCGGTGACCGGCACAATCGGGACGGACGATACGCTTACGGCGCAGCTTGCTGTGTAGCCGCCGTCCCGTGTGCGAAGAGATACAGTAGCCCTGCCGGGGGCAAAGGCAATCACAACGCCGTCATTGGATACGTTGACTATGGCCGGATTATCGCTTGACCAGCTAACGGCTTTGTCCGTGGCGTTGGCGGGCGCTATGGTTTCAAGCAGCGTGTACATGCCGCCCACAAAAAGCTCTATGGCGGTTTTATCCAGACTCACACCCGTCACGGAGACGGCGGGTACTGTGAGGGCGCACCTCGCCGTGTGATTGCCCTCCCGGGTGCTAACCGAAATAGTAGCCGTCCCAGCCTTGAGGGCCGTCACAACGCCGCTGGCGTTTACTGACGCCACTATCGTATCGCTGCTGAGCCAGTCAACGGCTTTACTCGCGGCGTTTTCGGGCTGAACCGTCGCCGTCAGCGTTTTTGTTAAGCCAACCTGGAGGGTCAGTGAAGTTTCACTCAGCGATACGCCTGAGGCGGGAACGCTTTTAACACCATCATCGCCGCCGCAGGCGCTGAAGGCCAGCGTCAGCGCGATGACGGCTGATAAAAGTAACAAGAGCTGTTTTTTCATAAAAACTCCATAAATATTTTAGGCGCGCCGCGCTATTCAACGACAAATTTGTAGTAATGGCCCGTGGCGCCGCTTGTGCCGCCATCACCGGGGCTTCCGTTCAGACGCCCGTAGTACAGCGTGTCAAGGGCTATTTCCTGGGCGTTTGGCCTTGACTGGGCTTGCTGGCTCTTTTGACCGCCCGCGGGGTTGGCAAATGTGCCGGGGGCCAGCAGCGTGGGGTCTATCCATGCGCCGGTGCCGTCATAATCAATGAGCACCAACTCTCCATCCCTGGTTTCGCCTTTGGTTACATACAACGCGTACTCGCCGGGGTAATCATCGTCGTCGGCGTCAGTTATTCTTATCCAGTACGGGCCTGGTCCTGCGGGCATGGGTATTTTTAACGTGTCATACAGGACATTATCAAACCGGACAATCTCCTGACCGGTTTCAGAATCATAGAACCAAATCACCGTATCGCAGAAATTGCCATCGAGTTTATAGTCCTGGGTTCCCAGCGTTTGTATGGCGAGGGCCTCCTTAATGGATAAAACCATTTCGGGCGCGGTCTGTCCGGCCTTTACTTCAAAGACGTCCGTGCCGCCTACTCCTATGCCGTCGCCCAGCCAGGCGTGGGCTATATAGTATCCCGGCCTCAGCAGATTAAAATACGCCACGCCAATTTCGACGACGCCTTCTTCTTTCCAGGTGGTCAGTGAGTTACCCGAAATGGCGCTCCCAGCGTAGTTGACTATCTTACCCTGTTGGTCGCACTGATACAGATATACGTTTATGCCATTGAAGTCCAGCTTTATCTTGACCGGCGAATAGACATAGCTGGATGGCGGCGCGGAGTTGTTGTTGACGTCGTTGATAACGGCCCCAATGGTTTTAGCTACGTTAATCCGCCCCCAGCCGTATTCATCCGAAAAGTCCGTTTTTCCGTCAACGTAATCGGCGTTTTGCTCTATATATGTCTTTATCTGGTCGGGCTTCAGGTCGGGGTTGAAGGTGAGCATGTAGCCAATCAGTCCCGTGACGTGGGGCGCGGCCATTGACGTGCCTGACATGCTGCCGTAAAGGTTGCCGCTGGCTGTGCTGGCGGAGTTTGTGTAAGTGGAAATAATACCCTGGCCCGGGGCCACCACAGAGATATAAGGCCCCCAGTTGGAAAACAGCGCCCGCTTATCGCCGCCGTCGGTGGCGCCCACGGCGAGCACGCCGGCGTAAGCCGCCGGATAGCACGTCAGCCTCTGGGAGTCGTTGCCCGAAGCAGCTATAACCATGACGCCATTTTGCAGGGCGTACTCTATCATGTCAACTTCAAAGGAGGAGGCCCAATAGCCTCCCAGGGACATATTTACAGGGATTACCGAAGCGTATTTATTTTCTTCCTTCCACTGGACTAAATGCCATAGCGACGCGTAAACCGTAAACATATCGCCCGTTGTGCCGCTGCTGGTATTGATCAGGCCCTTGTATGAAATAAGGTCAACATTCCAGCACATTCCGGCTACGCCTTTGCCGTTATTGCCAACGGCGGCCATCGTGCCGGCGGTGTGCGTGCCGTGGCCGCCGCCCGCGGCGTAATCTGTGCTCGTCACAGTTGGGTGGGTTGTATAGTCAAAAGGCTTAGGCGATTCAAAGGGAAAGCTGTCAAAATCAACATCAGCGAGCAACGAGTTGCTGCCGGGGGCAAACCATGAAAAGGCGTGCTTTACCACGCCTCTCTCTCCATCCTGAAAATCCTCGTGGTTAAAGCGCACGCCGCTGTCAACGCTTGCGACATAGGGGCGCCTGGGGCCAAAGCCGTAGGTAGTCCAGGCGTCTATAGCCTTTGTGGCATAAACGCCATATTGTTCGCTCAACACGTACTTGTCCGGAAAGTCATACACGATTGGCTCAATGGGAAGCGCTCTGTAGCGCCGTATCAGTTCCGGCTCGGCGTACATCACGCCGGACATTGTCTTGAGACTCTTTAAGGCGCCCAAGACGTTGTCTTCCTTATAAAGGCGGTAATAGACGCCGCCATTGGCGGACAGGGCGCTTTTGATTTTAAGGCCCATCTTTTCAAAGGATGCCGTCTTAAATTTGGGGGTTGTCTTGGCTATCAGGTAGCCGTAGTTGGTGTCCCTTTTCAGGCCCTCTTCTGATTTAGGCTCGTAAAAGTTGTATTTGACCACTGGCGCGCTTATGGCGGGTATGTCTTTTGCGGGCAGGGTATCGGCCCCTTGGCCGTCCCGGGGGTTGGTTGTACTACAGCCACCGGCGGCAAGGGCTAAAAGCGACGCCAGGGCAAAAGAGTATTTTCTGATGGATCTATACATGATGCGCCTCGTTACTTTGCTTCAGGGTCAACGATTAACGTAAAGAAGCCGTTTGGCGAGCCTAAGCTGTACGCCAGAGTGCTTCCAAAACTCCAGGACGTAGCCCAGGCGTCCCCTGGGGCGTCTGAGGGCACGGGCTGGTCTTTGTAGAAAAAAGCCATGTTGTCAAGGGCAGGAGGCAGGTTTTGCCACATGACGCCGCCCATATAGCCAAAGATGCTCCATTCATAAGCGCCCCCCGGCAACAGGGAATAATGAACGGCGTCAATGGGGTTATAGGCTATGTACGTCTTAAAATTATAGTTGTCTGTCTCTATAACAAAGGTTCCGTCTTCTTCAAACCAGGCGAAAGGTATCCATATAACGTTACCTTCGTTGTCTTTCCGGCCTGAATCATATTCGGCAACGTGCCAGTCATAATTATCCCACCATTCGTAGTTATCATAGTAAAATATTATGGGACTGCCGTCCTGGTTCCAAAGGGCGCCTGTATCATCGTAGTATTGAACCCAAAAGGTACCCATGTAAACCTCATAGTTGGCGTGGATATCCTTCAGGTATAGCGTGAGCATGAAGCTATCCGCCACTTCCCTGTTAAACAACACGGGATTTGTCACCTTAAACTTAAACGCAGGCCATATTTTATTGACTACCCCGCCGTGAGCTGGTTCCGTCAGCCTGGTTGTGAAGGGGGGCAGGGGTTTGACGCTCAGGACGTTGGAATACTGCGAAAAGCCGTTGCCCGCTGGATTGCCGTTAAACGCCCTGATTCTGTAGTATATGAGGTCTTCGACTATGCCCGGGCTGCGGTCTGTGTAGGGGAAAAAGTAAGTATATGTACTGCCGTCTTCGCTTCCGCCCTGACCGCGGGTTGGGGCGGCAAAGTGTACCGTCTCAATTTTTTCCCAATTATTTGTATTGCCAATGGATCGTTCTACTTCATAGCCCCGTATGAGATAAAACTGTGCCTGGGGGCCCGCGGCGTTAGCGCTTGTCCGAAACTCTAAAAGCGTGTAATAAGAAACGCCGTAGTCGTCTATCGGATTTATGCCCCCTGCGCGTCCGTCAACCGGGTTGGTTCCGGGTATAATCTGTGAAATGCCGTAGGTTTGGGCCTGGGCGTTATAAAGGCGCGGCCTGATATTGGATATGTTTGGATCACTCGAGGCCGTGGGCGCGGAATCGTCAATGGTTAAATAAACGCGCTGGTTTGCCCTGTTATTGGCCATGTCATACACAACTATGTCGAGCCAATGGTCTTTTTCATAAATGACATTGGACACAGGCAAGGCGAATCTGTGTGTGGTGCGGAAATACCAGCTTCCATTGTGCAGTGTGAGAACGGTTTCTTCTACGGCGCTGCCCGAAATGGTTCCTTGCATGGCCTCTGAAGCTATGCCGTCCAGGTTGACGCGGATGGGAGGCGGACCGTCCATTACAGGCGCAATGGCGCACTTGGCGATGGCTGTAACCTTCAGAGCAGCTACGTCATTTCGCGGGCCGTCAATGTGGTTTATGACGGGGACGCCGTTGCTGTAGGTGGATTTCCAACCGGCGTCGTCGGCGTTGGTCGCGGCAAAGGAAATATCAGTGATTATCGGCGCTTCGGCGGGAAAGTGATTTCCGCCCCACAGGGGACGGCAGTATAGCGCCGCAGTGTCTTCCATGGAAGGATCAAAGTAGGCAAAGCAGGCTTCGGCGGAATTTGTACCCTTTGCGTAGATGTGGTATTTCTTCATGGGATCAAGGCCGAGCAGTATTGAACCCTGCTTGTCGGCGGGCAGGGGTATGTCCGCCTCCAGTGTTCTGTTGTAGGCGTCCTTCAGCGTGACCATCGCGCCTTCAACTGGAGCGCCGCCCAGGCCGTCGAGGACGTACACCTTCGTGTTGGGCAGAGTCAGCTCGGTAGTCAGCGTGACGATGTTGTGGTTTTTGCCGTCCTCGGCCGTAACTGATACCGTTATGGTGGAAGCGCCGGGGGCCAGCTCAAGGGGGAAGGGCGCAGCGTTTTCCGCCTGCTCGCCGTTGATGGTGAGCCTGGCTCTGGCGTCCTTCAGCGTTACGGTCAGGGACAAATCAGAGGTTTCACTGTGGAATGGACCCACGCTGTAATTCCTTACGCTTTCTCTGTATGACGGGTTCAGGGTTCCTTTGTTTAACGCTATACTCTCTATCCCAGCTTCCTGGCTGAGATCAGGCCGCAGGGTCGGCTTTGTGTTGTCGTCGCTGGAGCATCCAACGGCGCTCAGGATAGCAAAGGAGAGCGTGATGGGGATTAAGAAGGCAAGCCATTTAGCTACGGATAAGGCGCCGCAAGCGTTCCTGGGCATGTTTTTTACTCTTGGCATGTAAGCTCCTTTTTAGACGGTGTGTAGTGGGGTATGGTTGCTTTGGCGCGGGCGGTGTTCTGATAGTCTTTCAGTGTCTTTCTAAGCCGCCTTTATACTCTATCGTACATCCAAATCCCCGAGTAGCGAAAATCAATCAATGTGCTACAATACCTTCATAAGCCATCTTGCGGCCTATGAAAGCATTGCCGCTCCCCCAACCCCCCAGGAGGCTTCATGATTCAAAAACCAGTCATTTCGGCGATGGAAGCCGCCGCCAAGATAAAGACAGGCGATACGCTGCTGGTGGGCGGCTTTTTAGCCTGCGGGTCGCCCCATACCATAATCCAGGCGCTAAAGGCCGCCGGCGCCAGCGGCATGACGCTGGTGTGCAACGACACGGCGACCTTTGACCTGAAGACGGGGATAATAAACGGCGTCGCCCACCTGGTGTCCGGCAAGCTGTTTAAGAGAATAATCACCAGCCACATCGGGCTTAACCAGGAGACGCAGCGCCAGATGAACGATGGCGAAACCCAGGTTGACTTAGTGCCTCAGGGTACTCTGGCCGAACAGATACGCGCCGGAGGCGCGGGTCTTGGTGGTTTTTTAACCCCCACGGGCATTGGTTCAGAAGTTGAAGAGGGCAAGCAGATTATTACCATAGAAGGCCGCCCTTACCTGCTGGAACTGCCCCTGCACGGCAATGTGGCCTTGATCAAAGCTAAAGTGGCCGACAAGGCGGGGAATTTAATCTATTCCCAGACGGCCAGAAATTTTAATCCGATCATGGCCACAGCCGCGGATTTGGTGATTGCCGAAGTTGAAGAAATAGTTGAAATCGGCGCGCTGGACCCCGACGCCATCCACACGCCTTCCATCTTTGTGGATTTCTTAGTCAAAGCCGAAAAACTGGACGCGTGAGGGAGAGGAACATCATGGAATACACACCCAATAAAGAGACCATCGCAAAGCGCATAGCAAAGTTTTTTAAACAGGGCGACATCGTAAACCTGGGCATCGGCCTGCCCACGCTGGTTGGCAACTTTATCCCCGAAGGCATAACGATACTCTTGCAGAGTGAAAACGGCATGATGGGCCTCGGCCCCGCCCCCAAGCCAGGCGCTGAATCCCGCGACCTGGTGAACGCAGGGGGCGTTCCGGCCACCATACTCCCGGGCGGCTGTTTTTTTGATTCCGCAACCAGCTTTGGCATAATACGCGGCGGCCACGTTGACTACACGGTGCTTGGCGTGTTGGAGACAGACCAGGAGGGCAACCTGGCCAACTATAAAATTCCGGGAAAAATGGCGCCGGGCATGGGCGGCGCGATGGATTTAACCGTAGGCGCCCACATAGTAATTGCCGCCACTCAGCACTTTGACCCCAAAGGGGCAAGCCGTTTAAAGAGAAAGTGTTCGCTGCCCCTGACGGCTAAGGGCGAGGTTGATTACGTTGTCACGGATTTAGGATTCTTTGAAGTTTCAGGCGGCAGGTTTGTATTAAAGGAGGCCTTCGCCCCCTATACGCCGGACTGGATTTTGGAAAAAACAGACGCGGACGTTGTTATAGCCAGCGACTGCAAGACCGTGGAGGTTCTATGAGCAAAGTCAGCATTATCGGCTCCTTTAACACCAAGTTTGGCAACTTCGTCAAACGCAACAAGGAAACGGGCGAAGTCACAGATACTTGTTCCCTTTACGACCTTCTGCTGGAGGCCGGGCGCGGCGCTCTGCTTGACGCGGGCATTGAGGCCAAAGATATTGACGGCGTGTGGGTGGGTTCATGCGCCCCGGGGATATTTGCCAATCAGGAACACTTAGCGGCGTTCGCTACGGAAATTGACCCGGCTGGCCTGCGCTTCAAGGCCATGACGCGCTGCGAGGACGCCTGCGCGTCCGGTTCTGTAGCCATTTTCAACGCTATTTACGCCTTAGAAGCCAAACGCGCCAGGGCGGCCTTGGTGATAGGCGTAGAAAAGATGAACCTGCTGGATACAAAGGGCGTAACTCATGCCCTGGCGACGTGTTCCTACTACCCGGACGAAGGGGCCAAAGGCATGACCTTCCCCAGCCTGTTTGCCGAGTACGCCAAGGGCTACAAGGCCAAATACAATATCAGCGACAGCGACCTGGAGCGTTATCTGGCGACGGTGGCCGCCCTCTGCTACGCCAACGGCCTTGAAAACCCCCTGGCCCATTTTGGCAAGGGCGGGCCGTCGGATAAATTGGGCCTTGTCACGGCGGAAGCTATTTTGAACCTGCCGCCGGAAAAAAACCCCGTCATAGCCGACCCGCTCAAACTGCACGACTGCTCCCTGGTGACTGACGGCGCGGCCGCCATTGTGTTGATGCGAACAGAAGACGCCGGGACCAGTGAGAAAAGCGTTCAAATAGCGGGCATAGGCCACGCCAACGAGCGCATGGCAATAGCGGCCAGACCGAATATGTATGAACTGGCTGCGGGCAAAGAGGCCGCGCGCAGGGCCT
>JAISSN010000177.1 GCA_031273105.1 Holophagales bacterium | reverse complement strand
AGCTATATAATTGTTTGTTTTGCGAGGTTTCGATGTCAGTCACGGTCAAATTGCCCGATGGTTCCCAGCGCGGCCTGGATTCCGGGGCTACAGGGCTGGAACTCGCGCGCGGCATTGGCGCCAGGCTGGCTGACGCCGCGCTGGCTATTGCCGCTGATGGCGTACTGATGGATTTAACCGCCCCCCTGCCAGATGGCGCCGCGGTTTCGGTCGTCACGGCCAAAGACCCGCAGTCCCTTGGAATCATCCGCCACTCGTCGGCGCACCTGCTGGCCCAGGCCGTAAAGAGGCTGTTTCCAGGCGTAAAGGTCGGCATAGGGCCAACCATCGAAGACGGCTTCTATTACGACTTTTTAGTCGAAAAATTTTTTACACCCGAAGACTTGGTAGCAATCGAAGCCGAAATGAAAGTCATAGCCGCTGAAAACATCCCCGTTACCAGGGAAGAGCTGCCCCGCAGCGAAGCACTGGCCCGCTTTGAGGCCATGGGAGAGGCGCTGAAGGTTGAACTTGTTTCGGATATACCCGAAGGCCAAACCATCACAGGCTATAAACAGGGGGATTTCTACGACTTGTGCCGAGGCCCCCACGTTCCTGAAACGGGCAGGCTAAAGGCTTTCAAGCTATTGCACGCCGCCGCCGCCTATTGGAAGGGCGACGAAAAGAATGTCTCCCTGTGCAGAATCTATGGCACGGCCTTTAATACGCAGAAAGAACTGGACGAACACTTAAAGCGCCTTGAGGAAGCCAAGGCGAGGGATCACCGCAAATTGGGCAGGGAACTGGGCTTGTTCAGTTTTCACCCCGAAGCTCCGGCAAGCCCCTTCTTTCACCCCAAGGGCGCTATCGTCTATAACGAACTGGTAACCTTCATGCGCGAACACTACTGCGCCGAGGGCTATCAGGAAGTAATCACGCCGCAGGTAATGGATATATCAATGTGGAAGACCAGCGGACACTATGATAATTTCCGCGAGAGCATGTTCTTCACTGAGGCCGAGGAGAGGGAGTTTGCCCTCAAGCCCATGAATTGCCCCGGCCACTGTCTGATTTTCGGCGCAGAGCGCCATAGCTACCGCGAGTTGCCCATTCGCATGGCGGATTTTGGCAGGCTGCACCGCTATGAGCGCTCAGGCGTGAGTCACGGCCTGACGCGGGTGAGAACGTTTTGCCAGGACGACGGCCACATCTTTTGCACACCAGGGCAAATGAAGGAAGAAATGGCTAAACTGCTGCGCTTCGTCCAAAAGGTCTATGACGTATTCGGTTTTGAGGAAATTCGCGTCGCGCTGGCCACGAGACCCGAAAAGCGGCTGGGCAGCGATGAGATTTGGGATCACTCTGAAAAAGCATTGGCGGAAGCATTAACAGAGGCGGGTTATACGTTTCACATCAACCCCGGCGAAGGCGCCTTTTACGGCCCAAAGGTTGAGTTTCAGATACTGGACGCCCTGCGCCGCCCCTGGCAGTTGGGCACATTGCAGGTTGACTACTCAATGCCGGAGCGTTTTGGGCTGATTTACGTAAAATCCGATAACTCGGAGGCTACGCCAATTATGCTCCACAGGGCCATACTGGGTAGCATGGAGCGTTTTATGGGCATTTTGATCGAGCACTGCGCCGGGGCTTTCCCCGCCTGGTTAGCGCCCGTTCAGGTGATAATCCTGCCCATCACCGACAGGGTTCACGATTATGTCAATCATCTGAAAAACCGCGCCCTGGAACTGGGCCTGCGCTGCGAATCAGACATGAGGAATGAAAAGGTCAACTCCAAGATAAGGGACGCCCAAATGCAAAAAATCCCCTACATGCTGGTAATTGGCGACAGGGAAGCCGCTGACAAAACAGTTTCGGTCAGGCATCGAAAACACGGGGACCAGGGTGTTAAGCCTGTCGACGCCTTTTTTGAATCGCTGCTGCGGGAAGTAAAACAGCGGACGCCATGATGAAGCGCTATACTCCAAAAGAAATGGCAAAAATTTTTAAGCCGCATGGTTGTTTTCTAAATTGAGACTGCGAAAGCAATCTTGATTTAGAAATGGATTCATTGGTAATATTATTGTTTTGTATCAGGAGGGTATCTATCAGGTCCACAGAAACTCGTATTAACGATGGCATCCGGGCTGCTGAAGTGCGCGTCATTGATGAGGACGGCAAACAGCTTGGAATTCTAAGTCCCCCTGAAGCAGTAAGGATAGCCGCTGATAAGGGTTTGGATCTTGTAGAAGTTTCCCCCGCAGCCAACCCTCCAGTGTGCCGGATTATGGATTACGGCAAATACAAGTTCATGGAAGCCAAGCGGGAACACGCCGCCCGTGCGAAACAAAAAAACATAGTAGTCAAGGAGGTCAAATTCAGGCCCCGCACCGACGACCACGATTTTGACTTCAAAGTCAAGCACATCCTCCGTTTTCTTGGCGAGGGGGACAAAGTAAAGGTCGTCGTTATGTTCAGGGGACGCGAAGTAGTCCACAGGGATATAGGCTTTCGCATCATCGCGGATGTCATTGAGCGGGTGGCCGACGTTTGTATCGTTGAAAAACCGGCCAACATTGAAGGGCGCGACATGCATGCTATAATTGCTCCCCGCGCCGCCGATCAAAAAAAGGCCAAGCCGCCAAAAGCTGAATCAGCGGTTGCCATTGAGCAAGTAATAACCTGATAACCAGGCCAGACAAGAGGTAACACCATGCCAAAACTCAAAACACACAAGGGCGCGGCAAAGCGCTTCAAGAAAACGGGGAGCGGCGCGTTCAAACGCGGCTGCTCCCACCAACGCCACATTCTGACCAAAAAAGCCAGCAAGCGCAAGCGCCAGCTGGATATGGGGCGCATGGTTGACAAGGCCGACCTGGGCCGCGTCAACGATATGCTGCCTTACGTGTGAGGACTATCTCATAAACTTCGGTGACTCGTCACCCCCGACGTGGCTCCTTAAAGCCTGAAGGGCTGCCACCAGGAAAGGAAAGAACATGACTCGTGTAAAACGTGGTTTTAAACGCGTTCAGCGCCGCAAGCGAATGTTGAAATTCGCCAAGGGCTTTTACGGAGCTAAGTCCAGGCTGTACCGCTCCGCCAAGGAGGCCATTGACCGCGCGCTAAAGTACGCCTATAGTGGCCGCAAAATCCGCAAGCGCGATTTCAGGAGCCTTTGGATCGTCCGCATCAACGCGGCCTGCGGTCTTAATGGCATCAGCTATAGCCGTTTCATGGGCGGATTGAAGAAAGCCAATGTGGTCTTAGACCGCAAAGTCCTGGCCGACATAGCCGTACGCAAGCCGGAAGCGTTTACGAAGCTGGTTTCTGCGGCTAAGGGCTGATACAGATGTTTTGTTTGTAACACAGAGCATTTTTTTTTAATCGAAACGCTCTATGCCAGTTGTTGACGCCTCTCCATGAAAAACCGGACACAGTAAGGGACATTATTCCGCACGGATGAAGCCATGCTAAAAGTAAACGGCGACCCCCTGGACTGGCGCGACGGCATGACCGTCCAGGACATACTGGACGTCAGGAAATACAAATTTCCAATGCTGATAGTCACCATTGACGGCGAACACGTTTCAAAGGAGATGTATTCATCGGCAAAAGTGCCCGACGGGGCAAACGTCAATGTGATTCACATGTTAAGCGGCGGGTGATTACCGTTGCGGCATCCCGCTGCCATCCGGCCACAACGCCAAAACCTATAGCCTTTCCGGTTCAAACCCGCGTTCAGCAGTCAGGAGTGCTTGTGATGCTATAACTGCGGCTTTGAACCGGAAAGTAGCGCTGGCGCTAAACTTCACCTTTTTCCACTAGACATA
>JAISSN010000086.1 GCA_031273105.1 Holophagales bacterium | reverse complement strand
CTTGTTTAATCCCACTTTCAACGCTTTGGGCCATGCTCCAGCTTTGCCAAATGCCCTGGATATATGCCGACACAAAGTTTGCCGTGTTGGGTTCAGCGCCGTCAGTTATAATTTGTATTGCGGCTTCACCCTGGTTTTGAAGGATTTTGGCCGAAAAATCACTTTGTAACACAACCACGCCCCTTAGTTTTTTTCGTGACATTTCACTAAGCAGACTTTTCTGTGACAAAACAGGATACAGGGCGACGGAGGGCGACGCATTCAGCGTATCAACAAAGTTTTTAGCCAGCGGTCCGCCGTCCAGCGTTAAGACGCCAACCCTTATCTTGCTGGCGTCCAGGTTTATGGCGTAGCCCATCATAAATAACAAAATTACGGGCAGGACAAAGGCTATCAAAATACTGCTGGGATCGCGCACTATCTGAAAAAATTCCTTTTTGCAGAGCGCCCGCAACCTGCGGATACGGCGCCGCAGGCGTTCTAGGCGTCTGATATCAATGTTTTGCCCCCCCTTACTCATCGTCGGCCCCCCTGACTAACTCTATAAAAGCGTCTTCCATCGAAGGATTTGGGTTTGCGCTTGTAACAACCTTGCGCTTTAATTCATCAGGCGCGCCGAGGGCAATCAGCTTACCGCGATACACAAGGGCTATTCTGTCGCAGTACTCGGCTTCGTCCATAAAATGAGTCGTCACCATTACGGTTACGCCCTTGTTTGCCAGACCGTTGATGTGGGACCAGAACTCGCGCCTGGCCACGGGGTCAACGCCCGACGTCGGCTCATCGAGAAACAGCAATTCCGGTTCGTGCATCACGGCGCAGGCGAGAGCCAGACGCTGTTTGACGCCCAGGGGCAATAGGCCCGACGGCAAATTGAGGTACTGGTGAAGCAAAAAAATATCCAGCATTTGTTGAATCTTGTTTTTTTGCGCTCGGCCCCTTAAACCATAGACGCCCGAAAAAAACGCCAGATTTTTTTCAACGCTCAACTGGGAGTAAAGTGAAAACTTTTGAGCCATGTAGCCAAGCCGCTGCCTGGCCTTTGAGGGGCTTTTGGCGAGGTCTATGCCCATCACAAGGGCTTGGCCCTCCGTGGGCTTTAGCAGGCCGCACTTCATCTTGAAGGTTGTTGATTTTCCGGCGCCATTGGGGCCTAAAAGCCCAAAGATTTCCCCTTTTTTAACCCTGAAGCTCACCCCGTCTGTGGCCGTGAAATTTCCAAATCGCTTTGTGAGATTTTTAGCTTCTATCACGGCGTTTGGGTCTATGCCGGGCGGCAGTTCCACAGCGGGAATGGCGGCGGCCAGGGCTGACTCCGCGTCTGGCGAGCCGCCTAATAAACTAATAAAGGCGTCTTCCAGCCTTGGCTCAACGGCGATTATCCTGGCGTCCTGCCCGGCGTCAATTGGCGCCAGACTTGGATAAACACCGGCTTTGGCAGTAACAAGCCGCACGTTTGACCCCTGAATCACGCCGTCAATGACTTCCGGCGCCTTTAGCGCGCGTTTGAGTACGTCCCGGCGGTTGCCCTGAATGTCCGTTATGTGCAGGCTGCGTCCGCTCATGGTAGATTTAATGGCCTGGGGCGTATCATTGGCTATCACGCGGCCCTGGCTCATTAGACAGACCATGTCGCACAATTCGGCTTCGTCTAAGTAAGACGTACTCCACAAGACCGTCATGCCGCCTTTCGCCAGTTCCCGCACCATCCGCCAGAGTTCCCTGCGGGATATGGGGTCAACGCCCACGCCTGGCTCATCCAGCAGCAGTATCTTCGGCGTTCCCAGCAAGGTGCAGGCCAGGCCGAGTTTTTGCTTCATGCCGCCGGAGAGCTTGCCCGCGTAGCGTTTTGTAAATCTGGCGAGATCTGTAAATTCCAGCAGACGCTCAAAAAGTATTTGACGGTTTTCGCCTGTGACGTTGCGCAAATCCGCGTAGAGGCTGAGGTTTTCTATAACGCTCAGGTCTTCGTAAAGGCCGAATTTCTGCGGCATGTAGCCCAGGAAATTACGTAATTCGTCGCCCTGCCTGAATGGGTCCATGCCAAGGACTGTCAGGGTTCCCGACGTAGGTTCAAGGAGGCCAGCCATCAGGCGCAGCAAGGTAGTCTTGCCCGCCCCGTCCGGCCCCACCAGGCCGCTTATAGCGCCATACGCAATATTGACGCTGATTCGGTCAAGGGCGGGCGCTGCCTGACCAGGGAACAGTTTTTGAAGGCCAGCCGCCTTGATGGCGCTGCCCATCGCGTCCATTGTGTCCATTGTGTTCATTGGTTTTCCGCGCGCCTGATTGTCACGGGCATACCCTGGCGGAGCATCGGGTCGGGGTCGTTGACTACGACGCGGATGCGATATACAAGGGCCGTTCTGAGGTCTGGCGTCTCAACGGATTTAGGCGTAAATTCCGCCGTCGGCGAAACAAAGCCCACAGTTCCGGCGTATGGCCGCTCGGGGCGCGAATCGGTGAAAAGTAATACCTTGGTTCCCGTGTTGAAATACCCAAGCTGCGGCTCTTCCACGTAAGCGCGAACCCATACAGGACTGGTCAGCGACAAGCTGAACGCGGGCGCGCCGGCTTGAACCATCGCGCCCTTTTCTATAGCGCGGGTCAGTATGTAGCCGTCGCTGGGCGCCCGCAGGACGGCGTCCCTGATGGCCAGACGGCTTGCGTCAAGATTGGCCTGGGCCTGCTTGAGCAGAGCGTCTGACTCAGCTTTTTCCTCAGCGCGGAAGCCGATGTCAAGGGCCTTGTACTGCTCTTCCAGGGCGCGCAGGTTCGCCTCCGCCTGGTCCCTGACCGCCTTGGCCGTGTCAACGGAGTCTTGGGACACGATTCCAGAAGCCACCAGCGCCACCAGGCGGTCGTACTGCTGTTGGGCATTGACGAGGGCCGCGCTTGCGGCTTCTGTTCTGGCCTTTGCCTGGGCTATGTCTTCAGCCCTGCTGCCGCTGTGGATGAGTGAATTGCGCGCCGAAATTGACCTCAGCGCCGCCTCCGCCGCGTCCAGGGCGTTTTGAAGAGGCTCGGCGTCAAGCAGAGCCAGCGCGTCGCCCTCTTTTACGGCGTCGCCCTCATCCGCCATGACATCCTCGACGCGCCCTGAAACCCTGAATGCCAGGGTAACTTCCCTAATATCAACGTTGCCGTACAGCGTATAATGCCGAGGCGGCGGCGCAAAGCGCCTGTACAGAAAATAGCCTCCAACGCCGAGGGCAAGGGCTAAAACCGGAATGGCGATTTGTTTTTTCATTTGTTTTCCGTGGTATAAGAAGTATTTGCGATACCGGCCCAAAACAGCTCGAACCACTGCTTTTCCACCAGAAGCCGGGCGTCCTCAGGCGGCATTAACATAAAATTCGCGCTGAAGGCTGGAAAAATGTCAACCATGTCAATACAGGCCCTCAAGAGAAAAAACGCCGTTATACTCGGGTCAATGTCTTTGCGAAGCTCGCCGGACTTAATCCCGCCGTCAAAAAGCGTACACATAAGCTGCACCATGCGGGAAAGATACTTCATAAATTCGCGTTCAGAGAAGCCCTGACATGCCTGAACCTTGCCCCGCATCATGGTTCTGAAACCAGCGTCGTCTTTTAGGTGCTTGTGATACACGCGCAGTATTTGCCACAGAGCCTCCTGCAACGGCGTGCGGCCGCTAGAGCTTTGCTGACCGGCGCAAGCGGCGGCTACGCTTTCTAAATCAGGCATCATCTGGCCGTACTTGCGATCCAGTATGGCCACAAAGATGGCTTCCTTATTTTCAAAGTGATAGTAGAGCAGGCTGGGGTCGCACCTGGCCTCCCTCGCTATGGCGCGGATACTGGCGCCGTCCACGCCGTCCCGCGCAAACACGCGCTGCGCCGCATCAAGAAGATAAGACGGCTCGATCCTGTCGGGCTTCGGCCCCCGTGGGCGCTTTTTATGCGTGTCGCTGGCCGCCTCTTTCAACATGTGTTGAATTATGAGGTTGCCGAAATATGAGGTCAAGGGAAAATTTCATCAAACGTTTAAATGTTTTTTGAGAGAATATAAAAAAGCGGGGCGTGCGCCCCACTTTTTTAATAACCGCGCGCGTTGCGGGACGACGGCTTTACTCTTCCGATTCGGCCACGGCAAACTTGTAGTAGTGGCCGGCCGCGCCGCTGGTGCCGCCGTCGGCGGCGTCGCCGTTGAAGCGGGCATAGTACAGCTTGTTGTAATCAGTGTAAGGGCCTGCCTGGGCCGCGCCCATTGCGGCGTATTGCGGGCTATGTACGCCCTGGAGGGGGTTGGCGTAAGTGCCTGGGGCCAGGTAAATAACGGGGCCGCCGGTCCAGCTATAGCCCGTGTCTATGGCAAATGGACACCGGCCGTTAGGGCCGAACCAAAGGGCGTATTCCCTGGCGGCCGCGGTGTAATCGCCGTTGTACTCATTTATCCAAATGTAGTAGTCCCCTGGCTCTCCAGGCTCAATGAACGTTAGTTCGTCGCACAGGTACCAGTCGTAGTAAAAGACCACGTTGCCATGGGAATCAAAGACGGTTATCTCCGTGTCGCACATTTCATCAGTGGAGCCTGTGGTCATAAAATCAATAATCATGGTGTCCATGGTCTGGACGGTCAGCATCTGTCTGTCGAACATTATTTCCTGCACAGGCACGGTTTCCCCCGCCTTTACTTCAAAGACGTCCGTCTTGCCAGCCATATCGGCGGCGACGGAGGTAGTGGCAATGTAGTAGCCGGGCCTCAGCAGGTTGAAGGTGGCGGAGCAGTACTCCCGTGTGTCGCCAGTGTAGGTGGTTTCGACGGAAACGGCGCTTGATACGTAGTTGAGGATGCTGCCCTGGGCGTCGCACTGGTACAGGTGTACTATCATGTCGCCGAAAGAAACTTTGACTTCGACGGGCGAAATAACATAGTTTGAAGGAGGCGTCCTGTTGGCGTTGACGTCGGCGATTACGGCCTCTATGGTTTTAAGCGCGTTTATCCTGCCCCAGCCCGTTTCTTCGCTGAAACCTGTCTGGCCGTTGATGTAATCGGCGTTGGCTTCGATGTAGGTCTTGATTTGGTCGGGCTTCAGGTTTGGGTTGAAGGTCAGCATGTAGCCTATGAGGCCCGTGACGTGGGGCGCGGCCATGGACGTGCCGCTCATGCCCTCATAAGAGGCAATCGAAGCGTTGCTGGTCGAAATGACGCCCTGCCCCGGCGCAACCACTGAAACGTGTCTGCCCCAGCAGGAAAAGGACGCCCTCGCGTCGGCGCCGTCCGACGCGCCAACCGCCATCACACCCGAATAGGCCGCCGGATAAACGTTGATTCTCATGGAATAGTTGCCCGAGGAGGCTACTAACATCACTCCGCGCGCAAGCGCGTATTCCACCATGTCTATGGCGAATTGACTGGCCGTCAGGCTGCTGAAGGAGGCGTTGACGGGGATAGTTGCCGTGTAGTTGTTGAGGGTCTTCCAATTGGCCATGTTCCATAGCGAACCATACATCGTCCAGTCGTTGCCGCTCCCGCCGCGGTCAAGGCCCGCGTAGCTTATCAGGTCAACATTCCAGCACACCCCTGCCACTCCGACGCCGTTGTTGCCTTGGGCGCATATGGTCCCGGCGGTGTGCGTGCCATGGCCAAAGAGATCAGTGCCAGGGACGTAGGTGGGGGCAAGTGCCTTTACATCGGGAAGCACGAGGTTGTTTTGGAGATTGGTCATGTCAACGTCGGGATGGTTGTTGTTTGGCTCATTGTTGTCGTACCAGGTATAGGCGTGCCTCGTCACGCTGTAGAGGTCTTCGTGGTTGTAGCTGACGCCCGTGTCTATGGCTGCCACCACGGGCCTGTTGGGGCCGAAGCCATAGGTTCTCCAGGCATCCACGGCCTTTATGGCGCGCATCCCCCACAGCCCCCCCTGCGCCAGGGGGTCGTTACATTCAAATGGCGGAGTTGTGTCGCAGTGTGTGATCTTTAATTCAGGCTCGACGTACATCAGTCCGCCTATTTTTTTGGCGTCCTTATAGGCCCTCAGCACCTTGCCGTCTTCCGCCAAGAGGCGGTAGTAAATGGCGCCGTTTGCTATGATGCGGCCCACCACCTCCATGCCGAATTTTTTGAAGGCGCTCTCCTTAAAGCCGGGCCTGGCCTTGGCTATCAGGTAGCCGTAGTGGGTGTCTTCTTTTAACGCCTTTTCCGTGGTGACCTCATAGAAGTTGTATTTGACCGGGGGGGCGCTGACTGCGGACGGCGCAGGCGGGTTGCTGGATACCGGCCCGTTCCCTGTCCCATTGTCCTGGCTGGCTGTACCGCAGCCTATGACGCCAAATAAGCCAAGGGCCAAAGCCGAGGCCATGACATAAAATCGCTTTTTAGTCTGTGATTGGTTCATGGCTATCTCCCTTAGTTTGCGTTGAGGCCGATGGTTAATGTGAAGAATCCGTTTGGGGCGCCCTCTATGCCCAAACGGTTTCCATAGCTTCGGGACCTTGTATAGACCCAGGCCGCCACATTGTCAGGATGAAAAGCGGGGCCGGGAGGAGGGGGATACTCTTTGGCGAAAAAGGGGCTTATCTCGGTATTAAAATTGCCGCCGTAAGGGCCTGACGCTCCCAGGACATTCCAATGGTACGTAGCGCCGGGGAGCAATTCGTCGGCCACGCCGGGGCTGGACAGAAAGCCTTCGTTGTCGGTATCCACAACAAAGGCGCCGTCATCCTCCATCCAAGCGAAGGGCAGCGTGACGGGCCTGCCCTCGTTGTCCGTTGAATCATAAAGGGCCTCCACCCATTGCCCCCATTGCTCGCGCCCAATCCAAGGGTTGCCCTCAGAGTCCAGCCGCGTAAAGTCAACCATGAACCTGACGTTAAAGATTGGGTCGTTGTTTGTCACTTGCTTCAGGTAGAGGGTAAAATAAAACCTGTCTGAACAACTGGGGTCCGCCAGGGCGGGGTTGGAGGCGCTGAATTTGAAGGTGGGGTAAAGCTTGCCGCTGACCGCGCCATGGGCGGGAGCTACCAGCTCTGCCGTGTAGGGTGGCAGCACGTTAAAGCCCACAACGTTGGAAAACTGCGAAAATCCGCCATTTGCGGGATTGCCGTTGAAAAACCTCACCTTGTAATACACCGGGCCTTCAGATATCAGGTAGTCCATAGTTTCATGCTCAATATGCTGATACATTCGCCATACATCCCACCAGGCGTCAAACAATAATGGCCCGATTGTGTAGTTGGTGTGTATGGTTTCAATTCTTTCAAAGTTCACGCCATCCGTGGAGCGGTGTACTTCATAGCCCCTGAACTTTAAGATGTCAAGATCGGACTGGATAAAGTCATTCGTCTCAAGCCTGAGTTTGAAGTAGGTTTGGAACGACGCGCCATTGCCGTCTATGGGGTTAATGGCGGGCATAAATGTTGAAATGCCGTTGGTCCGTCCCTCCGCGGCATATATTTGCGGCACTGAGTTTGACAGGTCGTCGTCGGTGAGCATGGAAGGCGCGGCGTCCAGGATGGTCAAGTACACCCGCCGCTCCGTCCTGTTGTTTGCTATGTCATACACGACGACGTCAATCCAGTGTTCGCGCTCCGAGGTGGTGTTCCCCAGGTCGGGTAGGGCAAAGCAGTATATGGTCTCATAGTACGTCTGGCCGTTGTATCCGCGGGGCGTCGGGCCTTTCAACAGTGTGCGCCCGTTGGCCACAGCGTTGTCCCTGTAGGCCAAGCTGTCAACCGCCACGGCTATGGGCGGCGGGCCAGCGTATGGGTCGGATTCAAATATGGCGCACCTGGACATGGCCGTTATCCTGATATTCGCCAGGTCGGCGCCAGACCAGGCCAGGTGGTTGTCGGCGCCTAAGAGCTTTGTCCAGGGGCCGTCCTGGCTGGGGCTAAAGGAGATGTCGGTAATGATGGGCGCCGCGGCCTGAAACTCGTTGCCGCCCATGAGGGGGAGGCAGTACATTACCGCGTCGCTTTCTCTTGAGGGGTCAAAGTTGGCGTACAGCGCCTGGGCCGTATCCTTTCCTTTTGTCAGGCCATTTGACTTGCCGCTTGCGTAAATGTTGTACTTCATGGCCGGGTTGAGGCCAAGCAACAACTCGCCATTTTTATTGGCCGGCAGGCTGATGTTGTCCTCCAGCAACATATCATTGCTGTCTTTCAGAGTTATGACGGCGTTTTCGATTGGGACGCCCCCCACTGAGTCCAGTGCCCAAACCCTCGTGTTGGCCTTTGTCCTATTGACCGTGATGGTGGTTATGTCGAAATTTTTCTCGTCTTCCGACGTGGTGACGATGCTTATGGTATTGGCGCCATCGGCCAGGGCTACGGGGGCGGTCTCGCCGCTCTCGGCAGGCTCTCCGTTGATGGTGAGCGCGGACGTCAGGTCCGCCGCGGTGACGGTCAGCGAAATGGAGGGCGTGTCCGAGTACAGCGTCGCGCCATAGTTTCTCACGCTCGGATTGAAAGGCGGCGTGAGGTTGCCCTTTGAAATTTCAAGGCCCGTTATGCCAACGCCCTGGGTCTGGGCGGGAGGGGGCGGGCTGGTTTTGCCGTCGTCCCCCCCGCAGCCGGTCAGGGCCGCCAATATGGCCAGAGACAGGGAGGCGGGGGCTAAAGATTTAAGCCATTTTTTCCATGTTGAATTGTATGGCATGTACATTCCTTTCTCAGAGGGTGATGGTTACGTTGGTCAGGTTACTCAGGGCGTTTAAGCGTTTTGCGTCCATCGCGGGGCCTACCTCGCCACAAAAACGGAATATGCGCCTGCTGAGTCGCTTGTGGTGAGGCGTTGATACAACTCGCCGTTTCTCCATACCAGGGCGGTGGTCGGGTCCGCGCTCGTCACCTGGCCTCGTCCGGCCACATACACGTCGCCGCCTGATACCGTAACGGAATAGGCGGAGGATGAATACGCCCCCCCGAGGCGCTGATAGAGTTCGCCATTTTTCCACACCGTGCCGGTTTGCCTGCCATCCACGTAGTCGTATCCCGCCACATACACGTCGCCGCCGTCCGCGCAGCAGCCATAGGCCGCCGTAGCGTTATCCCCGTCGGTGAGGCTCTTGTGCTGGCCGTTTTTCCAGAGGGTGGCCACGTCAATATCCCGCGCGTTGCGCGCGTATCCCGCCACGTACACGTCGTTGCCCGACACCGCTACTGAACGGCCTCTCGCTATGGTGTAATTGCCCCGCTCGCCAGCGAGGGAATAGGCTACGCCGTTTTTCCACAATATGCCGGCTTCCCGAAGGTAGTCATTGCCGGCATATCCCGTCGCGTACACGTCATTGCCCGATGTTGCGACGGAATAGACGTTAGCGCCAGTAGTAAGATAGCTGGTGAGTAGGCGCGAACCTGTTCCATTTTTCCAAAGCTGGGCGCCGTAGGTGGCGGTGGTGTGATACCAATAACACCCCGCCACATACACGTCGCCGCCGGACACAAAAACAGAATAGGTTTCCGCGAAGAAGTTTGACAATTCTAAGGGCACGCCGTTTTTCCAAACCCTGGCGGACGTTACGTTGCCCTCATCGGTCCAATAAGACATGTACTCCGCCGCGTATAAGTCATTGCCAGATACAAAAACAGAAAACGACTGGGAGTTGTTGTCGCCCATGCGCTGGACCTCCTGGCCGTTTTTCCAAAGCGTTGATAAATATGTATAGCTTCCTTCGCTGTTATAGCCATACTTATAGCCAACAGCGAATACGTCGCCCCTGGCGGCTGTAATGGTTGGGGTTCCCACGGCCACGTGGCAGACGGCCAGATAGCCCCTGCCGTTGGTTCTGACGTCTATCCGCGCCTGGCCGTCGCTCAGGGCTGTCACCAGGCCGTCGCCGGACACTGTGGCCACCGCCGGGTTGCTGCTCACCCAGGTAACGGCGGTGTCAATTGGGTTTTCCGGCGTTATCGCGGCCGTCAGTCGCTCGGTTTCTCCCGGCTTTAGCCACAGTAAGCCTTTGCTCAGAGACAGTTCGGCGGCGAGGCCCTGCACCGTTATGGCGCAGGCCGCCGTAAATCCGCCATCCCGGGTGGCGGCCGTGATCGTCGCCGCGCCATGGCCCAGGGCCGTCACCATGCCAGTTGGGGACACCACGGCCACGTAGTCGTCGCTGCACTGCCAGATCACGCCCTTATCCGAAGCGTTGGCCGGAAGCACGGTCCCGGTCAGCGCGCGCTGCTCACCGACGCTGAGGCCTATGGCACTGGCGTCCAGGGTTATGCCCGCGGCTGGTATAGTATAGACCGTCACGGCGCAACTGGCGCTGTGTCCGCCGTCGCTGGCCCTGGCGGTAATCGTAGCCGCGCCTTTGGATACAGCCGTCACCACGCCAGCGTCGGACACGCTCGCCACGCCGGGGTAGCTGCTGGTCCAGGCGACGGTTTTGTCTGTGGCGTTGCCGGGGCTTATTGTCGCCGTGAGCGTTGCTGTGCCGCCCTGGGCTATTTGAAGCTCGGCCTGGCTTAACGTCACGCCCGCCACCCTTACGGCGTCGTCGTCGTCACTGGAACACCCCACAGTGCTCAGCACGGCGAAGGATAGTGAGATGGGGATCAAGAACGCAAGCCATTTAGGCGCGAACTTTACTCTTGGCATGTATGCTCCTTTCTGAAAAAAAGTAAATGAGGTACCAGACCTCGGTTAATGAAACGATGGTCAAAGAAGCAAGGGGGCATTTGGGCAAAAAGCACAACCTTCCTCAAAGCGCAAGCCAAGCACATGAACCAGAAAAAAGGCGTCACTCACATCCCCCCTGTAATTCAAAATCTTATTTTTTTTTTTTTTCTTTTAACAGGTTTTTTTTGCCTGTCGTGTCGCTTGCAAACCCTCTGAAAGAGGGCTTGAGAGAGTTTGGGGAACAAAGGACAGGCTGAAAAGCATGTAATTATGGGGCTTCCCGACTAAAGAAAGGGCCA
>JAISSN010000034.1 GCA_031273105.1 Holophagales bacterium | reverse complement strand
TTGTAATATCTTAGATGCGGTTTTGACCGGAAAGTAGCGCAGGACGCCTGATCTTGCCTTTTTTAACCAGACATAATTGAATCACGTAACAACGCTAAGATTTAGGGGAAGCGCTATAGGCGTGTAGTGGAAAAAGACATTCTCATACCAAGTTGCGTTCAAGCCAAGTTATTTGTCAAATAGAAGACCTTGCCATTACTGCGTTTTAGCCAATCAACATGTCCGGCAGTAATCCCTATAGTCAGCAACTTGGTATCATGTTCCAGATGCGGATACGGCGTCGCAAGCGTTCCAAGAAGCCAAACCTCATGTCTTTTGTGGATGGCATGGTTGTCAAGGATTACATGGTATTCCTCCGCGTTGGGCAGTTCCCGCAACAACCCCTCCATAAAAGCCAGAAATCCTTTTTTGGTTTTTTGGCTTTGGTCTGTCGTCTTGCCATGTATCCTCTCTGTCGCAACTGTTCCGGACACATAAGTTAAGTGGGGCGTATAATCCAATTTGGAGAATGTCCCATACACGGAGCCTATCGGTATGACGCGAACTGTTTTGAGAAGGAAAGCGAGCCGCGCCCTCAGCACAACTTTCTGTTTCAAAATTGCGGAACGTAATTTCAAAACAGAAACATAACATGGAATCCCACGATTTAGCCGTTCTGAAAGATATGTTGCGCGCGCTGGACGGGGAGCGCCCTGAAGGATCGCTCCGGTGGATGATTCCCAGCGGGCTGGCGCTGCTCCTGGCCAATTGGTCGTCTGCTTCCGGCAGGCGTCAGACGCTCTGGGTTGACGCCCCCACTGAAGCCGACGCTCAAACTCTCGCCTCGGACTTGAGAGCCATTCTGCCTGACGCGACAGGCGTTTCAGAAAGCTCCGTAGCGTACTTTCCTGGGATGGCCCAATACGCCGCCGGAGAATCAAGCCCGGCGGGCATAGTGTTAAAAGACCGCCTGGCAACGCTAATCGGCCTGTTGGAGCGCCGGGTCAGCGTTCTGGTAACGGGGCCTTTAGCGGCGATGGAAAAAATCCCTCATCCCATCTGGTTTGAAAAGCGGCGCCTGGTTTTAACCAGGGGCCTTGAGCTGCCAAGGGAATTACTGTTGGAAACTCTGGTGGAGCTTGGCTACAGGCGCGTTGACCTGGCGAGTCAGCCAGGCGAATTCAGCGCGAGGGGCATGGTCATAGACCTCTGGCCGGATCACTTAGACAACCCATTGCGCCTTGAATGTTTTGGCGATGAGTTGGAGCATATTTCTTCCTTTGATCCGGACACACAAAGGCGCATAGGCGAAGCCACAGAATCTGTTTCGCTTTACCCCCGCTTTGAAGGCCCGCGCTCTCCCGAATCGCTATGGGAGGCTGTAGTATCAAGAAGCGGCCTGACCATAGAGCCAGATGACGACATGGCCTTTCGCAAGGCCAGATTGGCTTCCATAGGCTCTTTTCCCGGAGAAGAACTCTTTTATCCCATGCTGGACTACCCAAGGGGTCAGTTGAGCCATTGGGTTCCTCCATGCCTCCGTGTTCGCCTTGAGTCTGGCTGGGAAAAGGCGATACTTGAAAAAGAGCGGCTGCGGATTGACGAGGGCATTGCCAGACTGCGGTTGGGCGGCGTGGTGTGCGCCAACTTTGAAGACAGGTTTAATCAAAGCGACGGAAGCCGCGCCACGCTATTCCTGACAGAATGGCAGTCCGAGGCGCTGGCTCCGCTTCAAGCGCAGCCAGCGCGGGAATTTCAGGGGCGCCTGAGCGAACTCGCCGAATACCTGCAGCAGTTGGCGCTGACCGGACACCGCGTCTTTCTGGCGGGCAGCACAACCGGTATGCGCGACCGCTTTAAGGAGATATTCCGGAATTTTGAACTGCCGCTCTCATATGGTACAGACGCGGGCTGCCGCGCCCTGGCCTTGAACCTTTCCAGCGGCGTCTATCTCAAAGCGGCAAAAACGCTTATACTCACTGAGCGCGAGGTTTTCGGGCGGCGGGCGCTCCCAGCCTCCAGGCCTCAGAAGAGCCGCATGAGCGCCTTTCTGTCTGACTTGCGGGACTTAAAACCGGGCGACCGAGTGGTTCATTTAGACCACGGAATAGGCGAGTTTTTAGGTTTTGGCAGCCTCACCGTCGGCGGTGAGGAACAGGACGTGATACAGCTTAGATACGCCGACGGGGGCAGACTCAATGTCTCACTGGAGCGCGCCGACCTCATACAGCGTTATGTGAGTACAGACAAGATGCAGCCCCCGCTGGACAAGCTGGGTGGGGCATCCTGGTCCAAGGTCAAGCGCAGGGCCAGAAAGGCCATAAGGGATATGGCTGAAGAGCTGCTGAAACTGTACGCCAGGCGAAAGCTGGAAAAAGGCTTCGCCTTTAGCGTGGACGGCCCTGAGATGGCCGAATTTGAGGCCGGTTTTCCTTTTGAGCCGACGCCTGATCAACTGGAAGCCTCCGAGGCCATAAAAGCCGACCTGGAATCGGCCAGGCCCATGGATCGCCTCGTGTGCGGCGACGTTGGCTTTGGCAAAACCGAGGTCGCCATGCGCGCCAGCGCCAAGGCGGCCCTTGACGGCAAGCAGGTGGCCGTGCTATGTCCTACAACGGTGCTGTGTTTTCAGCACTACCGCACATTCAAAGACCGCTTCGCGGGTTTCCCCATACGTATAGAAATGCTCAACCGCTTTGTTGACGCGGCAAAAATAAAGTATATCCTGCGCGACATCGCCGACGGCAAGGTTGAGATAGTGATTGGCACGCACCAGTTGCTTGGGGCGCGGGTCAACTTTGCCGACCTGGGCCTGGTAGTGATAGACGAAGAACAGCGGTTTGGCGTATCTCACAAAGAAAAGCTTAAAAAAATCAGGGCCAGCGTTGACGTTTTGGCCATGAGCGCCACGCCAATACCCCGCACGCTGCATTTGTCGCTGACCGGCCTGCGGGAAATCAGCCTCATTGAAACACCGCCAAAAAACCGCCTCGCCATCGAAACCGTTGTGGCCCCATGGTCCGATGAACTTGTGGCCTCCGCCATTCAGTTTGAAATGCGCCGTAATGGGCAGGTTTATGTAATCCACAACCGCGTGGATTCAATCCTGAGCATAGCCGAGCGCGTACGCGAATTAGCCCCGGACGCCAGGGTGGGCGTGGGCCACGCCCAACTGTCCGACGAAGCGCTGGAACATGTGATGCTGAGTTTCATGGAAGGCCGCCTTGACGTGCTGATAGCCACTACCATTGTGGAAAACGGCCTGGACGTACCCAACGCCAACACCCTGATAGTACATCGCGCCGATATGTTCGGCCTCTCCCAGCTATATCAACTGCGGGGCCGCGTGGGGCGGAGCGACGTCCCGGCTTACGCTTATCTGCTCATTCCCGGTAAAGGCGAAATCACGGAAGACGCCCGTAAAAGACTACAGGCCCTTGAGGATTTTTCAGAACTGGGATCAGGGTTTCGCATAGCCGCGCTGGACCTGGAACTTCGCGGCGCGGGCAACTTGCTCGGCGGCGAGCAGTCTGGCCACATAAACGAGATTGGCTTTGAACTTTACGTAAAGCTGCTGGAAGAAACATTACAAGAGCTAAAGGGAGAACCCAGCGGCGCGTTCGACGTCAAGCTGGACCTTGGCCCGGCACGGCTTTCCAGGCAGTGGCTGGATCAATCCTCAGAGCGCGTCGTCGCCTACAAGCGCTTGTCGCGTATTCGCACAGAACGCGACTTAGAGATGTACCGCCTGGAACTTGAAGACCGCTTTGGCCCGCCGCCTGAGAACGACCAGGAAACGGAGCTTTTCTTCCAAATCATGGGCGTAAAAATACAGGCCCAGCGATTGGCCGTAAGCGAAGTGAGTTACAGCAACGGAAAAATTAAATTTAAACTCAGCCAGCAGACGCCCGTTGACCCGATGAAACTAATGGCCTGGGTTCAGCGGCGCAAGAACGCGGTTTTTTCTCCCGACGGCTCGGCAACCCTCCCCGCCAGCGCGGGCAGCCCTGCCATAATGGCTATGTCAATATTGAAGGAGTGGGAAGAAGAGTTATTGTGATACCAAGTTGCTTCGCGCCAAAATGCCACGCATACTATATAGCCGCTACTCGCTCTGAACCACACTTTTTGCACATCGGCATGACAATTTCCTCTGAATACCCTATTGGAAATCATCATGTATAGCCTTTCCGGTTCAAACCCGCGTTCAGCAGTCAGGAGTGCTTGTGATGCTATAACTGCGGCTTTGAACCGGAAAGTAGCGCTGGCGCTAAACTTCACCTTTTTCCACTAGACATA
>JAISSN010000181.1 GCA_031273105.1 Holophagales bacterium | reverse complement strand
GGGGGCTCAACTCTAAAATACATTTGGCCGTGGATGCGAATGGTAATCCAGTCCGAATATTTGTTACAGCAGGTACCACGGCGGATTGCACGCTTGGAGAAGACTTGATACAAGGGATTAACGCCAAAGCGCTATTGGCAGACCGAGGCTATGACGTAAAAACATCTTGAGAACGTCGCGCACCAGTGTGGCAACTCCTGGAAAACGCGCGTCTGACGCCCGCGTTCCACGCAAAGCCGGAGGTTTTGCAATTAGCTCTGGCATTATTTATCATTGGATTCAGGAAGAGGCAGAGGCGCAAATGCGGGAAATGGACAAGGCATTTGATTTCAAGACGGCTCAGGCGCGCTGGTACGAGCGCTGGGAGCTGGCAAAGGTATTTGAGGCAAAGCCTGAAAGCGGAAAACAGCCCTGGTCAATAGTCATACCCCCGCCAAATATCACGGGCAGTCTGCACATGGGACACGCCCTGGTTTATACGTTGCACGATATTCTGACGCGCTTTAAAAGGGCCGGCGGCTTTGACGCCCTTTGGGTTCCCGGCGTTGACCACGCCGGCATAGCCACGCAAGTGGTTGTTGAACGCCAGCTAAAGGCGGAAGGCAAAACCAGGCACGATTTGACCAGGGAACAGTTTTTAGAAAAAATCTGGAACTGGAAGGCCCAAAAACAAGACGACATAGAAAACCAACTGCGCCGCATGGGGGCAAGCGTTGACTGGAGCCGCAAGCGATTTACCATGGACCCGGATTTAAACCGCGCCGTCCGCAGGGTATTTGTGGAATCTTTTTCAAAGGGGCGCATTTACAAAGGCCCCCGCATGATTCAGTGGGACCCGGTGAGCCAGACGGCCCTTTCGGATTTAGAGGTCAGCTATGTAGAAAAACAGGGCAAGCTCTGGCACATTCGCTATCCCCTCTCAGATGGCGCAGGACATGTGGTAGTGGCCACAACCAGACCTGAAACAATGCTTGGGGATACGGGCGTGGCTGTTCATCCAGGTGATGAACGCTATAAAGACTTGCTGGGTAAAAAACTGCGCCTGCCCCTGACGGATCGGCTTATACCCGTGGTGGCCGACGACTTTGTTGATCCCCAGTTTGGGACGGGCTGCGTAAAACTCACCCCCGCCCACGACCCCAACGACCTAGCCGCCGCTAAAAGACTAAACCTTGAAAGCATTACCGTCATAGGTTTCGATGCCAAAATGACAGCCAACGCGGGAACAAAATATAAGGGCCTGGATCGCTTTGAAGCCCGCAAGAGAGTAATAGAAGACCTGGAGAGCCTTGGCCTCATAGAAAAAATCGAAGATTACACACATCAGGTTTCTGTATCCCAGCGCAGCGGCGCCCCCTTAGAGCCTCTGGTCTCGACCCAGTGGTTCATGGACGTAAAAGACGCCGCCAAAGCCAGCCTTGAGGCCGTAAAGAGCGGGAAGATTAAGTTCACGCCCCAGCACTGGGAAAACGTCTGGGAACACTGGCTTAACAATATACAGGACTGGTGCATATCGCGCCAATTGGTGTGGGGGCACCGCATTCCGGCCTGGACTTGCGACTCCTGCGAAAAACTCCACGTGGAAATGGAAGCGCCGTCAAAGTGCGCCGCCTGCGGCCATACAGCCTTAACCCAGGACCAGGATACGCTGGATACCTGGTTCAGTTCGGCATTATGGCCATTCAGCGTATTTGGCTGGCCTGAAAAAACCGAGGACTTAAAACGCTATTACCCAACGAATGTCCTCATAACAAGCTATGACATACTGTTTTTCTGGGTGGCCCGCATGGTCATGGCCGGTTTGACCTGGATGAATGAAGTTCCCTTCAAGGCTGTCTATTTCAACAGCCTGGTTAGGGACGAACACGGTCAAAAGATGTCTAAAACAAAGGGCAACGTGGTTGACCCCATACAGAGCATGGACGACTTCGGAACAGACGCGCTGCGCTTTTCCCTAGCCATAATGGCCGCGCCCGGTACAGATATTTCTATTTCAAAGAGCAGGTTGGAGGCCAGCCGCAATTTCTGTAATAAACTATGGAACGCCGCACGTTTTGTGCAAATGAACCTGACAGAAAACGTCACGCTGGATATAGCGCCCGAATTTGGCGAAGCCGAATACTGGATGACAGGGCGCATCAGGGAATGTCTGGCTGACGCCGCGAGGGCCATAGAGCAATTCCGCTTCCACGAAGCGGCGGAAACACTGTACCATCTGGTATGGGACGACTTTTGCTCGACTTATATCGAACTGGCAAAGGTGAATCTGCAAAATGGCTCGACTGAACAAAAGGCGGCTATACTGCGCTTTTTGGATATCCTGCTGCGTGCGCTCCACCCCTTTGTACCCTTTGTTACAGAAGAAATCCACGAAGCGGTAATGAACGGGCGGCTCCCTAGCGGTGAACCCTCCCTGCTGGCCGAGAGAAGCTGGCCTGAGAATGACCCAATACTAAAAATTGAAGGCGGAAACAGCGCCCTGATACCAAAATTTCAGGAGGCGCTCTCGAACATATTGCGCCTTAAGGCTGGAAATTCCATAGACCCGGCCAGGCGCGTTCCGGCGCTGTGCAATTTGCCGGAACTGTCCCCTTTTAGCGAAGCCTTTAAGTCCTTGGCAAAACTTGAATCCATGAACTTTCAAACCGGCGATCTGACATCGCCAACCAGGGCCATAGCCGTGATAGAAGGCGGCCTCGTGGCCCTTGAGTTGGCGGGCGTCAAAGACCCCGCCCTTGAAAAGGCAAAGCTGGAAAAAGAGCGGGATAAATTAACGCAGGAAATTCAATCTTTGAAAGCCAGGCTAAACAATCCAGATTTTCTGAGCAAAGCCGCCCAAAAGGCCATTGAGGCCCAACAACAACTTGCCTCTGAAAAAGAAGCCAAGTTGAATGTCGTCCTTGGCGTGTTGGGGGGGGGCCGTCATGAACAATGAAAAACTAAATCGCTTCATAAATCTTTTGGAGGGTATCTTTGAACTCGACAAGGCGGATTTGGATTTTGGCATTTACCGCATTTTGAACATACGCAAGAAGGAGATTTGCAAGTTTCTCAACATAGATTTGCCGAAAAAGGCGCTGGAAGCCCTTGCGCCTTCCGCCGAGGATACCAAAGCCATAACCGCCCGCATTGCCGAGATTGAAAAACAAGCCGCCGATCTTGAAATGGAAATAGCCGCAATTCCTAAACTGGCGGATGAATACTCCCGGCTGAAATCATTGCTTGCGGCGGGCCTGGATTTGTCCGCGCTGGAAACCGACGTATATTCCGCGCTGTACAACTTTTTCAACCGCTACTATGACGAGGGCGACTTCATCAGCAAACGCCGCTACAAAGAGGGCGTGTACGCAATTCCCTTTGAGGGCGAAGAAGTAAAACTATACTGGGCTAACGCCGACCAGTATTACATCAAGACCGCCGAAAATTTCCGCGACTACACCTTTATCGTGGACGACAAAAAGGTACACTTCCGACTTGTTGAGGCAACCGCTGAGCGGAATAATAACAAGGAATCCAATGGAAATGGGCGCGTCTTTATGCTGCATGCCGAAACCACCGATAAACCGGACCTCAAAACAATCGAAGAGATTAACGGCGATCTCATTATCCGTTTTGTGTATGACATTCCCAAAGATAAAAAGAAAAAATACTTTGAAGAAAACCTTGCCGCCATTTCAGGCGCGATCCAGAAAAATTTCCCTGCCTGGCGCCGCTTGTTCACGCTTGCCCCATCGTCCAAAAACGAATCGCGCACATTGCTCGAAAAGCATTTGAGCGCTTATGCGGCAAAAAATACATTTGACTATTTCATTCACAAAGACTTGCGGGGCTTTTTGACCCGTGAACTGGATTTCTTTATCAAGAGCGAGGTATTCCGCCTTGACGACATAGATACGACAGATGAAAAACGCGCCGGCTGCTATCTGGCAAAGGCGCGGGCTATCAAGCGCGTCGGCAAGGTTATCATTGATTTTTTATCCCAGATAGAAGAATTTCAGAAAAAGCTGTGGCTCAAGAAAAAATTTGTCGTGGAAACAAACTGGTGTATCACACTCGACCGCATAGACGAGGCGTTTTATCCCGAAATTATATCCAACGCGGCACAGATTGCCGAATGGGTAGAAATGTACGCAATAAATGAGATAAGCGGCAATTTGACAACTATAGAGTATTCCGACCCGCTGACGGTTGCTTTCCTGCGCCAAAACAGAAACCTTGTCCTTGATACCCGACACTTTACAGATGAATTCAAAGACCGCCTTGTGGCAAGTTTAGATAACCTGGACGAGCAGACTGGCGGCTTGTTGATTCACAGCGAAAATTTTCAGGCGTTGCAGTTGTTACGAGAAAAGCACACAAAACAAATTGACTGCATATATGGTGATCCGCCATATAACGCAAACTCAAGTGAAATCCTCTACAAAAACAGTTATAAACATTCATCCTGGATTTCGCTAATGTGTGACAGAATTCACATAGCCGCTATTCTTAAATCAGAACGCGGCGCGATTATTACTGCCATTGATGAAAATGAAGCCTTTAACTTGTTAAAACTCTTTGATGTAATGTTTTCGGATTGGACAAAGACGGCTGTTACAGTCCTCCATAATCCAGCCGGTGTGCAGGGTGATAATTTTTCGTATAGCCATGAATACGCTATATTTCTATTCGAGAATTTCAAGCACGTTATAGGTAAAACCGAAAAAGAAGAAAAAACGACAGAGCCATTCCGCGATTGGGGACCCACAGGCACGAGAAACCCACAAGGCAACACTTTTTATCCTGTTCTTGTAGATATAGATGGTGAAAACATCATTGATTTTGGTGATGTTTGCGACAGTAATTTCCATCCCGGAGCGCAGAACATCCTCAAGGATGGGCACATTGAGATTTATCCCGTTGGAGATGAAGGTGATGAACGCAAGTGGGTTTTTGCGAGGGACACTGTTGAGAACATCGCAGAAGACTTATACCCTGTAAATAACAATGGAATAATTCAAATATTCAGGACAAAGTCAAAAGGAAGCCATAAAACCGTTTGGACAAACAAAAGATACTATGCAAACATATATGGTTCAAAAACATTAAACAACATTATGGGTTCAAAGAAATTCGATTTTCCAAAATCAATATATACTGTTGAGGATTGCATATATGCGGTAAACAAGGTACAGGGAAAGCGCGCAAGCATCCTGGACTACTTCGCGGGAAGCGGCACGACAGGCCATGCCGTTCTTAATCTCAATCGAGCCGACCAGGGTAACCGTAAATATATACTCATTGAAATGGGCGAGTATTTCAACACGGTCACACTCCCGCGTATGAAAAAGGTGATTTACTCCGCCGAATGGAAAGGCGGCAAGCCGCAAAACCGCGACACGGGCGTTAGCCACATCATGAAGTACATCACGCTGGAGAGCTACGAGGACGCGCTTTCTAACATAATGCTTGACGATGATAAACATCAACTGTCGTTAAAATTTGGCGATGAGTATGAGTATATGGCGCGGTATATGTTTGACTATGAGACGAGAGACAGCATGCTCTCCCTTGACGCTTTCAACGCGCCCTTTGTATGTCAGCTTAAAATCAACGAGAACAATGAAACCAAAGGCAAAGCCGTTGATTTGTGCGAAACATTCAACTATCTGTTGGGGCTGTCCGTAATACGGCAGTCAGCGCCCGCTTGTTTTAAGGCGGTTGCCGACCCTAACGGCGAATACGAAAACGCCGTGCGGTTGAAACTGGACAAAGACGGCGAGTTCAGCTTCAAGCAAATTGAGGGTAAACTGCCCGATGGCAGGCGCGCGCTTATAATCTGGCGCGCTGTCACGAAAGACCTGTTGCTCTCCAACGCCGCTCTTGACGCCTACTTCGCCAGGGACAGGATAAATCCCGCAGACCGCGAGTTTGACGTGATATTCGTCAACGGCGACAACAACCTTGAGAACCTGCGGCTCGACGATGAAAACTGGAGTGTCCGGCGCATAGAGCCGGTGTTCAAAACCAAGATGTTCGAGGGGGCGGAATAATGGCAAGGAGGGCCTCTAAGCCTCCTGCTTTCCAATGGGGCGACCAGCTTATTTTGTTCCGCTATTTCCTGAATCTGTTCGGCAAGGATACGCTTGCCGGGCTTGGGGGAAGGTTGAACGATGCGGAATATGAAGGCGTAAATGAAAATCAGAACACGTTTTTTTGGCGCGAGTTAGACGGCGTCGTAGAGCGTCAGCAAGCGCGCGCGAAAATCAGCTGCGACGCGCTTAGGGAGTACGACGGGCATATCTGCCGATATGTCAAACAAATCGGTGAAAATCGCGGCGGCATACGGCTAAAGTATTTTCAGTATATTGCCTGTCTGTTCACCGAGATGTACCTTGACCGCTATTTTACGGACAAGGGAGCGTTTGCGGCAGAATTGAACTGTTTTTTGGAAAATGTAAAGAAAGGCAGTCCCGGCGGGATAGACATTGAACCGTTCACGCCCGCCAACATGAATAAGCTGGCTTTCATGTGCGCTACGGGCAGCGGCAAGACTCTGATAATGCACATCAATATTTTGCAGTTCGGGCATTACCTGAAAAAAGCGCGGCGCTATAACCCTCACATGGAAATTAACAAAATCATCGTGCTTGCGCCGAATGAGGGAATGTCCAACCAGCACCTGGCGGAACTCTATCTGTCGCGCATATCGGCGGAGCCGTTTGTCAAGAGCGGTTTCGGCAACACTGCGGACGTTATCGTCATTGACATGAACAAGCTGAAAGAAGAAGGCAAGGTTAAAACCGTTTCTGTTGACAGTTTTGAACAAGACAATCTTGTGCTTGTGGATGAAGCGCATCGCGGGCTTGCGGGCGATGTGTGGTACGATTACCGCTCGCGCCTTTCGGCGGAGGGCGGCTTTGCCTTTGAATACTCCGCCACGCTGAAACAGGCGATGAAAACGCTGGATATAAAAAAGAATAAGGCGCTCCTTGACGAGTATTTCCGCTCCATCATCATTGATTACTCGTACAAGTTTTTCTACGAAGACGGGTACGGCAAAGAATACCGCATCTATAACCTGCGGGAGAGCTATGACGATGAACAGCAACGACTGTACCTGACGGGTTGCTTACTGTCATTCTATCAGCAGTTGAAGTTGTTTGCGGAACGGGGCAAGGATTACGCGTCCTTCATGCTTGAAAAGCCATTGCTCGTTTTTGTCGGCAACCGTGTAACGGCGAAGACATCTGCCGCTGAGATGACCGATGTCGAAGAGGTTTTGGACTTCATTGATAAATTCGTTAATAACAGGGAACTAACGATAAACCGAATCAACGCCGTTATGAATGAAAATACAGGGCTTATGGATAGCCGGGGACGCGAGTTGTTTTCGCAGAACTTCAACGCGTTGTATTCGCTGTTTGGCCACGCGCCAAAAGCGGAAGACGTTTATAAAGACATTATGCGCGTAGTGTTTAACAGCAACACGCTATCTGACGGGCCGCGCCTGCGAGTTTTGAATTTGCGCCAGGCGCAAGGCGAAATCGCGCTCAGTGTAGGCGCTGACGGCGAGTACTTCGGCGTCATCAGCATCGGCGATACGCCAGGGCTTATTAAAAATTGCGAGGCAAATGGCATTGTTACCGGAACAGATGAATTCGCAAGTGAATCGCTGTTCCGAAGCATTAACGACAAAGGCTCAAATATTAAGATTCTCATAGGTTCGCGCAAATTCACCGAGGGCTGGAACTCCTGGCGCGTTTCTACGATGGGGCTTATTAACTTTGCCAAGGGCGAAGGCTCACAGGCCATTCAGCTTTTCGGTCGCGGCGTTCGACTGCGCGGACATGGCGGCTGCCTGAAGCGAAGCGGCAAATTAGACGACCGCTCCGTTACTGTGCCGGAAAATATAGAGATGCTCGAAACCTTGACCATATTCGGCGTCAAGGCGCAGTACATGGAGGATTTCAAGAGGCACCTCGAAATGGAGGATATGCCCGCCGATGAGAACCCGCGCGAATACACGCTGCCGGTTATCAGCCGTTACAACGAAGTTAAAAACAAAAGGCTTCGCGTGATTAAGGTTAAAGACGGAGCGAACTTCAAAAAGCAAGCGGCGCGGCTCTTGCTCGGCGCGCCCGATGAGGGCTTTGCGCGGTACTTGAGCAAGAACAAGCTTCTTATTGACTGCCGCTCCAGAGTTCAAACGCTCGAATCCGCATCCGGTACACAGCTTGAGAGCGCGACTGAGGAACAAACTCTGGACTCGCAATTTATTCCCTTCCTTGACTACGAGCGGGTTTTTGACGAACTGGAAACCTACAAAAATGAGAAGCTCTATTACAATATATCCCTGCAAAAAGACAGCTTAGCGGCGATTCTGCGGGCGGACGGATGGTATTCGCTCATTATTCCCAAAGCGCGTCTTGATTTTTATTCAATGGAAAAGCTGTCCATGTACTCGGACTTTGCCGTGATGGCGCTAAAAAGCTACATTGACAAGTTTTACAAATACGAAAAAGACCGCTGGGAAACTCCGCTCCTCGAATATCAGGAACTGGATGAGAGCGACAGTAATTTTGTTGACTATTACAAATTCTCTTGCTGCGATGGTTATGAGGGCGACCCATACGCCGACACGGTGAAAAACTTTGTGAATGATTTGCGGACGCTCCTCAATCAAAAGAACGGCATCCCAACCTACCAGACAAGCGCGCTGAACGGCTCGCTTATCGCGTTTGACTTCCGGCAGCACTTGTACACACCGCTTATATTTTTGAAAGCGGGCGGTCTTAAACTGACCGTGTCGCCCATCAGCTTAAACGAGGACGAGAAATACCTTGTTGACAAGCTGAAGTTTTATGTTGACGGCAATAAGGACGCGCTCAATGGCAAAAGCCTCTATCTGCTCCGAAATAAGAGCAAAGCGGGTATGGGCTTCTTTGAGGCGGGTAATTTCTACCCTGACTTTGTGCTTTGGATAGACACGCCGGAAACGCAGTATGTTTCTTTCATGGACCCAAAAGGTCTGCGTCACATGCGATGGGACGACCCAAAAATTGAATTTTACGCTACCATTAAGGCGCTCGAAGCGCGGTTGCAACCGTCCAGCGCGGACAAGCGTATCGCGCTTAACTCGTTTATCATTTCTAGCACTCGCTCAGAGGAATTGCGCCAATGGTGGGGCAAAGATAAGCTGGAACGCCATGCCAAAAATGTGTTCTGCCTTGACGAAAGCGATTGCGTGGAGAAGATGATGGAGAAGATACTTAGTTTAACGCTATAATCAGTCAATAGACCTCTTTCGTAACCTTTGGAGTCGGCGAAAGCAGTGAGGTTCAGGGAGCGTAGTTCAGTAGAGCGGGTCAATTCAAATCTAAAGGACAACTACGGTGGACGCTTCAACAGAGTGCGGGGTGCGGCGAAAGTCATGGCGCATCTGATGTTTGGGATCCTGGAGTCCCGCAGGAATATATCTAGGATAACCGTTTAAGCCGTTTAAGCATTGACGCGCAGTATTTTTTCCTGACTTTGACACTTTTTCCGGGTAGTTTTTGCAAGTTGTTATTTAGCATATACTTACGATTTTTGATTTTCGGTTTTGGGTGACGCAAGACAAAAAAGTATGATTGTTACATGTTTATCAGAAGGAAAAAGAAGCGGTCAGGCAGCACAAGCGTAGTTGTGGTAGATAAGAGCAGAGGCGGTTTTCGTGAGTTAAAAACAATAGGGGTAAGCGCTGACGAAAAGAAAGTATCAGAGTTGTGTGAGGCAGGCAGGAAGTGGATATCAGAGAAGAGAGGCGAGCAGGACATGTTTGATTCATCCATGCATACGACCGGGTAATCCGCATCGTATGGCAAATGATATACCTCAAGGACATCTTCCATACGCGCTACGAAAGCCGCATTCTCTTTTGGCGGGATTTTCCAGTATTTCTTGAGATGAGGCTTAAATTCGTTTTTTTTTCCCCACGCACGTGGGGGTGTTTCCAAAGCCCAATAGCCTCCAAAAATACGGACGTGGTCTTCCCCACGCACGTGGGGGTGTTTGCCTGATGGTACCAAGTTGCGTTCAAGCGATGTTATTCCATTTCTACATAGAATGTGCCATTTAATTTGAAGATGAGAATTGCGCCGCGTTTGAACCTATTGATGTAACTTGAGCTATTTCGAGAAAAAAGTGATGTCGTGCTTTTAAAACAACTTTCTACTTCAAGATTGCGGAACGCAATTTTGAAGTAGAAATGGAATTATTTGTCAAATCGAAGACCTTGCCATTGTTACGTTTTAGCCAATCAATATGTCCAGCAGTATAGCAGTTTTGGTTTTCGTAGTCCAAGAACAGGGTGTTAATGATTGGAATAGAGGTTGCTGGTATGGACTACCATTTGTGAAATTGCTATAATCCCTATAGTCCGCAACTTGGTATGGGCAGCAGTTGGAATTCATTAGCCGCAATACCGATCAGGCCCATAGCTCCCATAACAGGAGTCCTTTCTCAAAACCCCAGAGGTTTTGCAAGTGGCTCTACGGTTTGCGATTTTAGATTAATAAGCATTGACGCTGCTTTTGGCCGCATACTTGTTTTACATTTAAACTGTAAACTGTAAACTGTAAACTGTTAATTGTGACCGTTAATGGTCTTTTTGGAGAATACATGTTCGACGCAAAAAATATTTCAATAGCCGCGCTGTTGCTTGCGGCGGGACTCCCCGCCGCAGCCCAGATTCAGCCGCCTAAAATCTCCGGCCTCATTCAAGTCTGGTACTCCCAGATGATGGACAACAACCTTCGCCACAACGGCGCCTCGACTGAATACTTTCCCCTGCCTAGCCAATTCAGGGAAAACGGACTTTCATTTAAAAGGGTGGACGTTAAGCTGTCAGGCGGCTTCGGCGACCTCGAATACGAAGTCATGATGGACCCCACGATTGATAACAACGTGTTGCAGGACGCCTTCATCAAGTACAAGCTGCCCCATAACGTCGAGGTCAAGCTTGGGCAGTTTAAGCCCCTTCAAACCTTTGAAACTTTTACGCCGTCCGCCGAAATACTGTTTGTCGAGCGGGCGATGCTGGTCCGGGAATTTGGCGATCCGAGGGATCGCGGCGTCACAGTGAGCGTTGGCTTTGGCGACCCCCAATCATTCAGGGGCCGCTTTCACGCCGGCGTATTCAATGGAAACGGAAAGAGCAATAACACCAACGCCCAAAGCGACTTTGTCGCCAGGCTCGAGATGAACTACGGCAAGCCCCACTCCTTTGGCGTATATACACTGCAAGGTTCCACCAATTTGGCTGACAAGGGCGCGTTAGTTCCTCTGACATTCCATGATTATCAACTTCCCATCCCTCTTCCTAACCCTGATTTTCCTGTCTTTGCCGGCTCCGCCGGCCCTGGATACAATGTAAAAGCCTTGCCGGAAGGCATTGACAACGCTATTTTGGACAACAAGGACAAGACAAATAACTTTGGCGCCTACTATCGTTTCCAAAACGCAAAAATTCACGCCGAAGCAGAAATCATCACAGGACTTGTGGGGCGGCGCAAGCCTTCACTGGGCACGGCAGCCGGACCTGCCCACAGAGAACACCTGGATCAAAAGTTCTTAGGCTATGTGGGGGTATTTGGTTACACCGTTGGCAAGCACACCTTTACGCTTCGTTACGACTACCTCAATTATAACTCCGGGAGCGACTGGTACGGCGATTCAAAAAATGCTTACGATCGCATGGAGGAGGTTCCTTGGACTACGATTCCCGGGATAACATCAATGTCTGTCCCTGTTGATTACACTCCAAAATATACTGAAATTACCTTAGGCTATGTATTCAGCGTAATGCCCGATAAGTACAAATCCGCAGCAATAAAGGTCAACTACGTTATGCGGAGCAAGAACTTTCTGAAACCAGGGGCA
This sequence comes from Holophagales bacterium, assembly GCA_031273105.1. Lineage (GTDB taxonomy): Bacteria > Acidobacteriota > Holophagae > Holophagales > Holophagaceae > WRHW01. The sequence continues at coordinate 3,494 of JAISSN010000181.1, read as the reverse complement.
GGACAAATTGGTGAGCAGGGCGGCGATACCTTTGTCGTCTGCTTCCAGATGGGATTTTGAATCACTTGCGTTTTTTCGGGACGGGAGCAACCACTTCGCCAGGAAACAAGGGCTGTTGAGGCGAGACCTTTGACACAGGCGCTTTTAGGGGGGGCGGTTTATCCGGCTTTTGTTCAGTCGCCTGTTCAGGCGTGGCTTGCGCTCCCCTGCGGCTTTCTTTGACGTCTCCAACGAGGGATTCTATTGACTTTACAAATTCCGAGAGATCTTTGAATTCGCGGTACACAGAGGCAAACCTGACGTAAGCTACCGAATCTATGGCTTTAAGGCCGTCCATGGCCATCTCGCCGAGCGTTATACTGTGAATCTCCCTGTCGGGCTGTTCCAATATCCTTGAGTGAATATCGCCAACAAGTTCTTCCAGGAGCGTCAAACGAACAGGGCGCTTTTGACAGGCGGCCATCATGCCCTTGAGCAGTTTGTTTTTGTCAAAGGGTTCCCTGCGTCCGTCTTTTTTTACTATCAGAATCGGAGCTTCTTCCACCCTTTCGTAACTGGTGAACCTCTTGCCGCAGGACAGGCACTCCCGGCGGCGGCGGATAGCGTCGCCCTCCCTGGCCTCTCTGGAGTCAACCACCTTGTCTTCCAAATGTCTGCAAAAAGGGCAACGCATAACTAAGTATAGTTGCTTGCCATATAGAGCGGAAACGCTCCGCACGGCCTTAAGAAATAAGTAAATTTTCAAATTGTGAAAAAATAGCTTTAGAAATTTGAAACGCGGCCGATATAATTTGTGTATGGATTTTATAATAGGCAGTCCTATCAATGCTGGCATGGGCGATCACGCTCGCAGGGGCGGTTACGCTCAGGGCGCCGATAGCGCAAACAGTGATGATTACACAAATTACGTCAATTCCGCAAACAACCCCGACCAAACCGACACTGCTTTAGGAGCGGATAGATCTGACAGGTCTGGCAGAACAGCCAGAACAGCCGCCGCCAGACAAAACCAGGATGGCGACCGGGAGACTTCACAGACGGGCGATGCCAATAGCGGAGACTCGCTTGAATTGAGTCCGGAAGCCCAGCGAATGCTTGAAGACCTGAAAGCGCGGGACAAAGCCGTGAGGACGCACGAAGCGGCTCACCTGGCCGCTGGCGCGGGGATAACTAAGGGCGGCGCTCAATACACCACCCAGCGCGGCCCCGATGGAAATATGTATGCCATCGGAGGTGAAGTTCCCATTGACGCAAGCGAAGTGCCCAATGACCCCCAGGCCACCATCGCCAAGGCCCGCCAGATAGCCGCCGCAGCAATGGCCCCGGCTGATCCAAGCCCCCAGGATAGGGCCGTAGCCGCCCAGGCCAGACAAATGGAGTCACAGGCGTCTTTAGACCTGTCAGCTCAACAAGCGGAAGAAGCGAAAGAGAGCCGTGAAAGCGATGCCGACGGTGAGAATAATGTAGGTAATGCAGGCAACGCAGAAGACGCTGACGCCGCAGGCAGTCTGGATAGGATAGATATAGATATAATGGGCGGCGCTACTCAAACAGATAGAACGGATGGAACAAATACAACAGGCGCTCCAGAAGCTTCGGGCGCGCCTAACACGAACCCGGATGGCGCAATCGACGCGAATGCTTCAAGAGACCTCCCTGCGCAAGCCGCCAACGACCGGGATAACATTAACGCTCAGGAAATGTCTGCAATGTCGCCTCAGGGTCGTCAGGCTGTAAACGCTTATAACCAAGCCTCTACGGAAACAAACAACCTCATTGCAAGGGTCTATCAGGTAGTGGCCTGAAATATTTCATCCCCAAATCAAAACCGCGTTCAGCAATTTTGATTCGGGAACGAAATTAATTTTCACCGCGCAGTATCTGGTACTTTAGAGGGAATTTTTCTGCATCCAACGCCAATTGGCGGCCCTTAAGCGTGTGCTTATTGATAACCAGCGGCCCGGCCAGATTAGCCGTCATTTGGCGCAGGTCTTCGGGAATTACCACCAGGGCCATCATAATTACGTCGTCATGGCTTTCGGCGGCCAAAAACGCCGAGTCGTCCTCTGACAGCGGCGCCTCGTATTCAGGCTGAATAGCGCCTATGTCTATACAGACAAAAGAATACTCTTCCTGCTGGATGGCCTGCAGGAACTTGAAGGGATACGCGCCGGAGGGTTCAAACAGACGGAACCGCTTCAGCTCGGGAAAACCAATCAGCCCTGCCGGGAAATGCACGGAAATATCAAACACGGGATGCTGCAACGGGTATTCTTCCGTGTCCAGCACTAGCTGGATGGCTTTCTTGTTGATTTTGTTGACCACTATAGGCCCTGCCAGGTTGGCGACCATTTCGTTTGGCTTGTCTTCTGGAATAATCACAAAAGCCATCACCAGCGCGTCTTCAGGCTGGGTCAGTTCAAGGGTTTCGACTTCTTCGGGCTTAAGAGGCGCGTTGAAGTCCATCTTAACAGCCGCGATGTCCATAGCTACAAAACTCAGCTGGGTGTTGTTCACTGATTGCAAAAACTTGAGCGGGTACGCGTCATCCGGCTCAAAAAGGTAGAAATCCTTGGCTTCGGGAAAGCCAACCAATCCTGCCGGAAAGTGGATAATTACTTCGTCATTTGCCATAGCCGACTCCTTTTTGGGGCTGTTTAAAATATATGGCAACATTAGTCCTTTGTAAATACCTTCCATAGTGAGCCAAGGCGTTTTTTGCGAAATCTCGGGTTCCGGATTGTCCTTTCCAGCGCGCCGATGCTTTTAGGCGGGCGTTGCGCGCGGGCTATTATCCAACGGTTACCAAGCTCCATGACCGCGGCTATATCGCCCTGGTTCCCCCAAGCGTGCCTGAGCTCCAGGAGTTCTTTGGCTCTTGCCTCCGCAACCGCGCCTAGGCCCAGCGCCCTGATTTTTTCCACCACGAGCGACTCGGCTGGCTGAACGTAGTTATGAATCCGCGCAAGCATCTGTTTCAGTTGCCGGGGCAATTCACTCAGGCTACGGGTGATTTCCGCCTCAACGGCCCTGCGCGCCTCCGCCTCATTGACCAATTCACGCAGCAAGGGCAGCAGCAGGGCGGCGTCCCTCGCCGCGTAATCCAACTGGCTCTCTCTGAGGGGGCGCAACATCCAATTGCTGTCCTGCTCTTGCTTTGGAATGTCTATACCCAGCTTTAGCCTGGCCATGTTTTTAAGGCCGGGCTGGGCGTAGCCCAAGGCTCTGGCCAGCATCATAGTATCCAGCACAGACTTAGGCACAACATTATAGAGGCGCTTGAAAACGACGCCGTCTCCAGAGAAGTCGTGGGCTATCCAGGTCATTTCAGCTAGTGCCGACAGCAGAGGGCCTATCAGATCAGGAATAGCCAGTGGATCAATGAGCCATACCTTTTCATGGGTGGCTATCTGCAGGAGCGCCAGTACGCAGTGATGAGTTCCCGTCAGGCTGAACTCGGCGTCAACCGATATTAAGCCGACCTCAAATATGTC
>JAISSN010000174.1 GCA_031273105.1 Holophagales bacterium | reverse complement strand
CGCGCAGGTTGGTGAAAATTGTATTTCGTCAGTTAAAAAATCATGGTTGACTATCATTATTGGCTTACCCGTGACCTGATACATGGGAACCAGTGAACTCCAATCGCCATAATAGGCGTCGCTCGAGGAAATTGCCCTGTGCGGGTCCGGCGTATTATCGTAAACGCCCCATTTTTCCCGAACATAGTCTGAAACAATACTATTATATTCATAGAGCAACTGATGGCGCATGGAGTGAAGCGTGGCCTCGCTGAGGGGATGGGGCCGCCACCAGAGTACAACGTCGTCGCGTTTATGAAATGCGTCAAGAATGTAGCGCAATTTTTTGAGATATTGTTCGCTGTTCTTTAAGATTGCGCCAAGCGATGAATTAAATAAAATGATTTTTTTATTGCTGATCATGTTCCGCCATTCATCCGGCAAATTAAAATCTTCGCGTTTGGCGTTAATGCACTTGTCGTATTTAGGACTACCCAGGGCTATAAATTTTTCTTCCGGCTTGCCGAGTTTATCACCGTAATGTTTCTTGAATGCGCTAATATAATAGCTACGCACTTTTTCTGATTCTAATATAACTTTGTGGGCAAATGCGCTGCCCGCTGTAATGCAAAAATGGTCTGGAATTTCGTCAGTTACTGAATAAACAAAATATGGTACGTACACCAGCATATCAGTAAATTGTCTGAGGCGCTTACTGTAAAAGCTGGGGTGAACGCTGGTGACGTAGTTGCCGTCATCGTAGGGGTTGTGAATAAAGATAATATCCGGACGCCTTGCCTCGACGTCGTATTCCCGCCAATCAATGAGGGGAAGGTCTTTGTGGTAATAATCGCCTTCATAGTGCATTGTGCCCAGATCTCCGTTTTGCAGACGGTCGAAGTAGGGGATTGGACAAATATAGACGTCGCATTGCGGATCTGCTATAGCCGCGAGCCATATACTCTCCAGGCTGTCAGCCATGGAGTACTTGTAGGGAAAAAAGACAACCTCAATTCGGTTCGGCTCCAGTTCGCTCCTTACAAGAGCTTCGATTTTATTCAGCTTTACTTGAAGTCTCTTAATTAAATAAGCGTCAATGCCGTCTGGACTGGCGTGGCTCAAAAATTCGCAGTATTCCTCAAGAGACGCGCAGGTTTGCGTGCCCTCGCCTTCAATGTCTGTGATGAACCGCGCCGCCTGCAAGGCAAGATTCCGGCAACCGGCAAATAGTTGCAAGGCGATTTCCTGCCCAGGCGACTTGCGCAATTCACCATGCGCCACGTTGAGGGCCTGCAGGAATTCTAATATTTGTGTCTGCTGGTGTCTCCGCATCTAACCGCCTGCCTGTCCGCTATGACTGAGCATTTTATCATAACGCGCTTGCGTCGAGAATGGCCGCTATGCGGCGACATGCTGCAAGTCGCTTCTCAAGTTGAATCACTGTAAAACGTCCACTCAGGATGCAAGACTGATAGTTTTTCCAGGGCGGCGTCGCGTTCAGACAGGTTTATAAATCTGGCTGCCCAGCAACTGCCGGAGCCGCACAATAACGGGTCTCCGCCGACGGCGCTCAGGGCGTCTCTGACTTGAGCCAGGGCAGGGCAAACGCTGAGCGCCGCGTTTGTGAGGTCGTTGCGCCAGGGTGGGGCTTCGTTTATGCCAAGGGAAGGGCAGGGGCCGCTAAGGCCGTTAATGCCTCTTAAACCGCCGACGGGCAATTCGCTCCTGGACAGTTCCTTATACACAGACGACGTGCTTACGTGCAGGGCAGGGCAGGCTATGAGCATTGGGGGTAGGGGTATATTCCGCATGGGGATAACCCTTTGACCCAGATCAAGGCCGAGTACTGTGCCGCCCAGCAAAAACAGAGGTACGTCGCTGCCTAGTCCGGCGGCCAGGCGCAACAGTGCAGCACTCGGCAGGCCAAGTTGGTACAGGGCGTTGCCCGCGCGAAGAGCTGCCGCCGCGTCCGAAGAACCACCCCCTAGCCCCGCGCCGTGGGGGATACGCTTAGACAGCGTTATCCTGGCTGGAAGCTCACGGCCAATCTCTCTTTCAAGCGCCCGCCAGGCCCTCGTTACCAAGTTAGAATCATCGGGTAATAATCCGCACGAAGCAGGGCCGATTATTTCCAGACTCAAGGCTGGCGCGGCCTCTACAGTCAATTCGTCATGGAGGGAGGGCCAATCATGAAGTACGGTGGTGACTAACTCAAGCAGGTGAAACCCGTCCGAACGGCGTCCCAGGACGGATAAAAACCTGTTGAATTTGGCGGGGGCGGTTTCACGGATCACTGATCACCAACCCACCCAACCTGCCTGCCAAGAAGCGTATTCACTGCCCTTGCGCCTCTTTCGCCCACGTCCACGGTGAAATCGTTTACCCAGGCGCGGACGTATCTGGCGACCATTTCTCTATCCATGCCGCGCCCGAAGCTCTGGGCGTAATCAATGGATTCCTGATGTCTTGCGATGGCTGTTTGCACGCTTTTGCGCATGAGGCGCGCAAAGGCTTGTTTTTCTTCCATTGGCAAGTCTTTCCTGATGGCGTTGCCGCCCATGGGCAGGGGCAGGTCATGGAGATTCTTCCACCAATCGCCTAAATCAGCGACTAAATGCAGCCCTTTGTCCCTATACATCAACTGGCTTTCATGTATCAGCAATCCCGCGTCAAAGCGCCTGTCCGCCACGCCGTCCATTATCTTGTCAAATGGGACGACAACTATATTCAGCGCGGGCATCCACTGGCGCATGGCGAGGTACGCGCTGGTTCTAAGCCCAGGTATGGCTATAGTTCTCTCGCGCAAGTCCCCGGGTTTGAGGCCTTCCCCGGCTACGATTATCGGCCCTGTCCCTTCCTGGATGCTTGAGCCTGCGCGGAGCAGGTCGTATCTATCTTCGATTTCGGGATAAACGCCAAAGCTGATGGCCGTGACGTCGTATCGGGCGTTCAGGGCTTCCTGGTTCAGCGTCTCTATGTCGTTGCGGATGAATTCAAAGCTGAATCGCTGAAAAACTTCGTCGTCTTTGAGCCACCCAAGAGCAATGGGCGCCATCATGTAAGCGTCGTCAGAATCGGGGCTGTGGGCGATGAGGAATTTTGTTGTCATTTTTAGAATTTCGCTTTTCCTGTTTTTAATACTGGTTGATCTTTGCTCTGCACCACTCGCTATAGGACCCCACGTACAGATAAGCCTCCTCCAGCCCGGCCTGGTAAAGGGCCAGTAGGGTCAGGCACGCCGCCATTCCGCTTCCGCATGACGCTATGACGCGGCTGGGGGGGGTATCGCCCAGGATTTCAAGATACATTTTCCTCAATTCTTCGGGCTTCTTTAAAAAACTATTGTCCAGGTTTTCCTGAAAAAACACGTTTTTACTGCCTGGAATGCGCCCTGCGATAGGGTCCATGAGTTCAACCTCGCCCCGCCACCTCTCAGGGGCGCGTGAATCCAGCAATATCCAATCGTGGGCGCTACGCAGTGTTTTGACCATCTCTATATCCGCTATTGGGAGCAACCATTCTGTAAATTTGAACGTGGACGGTTCTGGCGTTGGCGCGTCTTCGTTAATCGTGAGGCGCGCCTTCACGGCGGCGGCCCATCCCCCATCCAGAATGGCTGCCTGGACGCCTGAAGCAGTGAGCATCCACCAGGCTCTAGCCGCGCCCTCGGCGCCTGAGGCGTCGTCGTACGCTACAACAAAACTATCGGTTTGGATTCCCCAGGCGCATAATTGTCTTTCCCAATTTTCCGCTTTTGGGAGCGGGTGGCGTCCGCCCCTTGCGGGGTTGTGTTCCGAGTCTGATGCGGCGCTCAGTGTGGATTCTATGTCGGCGTGAAACGCGCCGTCTATATGGCAAAAGTCATAGTCGTCAAAGGGGCGGCAATCTAACAGAGTAATGCCATGCGGCGTATTTAGTCGTGTGTCTAATAGATCCTGGGGCAATATGACGGCGGAGGGTTTGCCGGTACAGGTTTGCATTTCCCGCGCTAATACCTGTATTGTTCCGACTTATAGGGGCCGTCAACGCTGACGCCTATATACTTTGCCTGTTCCGGGTTCAGTCTGGTCAGCCTGGCGTTTAACATCTTCAACTGGAGCCGCGCTACATGTTCATCCAGGTGTTTCGGCAACGTATAGACGCCAATCGGATAAGCGCCAGTGTCGCGCTTAGACCAAAGCTCAATTTGGGCTAATGTCTGGTTGGCAAAGCTGCTGCTCATCACATAGCTGGGATGGCCCGTGGCGCAGCCCAGGTTTACCAGGCGGCCCTTGGCCAACAGTATTATGCGCTTGCCGTCGGGGAATATCACGTGGTCAACCTGGGGCTTGATTTCTTCCCACTTGCAGTGTTTTTCAAGGCTGGCTACGTTGATTTCGCTGGCGAAGTGGCCGATGTTGCACACAGGGGCCTGGTGCTTCGTGGCCTGCATGTGCTCAAATTCAATAACGGGGCAGGTGCCAGTGGCTGTGACAAAAATGTCGGCAAAGGGCGCGGCCTCTTCCATCGTGA
>JAISSN010000095.1 GCA_031273105.1 Holophagales bacterium | reverse complement strand
CGCGCGGTGCGCGCAGACTGCGCTGAGAGTGTAGCGAGCCGCCGATAGGCGGGGAGAGAAACGGGAAGCGCAGACGTAACTTGAATACTGCAAGACGCTTCTCAAGTTGAATCACTATAGCCAATCAACACGTCCGGCAGTAATCCCTATAGTCAGCAACTTGGTATTAGACAATCCGCCGACTTTAAAAAATTCCGTTTGGATGCAAAATCGCGGTGATGAGTTCAGACCCGCCGATGCGGCTAGACGAGTTCGGACCCTACATTTTTAATGGCGAGGCCAAAGTATTTGTTGTGCCTGAAGAATTTTTGTCAGAACACAGAGACAGAGGCGGCAGGCATTTCAGAAGACGCTTTTCCCGTTTTTCAAATGGTTGTGATCAAAACCTAAACCCAATATAACAACCCACGCTGCCTCGCGGGGCTATGGCTTCCATGAGGTTGCTGTCCTGAGATTCCACTTTGTTCCACGAAACCCTCTGTTCGCGCCTGGTTATGGGGTAGGCGCCTTCAATGCCAATAAAGGGCCTGACCCTGCCGGAATTATTAAATGTGAAATCCATGCTCACGCGGCCCCATGGGCGCAAGTATGAAATTTTGCCTTCCAAATTGCCGCTGCTTGTGATCTGATTGTTTTCATCGTATTCGTACAGCGTCCCGGACGTAATGATGCGCTCTATGCGGCCCTCCAGGTGGAAGCCAAGGCTAAAACCGATTCTTGTATTCAGGATGCATGACGCGCCAAAGCTGAAGTATGAATAAGCCACTTCAACCTCGCGCATGTCTATGCCGTTTTCATTGAGTAAAAAATTACTGGTTGATTCTAATTTTCCGCCCAGTGAATAATAGAACCCCGGCGCTCCGGGAAGCTCTCCCAGCATTCTTATCGTCGGCGCGGTCTGATAATCCGGCTGCGCTTTAATAACGCCAATGTCCTGAGATGAGTTGAGAACGGATTGATAGGGGCGCGTCTTCTCAGCCCCTACCTGAATTCGCAGATCCAGGTCGCGGGCGCCGCTCTGCGCTGACATAAAGACCGACGCAGACAAAAGGGCGGTTGGGATTACGGCTTTCACGAGACCTCCAAGCGGGTTAGGCAGCGCAAATATCATTTGCGTCAAGGGTTAATTTCAACTCTGTCGCCGTTAACAACAACAATGTCCCACGGGTAATTAAAAGGCAGCTTGTGGGCATAAGACAAATCAGAACCAGCGGTGCTGGAAATTAACTTAATCGTCGCGGTTGCGGTTTTGACGGCGTCAATCCATTCAGGCCCGTGCAATGGCCTGGCTGTTGGAACTGGATTGTTTTTGTTGATAAATTTAACGGCAAATACTGTCAGGTAACAAATGGAGCCAGGATTATTGATATCCGCTCTGAGTTCGACAGGTATATCAAACCAGCAATAACCTTTGTCAACAAAAGAGCCGTTTGCGCCGCGAACGCGGGCGTCTGTGACTATTGAATCCGTGTCTGATTGAGTGCGAGGGGGATTTGGGAAATTCGGAGGCAGTATGTAGTGGAACGATTTTCCGTCCTTTACAAACTCGACCACCCAAAAATCAGGCGGGACAACGTTGCCGTTCATATCCCTGGTCGGATTATACCAGCGAACCCTGTAGCCGTCATAAGTATCCTGAATGGCCGAGCCGTCCGGCCTGCGGGAATGTTTATCAACCCTGATCGCAAGGGGCGGCGCAAAGCCTAAGGCGCTGGTGGCGTCTCCCGCTCCGCCGTTAAAGGTTGTCGGCGGCAAATGGGAATTATCCGCCAGCCAGGTCCTGGTTATTAAACTTCCGCCATAGGAGCCGACGACTTCATAAAATGGCGTATAGGCCGTCCAGTAAAATCTGCCGACTGTTCTGCCGTCAAAAGAGGTCCCCGCGCTGGGAGTGATATCAAAGCTGGAGTCATCAGGGCTGATGCCCGTGAGTTTTGGCCAGCTGGGCGGGTTGCTGTATCTGAATCTGATGTTGGGATTGGTGGCTATAACAGGCACGGCATGGTAGTAAAGGCTTGTTGCGTTTAAAACAAGCGGCCTTGCCCAATGGGGTGATTTAAGGTATTCGGCGTAAGAAAACGTGGTTCTGAAATTAGCAAAGCCCACGTGAACGTAGGGAGACTGCGCTGGAGTCCAGTTTGGGTCATTTGGGTTGAAGAACAGGTCATAGGAACTTATTCCGCCGCTAAGGGGCTGATTACCGGGAGCGTTAAAAATGGATCTGCTGAAAAATTGCGCGGCGCTATTGCCAACCAGTCTTGGATTCATGCCCGGCCTGTTTGCGTTGGTATATGGCGGATTATTGAATACAACGCAGGAGAGCGAATCCCAGCCCGGGGGCGAATTTAAAAAGTAATAATCCGTAGTGGTTTCAGGCGCCCTGAAGGCCTGCATACCGAGTACAGAAAATGTTTTTGCGTAATCAGGCGGGTTGTCTGCTGTGTAAGCAGGGTAATCAATCATAAAACCTAAGTTGTCGCTATTGCCGGATTCTGTTGTGTTATCCGCCACGTCCGGCGGCAGGTCTTTGGCCGGACGGGAATACAAGAGCGTCGGCCATTCGGGCGCGCCCTGATTTGTCGTTAAACTGACATTGCCAACAACATTGTTTGATTGTTTCCATTGAATGGCGTCGAGGGGCGCGGGGTATTCTTTTGGCAGCGCGAGCATGTCAACCCAGCGTTCGTGCTGCTCGCCTGAACCGTCAGCAATTCTTGCGAATCCGCTCAGGCTTTTGAGCCTTTCCAATTCCTGCCCTTCTATGCCAAACCCCTGGGCGGTGACAATGTGTAAGGTCGGGTTCCATGGATTTGTCTGGTTCTGGAAACCAAATCTTGAAATACCATCCAACTGCCAGACGCCGCCCAGCAGCCAGTTTCCCATGCTGGGGTCGGCAAATTCGCCGGCAGGGGCGTTTGGTATCCTGATGACGTAGTTGGTATCGTCAGTGCCGAACTCAGGCAGCATTACCCAAAATGGCAGGTTTGATCTTACGGGAACCGCGACTTCAGCATTATTCGCGCCGTCGTCTATGGCGAAGGCGTTGGATGAACCGTCCTGGAATACCTGCAGCAAAGCCCCCATGCCATTATCGGTGGTTTGCGCCGTGACAAGCTCGCCGCCTGGCAGCAACCTGTATTTCAGGGCAAGGTTGAAGGTTTGGCTGTTTTTAGCGTCAACGACAACCCACTTTCGGTATGTCTTTGGTTTAACGCCGGGGGCGTTAATTGACGACCTGGCGAAAGCGTCCCTTACGCTGAATTCAACCAAATAGGGGACAATCTGATCGTCAACGCCGGCAAAGACAACGTCGCCGGGGTTCAAGGCAGTTGATTCAGACGGCGTTCCGCCACTAAATGTCCATAGATATGTCAACTGGGCGTCGCCGCTTCCGGGCGGCCCAGCGATGGCTTGAAAGCTCAAGCGGCCGTTTCTTGGAATAACAACTATGTCCGCGTCGTCAGCACCCGGAGGATTTATCAGGCCCTGGGCCGGATTCGACGGCAACTCCGCAGTACTCGGCAGCGTCTGGCTGGCTTGCGGCGTGATGATAGTCCCGGTTGGGTAGGCGTTATACACAACGGTGAAAGTTCTGGACTCGGTAACGGCGCCATCTGTCGAGCGGCCGTCAGAAACTTGTACTGTCATTACGGAATTATGGGCGGTGTTTGTAAACGCGTCGTGAAAAGCGTGCTGGCGCATCACTTGAGCGCCTGTGGCGGTATTGGAAACAATTCCGATATCAGGCGCTGTTCCGTCGCCCCAGTCAATGGTGTAATTGACTGTGTCATTATCTAAATCAATTACGGTGAAAGAAAGCGTGACTGGCTTGGACGTATAAGCAACCGGCGTTAACGTGGCCGGCTCTGTAATGGAAATTTGGGGCGGACGATTTGGAGTGGTTACTGTTTGGATATTGATGTCCGGAAATGTAATTCTATTGGATCTGCGGCCCGACGTATCTTCAACGCTCAATGACGGAGACAACGTTCTGTTCGGCGACTGCGTTGAGCCGTTATATGTAGCTTCTAATTTAAAATGCGTCGGCGATATTTCTGCGGGCTGGGGCGAAAAAGAAGCCGCAGTTTCGCCCGGGTCAAAGAAAAATCTGGCAACGCTTACAGGCGCGTCGTCTTCGTCCGTAATAGTAAATTCGAAAGGCACTACAACAGACCCGCCCGGATCGAGCCTGAAATTCAAGGGCTGGCTTGGTTCAACGGCCGTGAGCAATAATGGGAAATCACTCGTATCCGAGGCCAGTGGAATCGTAAAAACTTCATACTGGCCAGCGGCTCCATTTCTATCCGTTGCCCTGACGCTGAGCGTTGCCACGGATGAAGCGTCAAAGGCATGAGTGACGCTGGATATAGTTGTTTCATACCTTTCGCCGCCTGTTTCAGAATTGCCAAAGAGCCACTCATAGCGGACAACCGCGTCGCCAATGTCGGGATCCGCGGCTCTGATTGAGTAAGTATAGGGAGTATACAAACTTATCTGGTCGTGCGCCGGACTCCAGGTCAAAGAGTCTTTGACGATGACAGGGGGCCTGTTTTGCACATTGATTTTGCCGTCGTCTGTTTCATCGCCGCTGCAGCCAATGGCAATAAGGCAGGCGATTGTCGTGATGACCGACCCCGGCGCCCAACATCTGTATTTCATCAAACGCTCCTGAACAAAATCCAGCACTGTAGCACAATCCTATCAGACGCACAAAATAAAGGTCAAAATGCCGACAAGGCGCAATGACGACGAAAACAAGCAAAAAGCAGGCCTATTGATTTTTTTGTGGCTCATAATATTTGGACTCAGTTAAGACTTGGCTGACTATAATTGTTACGATCACAGGAGGTATAGCGCGATGTTAAGACCCGCAAAAATTTTTGGACTGGCGGTAGCCGTTTTGATTTCCGGCATTCCGGCCTTTACTCAAAACAGGAAACCAGTCGCCATTGAAGACCTGTACCGCCTGAAGGGCGTATCCGGCTTGAGCTTAAGCCCCGACGGCACGAAGCTGCTACTTCAGGTTTCAAGCCAGGACATTAACGCCTCAAAGCGAAATTCAAATGTTTGGCTGATAAATACAACCAATGGAGAATACAGACAGATAACCTATTCCGACAAATCTAACTTTTCGCCCTTTTGGTCAAGTGACGGGAAAACCATTTACTTTAGCTCCAACAGGGAAGGGGGCTTGCAGTTGTGGCGCATCAGCCTTGACGGCGGCGAGGCGGCCAGGCTCACATCCTTCGCCCCCGGCGCAGGCTCGCCAAAACTGCTGCCCTCCGGCAATCAGGTTATATTCACAGCTTCTGTTTTTCCTGAAGCCGGGGCCGACGCCGCCAAAAATACAGAATTACTCAATAAGCTGGAGACAGGTCCCGTGCAGGCTCACTTAGCTGATGGACTGCTGGAGAGGCATTGGGACTCCTGGCGCGATTTTCAGTACACACACTTATTCAGGGCCTCTTTCAGCGGCGGCGTCGAGGCAATTACATCGGGCAAGACAGACTTTCCGGCCTATGGGCAGAGTTTTGACGTCAGCCCGGACGGCAAGGAAATTTGCGCCGTTACAAATATAGACGAGGTTACGGCGCTATCCACAAACCAGGACCTCTTTTTGATCAGTCTGGACGGCAACGCCAAACCGCGCCGGATTACAACCAACAAGGCATTTGACGGCGATCCTAAGTACAGTCCTGATGGCAAGTGGATTGCGTACAGGCTTCAAAAGCGCCCGGGCGCGGAGAGCGACAGATTCAGGCTCGCCGTGTTAGACCGCTCGACTATGACGGAGCGCGTCCTCACAGAATCCATAGACAACTGGGTCGAAAATATCCGCTGGGCGCCTGATTCTAAGTCAATCTATTTTACAATCCACGAAAAGGGCCGTACGCCCCTGTGCCGCGTTGATATAGCCACCGGCGCGGTTTCTCGGATTATAGAGAGCAGGGCCATTCGGGAGTACGCCGTCAGCCCAGACCAAAAGACCATATTTTTTACTTCCACAAGCGTTGAAAAGCCCGTCGAGGTCTATGCCTTTAACACGGCTTCAAAGGCAATCAGGCAAGTGACCAAATTTAATGAGGCCGTAGTTGCCGAAGTGGATTTTCGCCCGGCGGAAGAAATTTGGGTTAAAGGCGCGGCGGGCAAAGACATTCACGTGTTTATCGTTAAACCCCACGGCTTTGACCCCGCTAAAAAGTACCCGCTCATAATGAATGTACACGGCGGCCCGCAAATGCAGTGGATGGATAGCTTCAGGGGCGACTGGCAGGTTTATCCCGGCGCCGGTTACATCGTCGCCTTTCCCAACCCTCACGGCTCCACGGGCTACGGTCAGGAGTTCACGGACGCTATCAGCGGCGATTGGAACGGCAAGGTGATGACAGACGTATTAAACGTGGCGGAGCATCTGTCAAAATTGCCCTACGTTGACCAAGAGCGCATGGGGGCTATGGGCTGGAGCTGGGGCGGCTACGCCATGATGTGGCTGGAGGGGCGGGAAACGCCCTTTAAGGCGCTCGCCGCCATGATGGGTGTTTATGATTTGCGCTCCATGCACGGAACCACTGAAGAATTGTGGTTCCCTCAAGAAGACATTCCCGGCACGCCCTGGGATAACCCTGGAGCCTATGAAGAAAGAAGCCCGTCTAATTACGTAAAGAACTACAAAACGCCGTGTCTGGTGATAACGGGCGAGCGGGATTATCGCGTGCCCTATACCCAGAGCCTGCAATTTTTTACTGACTTACAGTTGATGAAGGTTCCAAGTCGCCTGATAGTCTTTAAGAACGACGGACACTGGCCCGACGACCTAAAATCCATGCCCGTCTATTACAATGCCCACCTGGAGTGGTTCCACCAGTGGCTGGGCGGAGGAAGCGCGCCCTGGAAGACGGAAGACATGATACGTAATTTGCGTCAAAAGCCTTAAAAATCAAAAACATCGGCCTCGCCTGCTGCTACTTTGGCGTCCTATTGTTTTCTTAAACTCCCGGAAAGAAGATCAAAATGCCTTATTCCATTTCTACATAGAATGTGCCATTTTATTTGAAGATGAGAATTGCGCCGCATTTGAGCCTATCGGTGTAATTCCAATTCTAAATAGAAATTAAAGCAATTTCTATTTAGAATTGGAATAATTTCAAAAGTTAAGTTATTGACATGCATTCAAAATTCGCAGGGATGAAGCGGCATTTAGCTTGAAAATAATAAATGTAACTTATGCAACTAGACACTAGCAATTCAACTTTGAAAAAGTTAAAAAAATCTAAAGTGTATTTCCCGCGCTCTTGCCAGCGCACCTGAGGTCCTGGCAGGCTTGTATAACGCGGTTGGCCATGTTTTGCTCGGCTTTTTTCATGTAGGAGCGGGGGTCGTAAGTCTTTTTATCTCCAACCTCGCCGTCTATCTTTAGGATGCCGTCGTAGTTCCTGAACATGTGGTCGGCTATGCTGCGGGTAAACGCGTATTGCGTGTCGGTGTCAACATTCATCTTGACGACGCCGTATTCAAGCGTTTCACGGATTTCATCCAGGCTGGAGCCGGAGCCGCCGTGGAACACCAGCATACTGCGCTCGCCGTTGCAAGCGGCCTCAATAGCCGCCTGGCCGTCCCTCAGTATCGTCGGCTTTAGCTTGACGTTTCCGGGCTTATAGACGCCGTGAACATTGCCAAAAGTGGCGGCCAGCAAATAGGGGCCAATGGGGGAGAGCGCCTTATGCGTAGCGACCATATCTTCGGGAGTGGTGTACAGCTTTTCCTTTACCACGCCGGACGTGTCGTGGCCGTCTTCCTCGCCGCCAACCACGCCGATTTCAACCTCTAGCACTATTTCAGCGGCCGCGCACCGCTTGAGAAGCTCAATGGATTTAGACATATTATCCGCCAAGCCCAGTTCACTGCCGTCAAACATGTGGGCGTTATACAGGTTTGGCAAGCCAGCCGCGCGTCTGCGCTCGGTTTCTTCAATAAGCGGCAGCACAAGTTTTTCCAAGTACTGTGGATGGCAGTGGTCCGTGTTCAGGGCGATATTTACGTCATAGTACTGGGCCATGTAATGGACGTAATCGGCCAGAGCGATGGCGCCCTTCGCCATGTCCTTCACGCCAAGCCCTGAGAGAAACTCCGCGCCGCCTGTGGAAATCTGGACGATTCCATCGGCGTTGGCCGTCTTTAGGCCCAAAAGAACGGCGTTTGCCGTTTCGGTTGAAGTCACGTTAAAGGCCGGATAGGCGAATTTGCCGCTCCTGGCGCGGTCTAACATGCGGGAGTACTGGGCGGGTGTAACGACTGGCATCTCTGACCTCCAAAATTGAGCAGAATCAACGCTTATAATACCACGCGCCGATTAAATATCAGATGAAATAATTTAGTGGTATTGAAGAAGTAAACACAGACCCGGCTTAGAACAGTCGGTTTTCACTCCCCTTAATAATCCGCGCTAAATTTTCACGATGCCTGACGATCACCAATAGCGCGATGATTGTCCAGACGACGAGTATGTATGGCGTATCGGGTCTGTTGAACGCGATTAGCCTATACAAATAATACGAGGGCATGGCCAGTATACCCAATATGCTGCCTAGGCTGACGCGGCGCGTAATGGCGGCTGTGATGACAAAAATACCGAGAGAGAGCAAAAAGGGCATCGGTACAAGCTCCAGGGCTTCCCCAACAGAAAAAGCCAGGGCTGCTCCCAGCGCCACAGCCACGCCCTTTCCCCCATTGAAACCCAGCCAGGGTGTGAACACATGGCCCATAACGACTGCCAGCGCCGCAAAAGAAGCAAGAATGGTTAAGTCATTGATCAAAACCCCCGTGAGGCGATTGCCGAGGAACGTCGCGACAAGCACGGGCAAAAAGCCCTTGAAGCAATCCAGAAACATGGTCAGAATCCCCAGCCCCTTTCCGAAAGCCCGGGCAACATTTGCGCCGTCAATATTGCCGGAGCTGTGCTTTCGCACGTCTATCTTTTTTCTGACCTTGACCAGCAAAAAGCCAAAAGGGACGCTGCCGGCCAAAAAGCTGGCTATCAGGAAAAGGGAAATGGCCATCATGTTGATTCCGTTTCTGAATACTGGAAATTGTCTGGAAAGCACAGGTTTGCTTCCAAGCTCGAAAGAGCTAGTATTATACCGTTACACGTCAATAAGGCGACGAATGTCGCTTGACTAGCATTCTGAAAATCTTTGAAACGCGCCGCGCTAAACATTCTTGGATTTACCGCCCTCATATGCGGCGCGTTGGGAGTGGTGTTGCCGCTGCTGCCTACAACGCCGTTTGTGCTGTTAGCCGCCTGGTGTTTCGGCGCGGCTAACCCCGCTATGTACCAATGGCTGTTGAGCAGTAAATACTTTGGCGAATATATCCGCAACTACCGCGAGGGCGGCGGTATAAGCAATGCCGCACGCGTCCGCGCCATTGCGTTCCTGTGGGCGGCGTTGATATTTTCCGGCGCGCTGATGTTTAGCCGCCTATACGTAATTATTGCGCTTGGGGTTGTAGGCGCAGGGGTCACAACTCATTTACTGAGAATACCGAGGAAGAGGTGATCTGGTTCCAAATTTTAGTGTCTAATTTCAAAAGTTAAGTTATTGACATGCATTCAAAATACACAGGGATGAAGCGACATTTAGCTTGAAAATAATAAATGTAACTTATGCAACTAGACACTAGAGCGGTTTAACTTTGAGAAACAACATCACTCCCACTCCCTCGCAAGCCTCTCATAGCCATTTTTCTTTGCCAGCTCAATTATTTTTGCAGTATCGTTAAATACGCCGCCGCATTCCAGCCAGGCGCTGAATATCTCTCTCGCGCCATTGGGCTTATTATCCATCAGGCAGGCTTCAATTAAAGGAATGCCAACATTATCGCCTAAGGCGTGGGCTGTGGATAGTATATAGTCCGTTTGCCAATCATCGCTGGAGTCAGAGCGTTCAGCAGGCGCTGACAATTTAATGTCCGGGTTACGTTTTTTAAGATTTGTAATTCTGGCATATTCCCTGTCCCACACAGTTCTTAGCAGCGCGATAACCTTAGACCACTTTTCATTCCTTTTACACTCTTCATAATAATTAGCCAGCGCATTAGCAGGCGGAACCGTTCCGGGCTTTGTGACGGGGCTGGGCATGACAGTTTCTACCAACGCCTCAATGGGCCGCCCTGCGTCTTCCACATCTCTCCAAAAAAGCCATTGAGTCCACAATGCGTCTGAAGACGGCTTTTGTTTTAATAATAATTCAATATTTCCAAGAAGTGGCTTAGACAATAGCTTTATAGCTTCACTCTTTATTGAAATATCATATCTTAAAGCAAAAGGTAAATTTACCAATATATCAGGGTGATTGGCTAGTATCTTTTTTAGATAATTACTGGCTTCTGTCCAGGAATCATCGTCCCAGCCAGGGTTTAGCGTGTCTGGCGCATTGTTTTTCTGAAAATCTAAGGTTCTGAGGTTTCTGCTTATAATTTCAAATGCCAATTTGAGTTCAAGACCTGGTTTAGCCCCATGTTCAGACATATAGCTTCGGGCATAATCTAAGTCGTCTTTGATATTATGGCGATCTAAAACAGCTTGTAGCATGTCAGAATCAGGCAGGCCATAGTCTTGCTCTAAAACCAGTAAATCAGCGTCAATCAATGCCCAGCGGTCGCCGTCCTCGCATTTCCAGCCTAGCGTATCAATATTTTCCTCTAAACCAGGCCCTGGATAGACATTTATTTTTGGTGAAATTTTGCCAGCTTGTTCAGAAAACTTTTCGTAGTATTCACTTCTGAATTGAGCATAAGTATAAAAAGTTGGAAGGCCGTATGCATTGCTGTATGGGCTAATGTTCGCGTATGGCGCTTTGTTTATCGGTTCGCCCCGTTCCCAAATTTCAGCCAACTCTTTCATGCCAGCCGTTCCGGCGGCATTGGCGGCTATCCGGGCGTTGTTTGTTTCGTGCCTGTTCATCGCAGTTTTGCCTTCAAAACGTATCATTTCGTCATAAACGTCATTGGCTTCATCCAGTTTGCCAAGTCTTAGCAATGCTTCCAGATGGGGGGCGTAGGCTGACTTTGCCGGATAATCCTTAATCTGCTCAAGGCTCATAAATCTGGCTATTCTTGTTCCTGGCGACCATTCTGTTTTTTCGTCTGCGGTTGTTCTGATTGTAGAAAAACGCCTGGCTATTTTGGCGAATTTAATTGCAGTCTCCCAATCCTTTTTCCGCATGGAATCTTCAACCAGCCACACGCAAACATCCGGCGACGGCGAAGCTCCAGCAACATTTAACGCAGGAAAAACAAATGGCTCCAGCGTATTTGTAAAATTACTCCACTTGTAATCCATGATGCCCCGCGCCATCCAGGCCCAAATATTCCATAGCGTCATATCCGCCGGCTGCTCTCTGACGGCTGATTCAACTTTAGCTATATGTTTACGAAAAACGGCCTTCATTAATTTGCTGAATATTTCCGGCAACTCCTGGTCTGGCCTGAAAAAATTCAGGTCAATACCCATCCAGGCGCCCTTAAATACATTATCCGTTTCATTGGCAAGAACGCCCCATATCTTCAAGTCGGTTTCAGTATCGTGGTCTTCCGTAACGTCAGCGGGGAGACGCATGAGGGCGCGGCGGCGGACTTCCTTTAATAAATCAGTCTTGGCGTCTAAATGGTTGGGATTCTCCCGCAAAAATTCACGGAGTATCCTCGCCGAAGTTTTAACGCCTTTTTTTTCTAACATTTCGTCAAATTCTTTTGGGCTTGGCACAATGACGCCAGACACTATTAAATTATTTTCCAGGTTCAGCGCCAGCCACGTTACGCTATTACTAAGACCGTGTCTTTGGCGGAGATAACGCTCAAAGTCGTTTATATCCCCATCCCCTATCCCAAACCAAGCGCCTTCCTTAAAATGCCCGCGATTCAAAAGGGAAAAGCCGTGTTCGTAAATACCATCGGAATCAATGACGCGCTTCCATTTGGCGGTATCTTCGGCCTTCCAATCCCCCAAGAGAATCACTTTGGGGCCTATGGTTCTGGTTAGATTGTAATCGAAGTCCGTTTGGGAAAACAGCGGCAATACTAAAACTATTGCGGCCAGGGTCGTTGTAATGTGTTTTGGCATGAATGTCAGCAACTCGGCTTGCAGAATTAGTGAAATCAAGCGGCAAATGCGCATCATGCGCCTCCTTCAAATTAAAACTGCGAAATGCAGTTTTGATGTGGAAAACAAAACGTAATCACTTCACAAAAATTGACCTTGCTTCTGAAGATTTATCTCCGCTACTAAGGTTTTGCGGCACGCCGTTTTTCCAAAATTTTGCCTTTGTTTCACCCTTTGCGTTTCCTTCAATTCCCGCCAAATACACGTCAGTTCCGCACACAAAGACCGAATTAACTGAATTATATTTGGCCGACAAAATATTTAGCAGCGAAACCTTCTTTTTGTCGCTGATTTCCTGGGCGACGCCATTTTTCCAATGTACTGTTCCCGCAAAAAGGTCGCCTCCGGCTACATACACGTCATTGCCAGATACATATACCGAGTCGGCGCCGCTTTCTTTGCCGCTAAGTCGCTGAGCTACGCCATTCTTCCAAATTGTGGCGGCCCCTTTTCTTGGCGCTATTTCTTCGGTTCCAGCTACATAAATGTCTTTACCCGACACAGTGACAGAAGAAGCGCGGCTATATTTATCGCTAAGACGCTGCGCGACTCCATTTTTCCAAAGAGTTGCGTTTCTGTAGTTATAGCCCTTTGAATCTCTTCCTTCTTCATAACCGACCACATACACATCGTTTTCTGATACAAAAACAGACGTGGCTATAGCGTTAAATTCCCCATTGCTAAGGTTTTGAGCCGCGCCGTTTTTCCAAAGCACGGCTGCGTGTTTATCCTGCGCGTTAACATAATATCCAGCAGCATATATATCGCTGCCGGATACATAGACTGAACGAGCTATGGCCCTATGCTTTCCATCACTGAGCCTTTGAGACACACCATTTTTCCAGATTGTCGCAACATGTTTTTCCTGCGCGTTGGTTTCATATCCGGCCACATATATATCATTACCCGATAAATAGACCGAATATGCTCTCGCGTCGTTATTTTCATCGCTAAGGCGTTGCGCTGAGCCATTTTTCCAGAGTATGGCAATGCTTTTACCTTCCGCGATGTCTTCGCGTCCGGCTATATAAACATCGGGAGAGAGCGCCCCACCCAATAGCGAAGGCAGGGAAACGAAAGTAAAAGCAAAAAAGCACAGAACTATATTTTTGATTCGCCGGAGTCGTGGATTAAACATGGTTGCCTCCTATTCGCTTTCCGGCTCTGGTTTTGGCGGGATGCTATATACGACTTTCCCAGAATCATCCAAAAACATTATTGCCGCCTCGCCTTCAGGTGTAACTAACATCATTATTTTCGCCTTGCCTTTCGCGTCGGCAAGTATGACAGAGGATGATTGGCCACTGGTTTTCCCAACAAATAACCTGGGCGTTTGATTTGCCCCCGCCTCTTCAAGTTTTTGCCTTATGGCCTTCTTTTCTGATTCGTCCTTAGCCTTTTCCAATGCTTCCATAAGGGGCGCGTAGTCTTTGTGCAGCCCGCGGTCATAGATGTTCAATCCGGTTTCCATGTTGCCATTGCCTTCATAGTGGCCCAGGGCCAACTGCTGGTCGCCCCCAAAGCGATCCATGGAAAAGTGCATACCAGCCCTTGGATGGCCGTTGGAATCCAAGCGTCCGCTATAAACCAGGCCGCCGCATTCATCGCCGACATCGTTGTAAAAAGTGATGCCCGGCATATTGCGGTCTTCCTCAAGCTCCACGCCGTCAACAATGGCGCGGGGGAGTAGTTTTCGGTTTGCTATCACCATTTCGCGTTTTCCCTCGCTTGATACGATGTTGATTCGCTCTACGTCAATTTCCTTGAAGCGCGTTTTTTTTGCGTCCGCCGCCACAAAGATTACAAACAGCGCCCCAATGGCTATGCCTATCTTGAGAAGGCGATTTTGACGCTTGAGTTGGATGCTGGCGTCAAGGTTCATGGTTCCTCCAGAAACGGGGGCAGAAATTTCTGCCCAGATTAAATGTTATTTTTTTTCTTTTTTGTCAAGATGTTTTTTTGCCTATTGAGCCGCTTGCAAAACCGCTGAAACATTTTCTGCCACTCTCGGGCAGGGGAGGTAATTTTTTTCGCTTATAACTCCTTTGCTGAAACAACGACAACCATGGCTAAACCGCCATATGTTGCTGTCCCAACCAGTAATTTTTCTTCCACTTTTAAATTGATATAAGCATTTTTAATATGCGTTGTATTTCCATAAGATATGCTAAATTGACCAGATATAATACGTTTATCGTTATTTTTGATAATATCGGGTTCCATAGTCCACTTAAATAGTGAAGTATCGGGATATAGCGTTTTCTCTCCTGGCAGCCCAAAAATGACTGTGCCTGAAGCGTTACTATTATTTTTAATTACACTAGTTATTATAGCCGCTTCTCTAAAATATTTGTAATTCAAGGTATTTGAAATTTCTTTAATGACGTCTGAAAGAGCAGTGGAAACAGGCTCGCCCGGAATGTCTTTTTTAGAGGCCCAAAGCACGCTTATACACAATTCAACGGCTTTGGCTTCTGGCATAGGCACATCCAGCCTTTTAATGGCAGATTCAATTACGGCAATGTTTTCAGGAAAATCCCGTACCGTAATGGTTTTTATGTCTCCCATATCGTTAGTTTGAACCAGCGCGTTTGGATCGCCGCTCCCAAGCCCGCGTATTGCCATAAACAAATCGCGTGGATTACGATGCTCTATCGTAAAAATCTTACTTTTAAAACCGCGCAGATTAACAGATTCTGATAAATTTGGCGCTGACGGCGCTTTTTGCGCGCTGGAGTTGCTATCTTTAACAATCTGTCCCTGCAGCGCCGGGTATGCGACTAAAAGTGTGAGGGCTATTTTAGCCAGGTTGTTCATTTGAGTCTCCTGAAAGGTCTGTGGTTGATGAATTTGCTTGTACGAACCAAATAATTCTGATATTTGGGTTTGCTGTTTGAAATTCGATGCGGGTTATAGAGGATTCGCGTTCAGGGCTGTTTGGCTGGCTTTTGGCGTAATACCCGGGCGCACGGCGTTTGGCTGGCGTGTTGGCCGCGTTTTTAATCGGCGGCTGGGCTTGCGACGGGGCTGATTGTTCATGAATTTGTTCATAATCCTGTTTATAATTCCCATTTTGAAGCGGCGCAGGGCTGGCAGTCTGGGGGCTTGGATGGCTGGCGGTCTGGGCTATCCGGGCGCTTGGCCCGGTGTTTCTATTATCATTGTAGGCGCTATAGAGCAGCATGGCGGCAAGTATGGACGCGGCGGCCATCAGCCAGGGCATGACGCGCCTCGCGTTGGACTTGTTGGATTTACGAATTTCAGCCATTACTTCATTGCGGATATTGGCCCGTTCAGCGTGGCTGAAGGGTAGCTCTGACGGCGTTTGTATCCAGGACGTTGCTCCTGTGTAGGCATCGGCTTCAGCCTTGCAAGCAGGGCATGAATCCAAATGAGCCTTTATTGACAGCATCTCGCCTTCAGGCAAGTCGCCGCCCGCCCAAAGGGCTAATTTTTCAGTGACGTGAGGGGCGTTCATGGGCGGCCTCCTTTGTTTTTGCGCAAAACCCGCTGGCAAAAAACCTTTATCTTGCTTCTTGCCATAGATATCTGAGCGCGGATGGTTCCTTCTTTAAGCCCCATGGCGCGGGCTGTTTCATGAGTGCTGAAGCCTTCCATGTCCCTTAAAACCAACGCCATGCGCTCCGCGGGCGTGAGAGCGGCTAACGCCCTTTGAATAAGCTCTGCATGCTGGTGGCGCAATATTGTTGTTTCAGCCTTGTAACTGTCGGGCGATGGCATTGATTCTAAAAAATTGGGGTCAGCAGCAGCCATCGCTCCGTGTTCCCGTTTTTTCAGGTAGTCGCGGCAGACGTTGACCGTGACGCGCCCAATCCACGCCATAAAGGATTCGCCAACGCGGTATGTGTTCAATGACTTGTACGCCCTCAAAAAGGCATCCTGGCTGGCGTCTTTGGCTTGTTCAGGGTCGCCCAGAACACGATATGCAATCCCCAGCACTCGTTTTTCAGTTTCAAGCATGATTTCATTAAATGCCTCTGCGTCGCCCCTGCGCACCCTCAAAACCATTTCGTCCAGGCGCCCCAAGGAGCCAATGGGCGCGCCGCTGGCGATAATCACGCCCTCAATCCTCTCCACAGCGCCCGTCATCTTCTTTTCTTCCTCCATGTATATTCATACTGGATGGTGGGGGAAAGCGCAGATGTTTTTTTTTGGAAAATTAAGCCGCTCGCATAACCGCTATAGACGCTATGCTGAATCTGTTGCCGAGTCGATTCTGTATCAACCGCGCTATGACCAGCGCTGTAAAGCAAATCAGGAAATGGGCGTTGACAGACTGCCTATGTTGCCCAATGTGTTCACCCCTTTGTCCGCCACTACAATAGTCCGCCCTATACCAAACGCCTCTTTTGCTTCCGACGGCATCGGCAACATGGTTTTGCAGTCGTTTGTGTTGCCTGGGAACAGCCTGTAGGATATCGGGATTCCATCTGCATACCCGAGCGACATCACGCACTTGTGCCTGACATTCTTTGTTTCAGAGTCCCTGTAGCCCCGCACAATGGCCAGGCGATTCCTGCCTTTGTAGCTGCTTACCTGCAAGTTCATAACCGCTCCCTGCTAAAAGGATAATATAACATCCTTTAAGATATTACGAACATTCCCGATTTCAGAACGCGGTTTTGAACCGGAAATGCTATATATACTGCTTCGCTGCAAACTCTGGATCATTACTTACGCGCCAGCTTCTTCTTCGGTTAAGGATAAATACCATTTCCTATTGATAAGGAGAACGCCTGGGTCTTCGCGGCCTTGGAGCGTTTTCGTCAGTTTCGTCTGAAGGGCTGGAGTTGGAATTATCGCCTTCCTGTCCTTCGGCCGGGGGCAGGAGCGCTTTGCGGCTCAGGCGGATCTTCCCGTTTGAATCAATGCCGATGCATTTGACAAGAATTTCCTGGCCTTCGCTCACTTCGTCCGCGGTGTTTTTAACCCGATATGGCGCCATTTCAGAAACATGTACTAAACCGTCCACGCCCGGCAAAATAGTTACAAAAGCGCCAAACTCAGCGACTTTGGCCACCTTGCCCAGGTATGTCTGGCCTACTTCGGCGGTTTGAATCAAGTCGCCAATCATCTTCAGGGCAATATCCAATTTATCTCTATTTGACCCGGCGACTTGGCATGAGCCGTCGTCTTCAATGTTTACCTGGCAGCCGGAAGCCTCTATTATGCCGCGAATCGTAGCGCCGCCCTTGCCGATCACATCCCGTATTTTTTCTTTTGGAATTGAAATGGTTACAATTTTGGGGGCATTATGGCTCACCTCTAATCGGGGTTCTGGAAGTACTTCCGCCATCGCGTCTAAAAGTTCCAGCCTGCCTTTTTTGGCCTGAGCCAGCGCTTCTGTCAGTAATTCTGCTGTAACGCCTGTGATTTTGATGTCCATTTGAAGCGCCGTTATGCCGTTTCTTGTACCGGCGACCTTAAAGTCCATGTCGCCGTAGTGGTCTTCCTGACCCGCTATGTCGCTGAGGATTACGTACCGGTCGCCTTCAGAAACCAACCCCATGGCGACTCCGGCAACAGGCGACTTGAGTTGTACGCCCGCATCCATCAAAGACAGTGTCCCGCCGCAGACGGAGGCCATGCTGGAAGACCCGTTGGATTCGGTAATTTCCGAAACAACGCGCACGGTGTAAGGGTTTTTGCCGGCGTCGGGCATCATTACGGCGATGGCCCTTTCGGCCAGTGAACCGTGTCCGATTTCTCTGCGCCCAGGCCCGCGGTTTGGCTTGCACTCGCCCACTGAATAGCCCGGGAAGTTGTAGTGCAAAAAGAACTTTCTCTGTAACTCTTCCTCTAAACCGTCAATTATCTGTATGTCGTCTATCGTGCCCAGAGTGGTTGTCACCAGAGCCTGAGTTTCGCCGCGGGTGAATAACGCGCTGCCATGGGCGGTTGGCAACAGTCCAACTTCAATATTCAGCGGGCGTATCTGGTCAAACTTGCGCCCGTCCAAGCGGATTCCCTGCTTGATTACAGCGTTGCGGAACAGTGTTTCTTTCAGCAGGTCAAAGCACGCGCCTGCCTCGCAAGCCTTACTGTTGTCCGCATCGCCCAGATCGGCGACGACTTCTTTTTTAAGGGCGTCAATGGCTTTGTAAGAGTCTATCTTCACCTTCATGGTGAGGGCTTCCATCAGGCGGGCGGCGTATTTGTCCGCCACGGCGGCATAGACGCCCTGGTCGCGCTGGGGCGCCGCGACCGATATCTTCGTTTTGCCTATTCTGGCGGCCAGGTCTTTTTGGAGTTTTATCAGCTTTTTGATTTGCTCGTGACCAAAGAGAAGAGCGTTGACCATGTCAGCTTCCTGAACTTCCTGGGCGCCGGCTTCCACCATGACGATGGCTTCTTCTGTTCCGGCTACAACGAGGTCCAGGTCGCTCATGTTGCGCTGGAACACGGTTGGATTTACAACGAAATCCCCGTTTACGCGTCCGACGCGCACGCCCGCGACGCCGTTATGGAATGGAATCTCGCTGATCAGTAAGGCGGCTGAAGCGCCCACAATTGCCAGCGTGTCGGGTTGGCGCTGGCCGTCAAAGCTGATGACCTGGGCGGTGATGGTTGTTTCGCCGTTATAGCCTTCCTCAAAGAGGGGGCGCAGGGGGCGGTCTATCAGGCGGCTGACCAAGGTTTCTTTTGTGGTGGCCTTTCCTTCCCGCTTGAACCAGCCCCCGGGAATTTTTCCGGCTGCATAAACGGGTTCGCGGTAGTCAACGGTCAGCGGAAAATAGTCAATGTCCTGGCGGGCTTCCGCATAGCAAGCCGTCACCAAAACCATGGTGTTACCTTGCCGCACAATGACGGCGCCGGCGGCTTGCTTGGCAATCCGGCCTGTTTCAAGGGATATTGGCGCGCCGCCAAAGTCTATCGAGACCGTAGTTGGGTCGAATTTGAGTGAGTTCATGTCGGTTCCTTGAGCTGAAAGGCTCATCGTGGCCCCTGACGTTACCCCTCCATGAAACCCTCCGCCTTTAATTTGGGGGTGGAGGTGGGCTTCCTGCAGAGGTCGCTCGGCCAGGAGCGAAATGAAAAATATAGTATAATCAACAAACCTGAAAAACAGAAGATGTTTAGTTTAAGCTGATTGACGGAGATTCAAAATGTCTGTCCTGTTTCGAGTCGCGTTACTCGTTTGCGCGCTGTTTTCCATGCTTTCCCCCTTGTATCCGCAGACCGTTGAGCAAGCTGAAAGGGTGCAGGCCGCGCCATGCGATTTGGTAATACAAAACCGCAAGGTGTTCACATTCAGAACCTATCTGGGGACGTTAAGCCCCATGGAACGGCTGAACTTAGCGCAAAGCCGCCTGGCATATATGCCTGTGAGCGATTTGTTGGCGAGAGTACATTACGAAAATAAACAGGAAGGAATTTTGATGAGCGTGGGGGATCATCCGCTGTTCAGCATAACGTCGGGTGATTTAGACATTGATATCGGCCAATCTTTAGAGAGTACGGCTACCCGCGTGCAGTCCAGATTACAGGAGGCGTTAGAGGCTGAGGCTTCCCAGCGAAGCATTAAAAACCTCCTCCACGCCGTAATAAAGGCGCTGGCCGCAGCGATCATTTTCTTAGCCATTTTGGTGATGATTGGAAAGGCTACCAGGTTTAGCAAGCACAAGATTACAAAGCTGGCTTTTTCAAAATTGCCGAAAATTTCTGTGGGGCGGATTGTCATATTAAGGCCCCAGCGCGTCGCTGTTTTGCTAAGCTTGCTGATTCGCGTGATTTACCATGGAATAGTCGCCATAGTAGCGTATTTGTGCATTACTTACATGCTGAGTTGTTTCCCCTACACGCAACCCTGGGCGGAAACCCTTGGAAGCGCCCTGGTTACGTTGATGATCAACCTGGGCAAAACGGTTTTGCACAGTTTTCCGGGCCTGTTTGCCATTGCCGTCATCGCATTCGTCACTCGCGGCCTGACGCTTTTAATCAACAATATTTTTAAGTCCGTTGAGCACGGCGAAACCACGCTGCCCTGGATTTACCAGGACGCCGCCGCCCCAACCCGCCGCATCGCCGTTGCGTTGCTTTGGATATTCGCCATCGTCATGGCTTATCCATACATACCCGGAAATGAAAGCATCGCCTTTAAAGGCGTGAGCGTCTTTATAGGCTTGCTGGTTTCTTTTGGATCGGCGGGCGTAGTGAATCAGGCGATGAACGGCTTGGTGATTATGTACGCGCGCTCCTTTAAGTGCGGAGATTTTGTAAAAATCGGCGAGGTCGAAGGCACCGTTTCTGAGTTGACGCTGCTTTCAACAAAGCTCCACACACTCAGGCAGGAAGAAATAATTATCCCAAATTCCGTGGTCATAGCGCAGACGACCTACAACTACACGCGCATCGCCGATGAACGCGGCGTTGGGATATCTACGTCGGTGACCGTTGGATATGACGTACCGTGGCGCCAAGTACACGCTATGCTGAAGATGGCGGCTGAAAAAACTGACGGCTTGGGCAAAGATCCCGCCCCGTACGTCATTCAGACGGCGCTGGCAAACGCTTGCGTGGAGTACACGCTGGTGGTCCACATGACGATACAGCCAAACCTGCGCCAGTTTGTAAAGAGCGACTTACACCAGAACATCCAGGACGTATTCAACCAATACGGAGTGCAACTGATGACCTCGACTCACATTGAGTCGGGCATCCCGCCTGTAGTTCCGGAGGAGCGGTGGTACGCGGAACCCGCTAAAAAAGACGAGGCTGGGTCGTCAGCAACGGCTTAACATCGCCATTTAAGTGCCGAAAAATTTTTTCATAATTTATGGATTCGGCGGCAAAACGGAGTGGTTTTACGTTTTCTACGCATATCTCTGTTTCATCAGGATACGCCTTTATTATTTCCATCACTTCAGCGATGTAGGCGTCGAGAGGCATGGCTCTGGGGTCATTGGCCCCGCTCATCAAATTGGTGGCCACGTATGGGGGTATCAGCTCCACAACACGGACGCTGGTGTTTTTAAGCTGCAGGCGCAAACACAGGGTGTATGCGTGCAGGGCCGACTTGGTGGCGCTGTAGGTCGGGGTGACGGCCATGGGTACAAAGCCCAGGCCGGAAGAAACATTGATGATGGTAGCGTTGGGCTGTTTTAAAAGAGAGGGGAGCAAGGCCGTCGTCAGGCGCAACGGCCCCAGCAGATTTGTTTCAACGATAGCCTCCATGTCGGAGAAGTCCCGCTGCTCCAGCAGGTTTTCGGCTTTCATTATCCCTGAGTTGTTTATCAGCGTATTCAAGTTAGGAAAATCTTGCGACAGCCATGACGCGAAAGATCTGATCTCTTCGGCGTTTCGGATGTCTATACCGTATGAGGCCATGCCCGGATTGTCTTTGACGACGCCATCCAAAACGTCCTTGTTGCGGCTTGCTATGATGACCTGGTTTCCCAGGCGGTGAAATTCTTTTGCGAGGCCAAGGCCAATGCCTGTTCCCCCGCCGGTGATGAGAATGGTATTTCCTGTTGGCTGCATGTAACCCCCGCCGTAAAACAATTATATAGTCAATGCGTTTGAAAGGTAGAACAAAATGTTTGTTTACGACTCATATCAATTCAGAGCGAAATGAGTCAAACTGAATGTCCGGTTTTAACAGACCGGCGGATGTTCCGGCAATTTTTCCACAAGGGGGGTAATTATGATAAACATTGCGCTGTTTGGGCCGCCCGGGGCTGGCAAGGGCACTCAGTCCGAGGCGCTGGTCAAGGCTTATAACCTCTACTACATTTCGACGGGCGATCTTTTGCGAAATGAAATTGCCCATGAAACCAGGCTGGGCCTGGAAGCTAAGAGCATAATCTCATCCGGCGGCCTGGTTTCTGATGAAGTCATCGTCCAGATAATCGAAAAAACCATCAAGGAGCATCCTGAGGCCAATGGATTCCTGTTTGACGGGTTTCCCAGGACATATATCCAGTGCTACATCCTGGAAGGATTGATGATCAAACTGAATACATCGCTGAACTGCCTGGTCAGCCTGGAAATTGACGAGGAAGAAGCCGTGGCTCGATTGTTGAAACGGGGCCTAACGTCTGGACGCTCGGATGATAACGAAGAGGTGATACGCAACCGGCTGCGCGAATACCACGAAAAAACATTGCCAGTATTACAGTTTTACAAGGATAAAGGGATTTACAGGACCGTTAAGGGCGATAACCCGATTAAGGAAGTGCAGAAAGACATACATACCGTCATAAAAGATGAGTTGCTCAAACATCCGATAAATATTGTGCTGTTCGGCTATCCGGGATCAGGGCGCGGCTCTCAGGGCAAAGCCCTGGCAAAGCACTTTGAACTGGAATTCGTGGCTACAGGTCCTATGCTGGACGCCGAGATCGCCCGCGGGACGCCCTTAGGGAAACGGATTCAGGAGTTGTATGAAAGCGGCGCGCTCGTTTCAGACGAAATTGTGGTGCCGCTGATTGAGCAAAAGCTGGAGCAATCCAAAAATGTCAGGGGCTATATCTATAAGGGGTTTCCGAGGACGCTTGTTCAGTCATACATACTTGACGGGTTGTTGCGCAAGCGGAGCGCCAGTATTACCCAGGTTATTGACATTGAATTGCCCATGCTGGAATTGATCAAGAGGCTGGACGCCCGCAGTCATACAGACGCCTGTATGCCATACGATACAACGACGGTAAAGATAGTGCAGCGCCTCCAGGAACACGAAACTAAAACTGTACCTGTTATTGAGAAATACGCCCAGGTTCATGGCGTGGCAAAGGTGGATGGATCGGGTACATTTGAGGAAGTGTTTGCAAGGCTCAAAAGCGTTTTAGAGCAATCGAAGTTTCTCAGGGCGGCTCAAGTTTGACTATAACTTGTCATTTTTTCCAAGATTGAACGGCTATACACATTGACGCTATTGTTTTTCATTGGCAAAATATTCGTCTATCAGGGCAATCGCGCTGTCAAAATCAGAAATTAACGCGCATTGAGATATTTGCTCAATCAAATTGTTTATTTGGCTTTTAACCAAAGTTTTAATCAATTCGTCAATGGCGCTGACGTCGTAATTTAACAACGCGGTTTTTAACAGTTCAAGTTTAGTGTGGATAACAGTTAAATCTTCATTATTTTCAGAATCAGATTTATTTTTGGATAAAATCATAGAAATATTATTCATGGTTATTTTTAATTCGCTTAAAAAATCTTCTAAATTTGTTTCAATATAGTTCATATTCCTGTTATTCCCCGCAAGTTCAAGGGCTTTAGCCATTTCTGACAGCCTGACCGCGCCAACATAGGCCGACGCGCTCTTCAGCGCGTGTACGCAGGTTATGAACATAGATATGTCATTTTGCTCTATGGATTTTGGTATTTCAACCATTTTTACAGTTACGTCCTTACAATACTGGCTAAGAGTATTAAGATAATTTTCTAATTTTCCTCCTAAATTATTTATTCCGGCGCTTACATCAATGTTTTTAATTTCAAACGGCGCCGTTTCTGTTTCTGCCAAAACTGGCGGGCCGATAATTTGCTTATCTTTAGGAATCCACACGCAAAGCATTGCGTGTAGTTTGGAAATTTCTACCGGTTTTGAGATGAAATCACTGAATCCAAATGAAATGAGCATCTCTTTTACGCCTCTCAGGGCGTTGGCGGTTTGGGCAATGACGGTCAGCGATTCAAACTCAGCGCCCAAAGCCCGTATTCTTTTTGTGGCTTCTATGCCGTCTATGCCCGGCATCATTTGATCCATAAAAACGATGTCGTAGTTTTTTCGCTTGACCATTTCTACAGATTTTTCACCGGAAAGACAAATATCAACTTGCATTTTATAAGGAGCTAAGAGGCCCTCCATCACTTTCAGGTTTGTTGAAATATCATCCACAATCAAAACTTTGGCTTCCGGCGCCGTAAAGTAGTCCAATTTACCTTTATTGGCGGCTGCGCCTGTATCTTCGTGATTAAATGCGTTTACTACGGATATGCAGCTCAGCGGCATGGAGAGGGTATGGACGTTATGATGATGCGCCGCCTGCTCGTTGAATTCCATAAGCAAGAAGATTTCAACGCTTGAGTTGAGGCAGTTAAAGGTAGCTTTTAGTTCTTCGTACAGAAAATTAGGCAATATTACATTCTTATATTTCCCGCTCCCAAGCTCGTTAAAAAAGGCCGACTGATTTGTAACGGCTGTATAAGAAACATCAAGATTTTCCAAAGTGCTGACTATGGAATCCAGATAAGGGGGCCTTAATTCATAGACTAGAGAATTGGCTGTTTCAGAGTCTTTTAATATGGCAAGTTGAGTATCGTCCTTGATTTTCTGTGGTATTTTGATGGTAAAGACAGAGCCGCCGCCATACTCGCTTGTAACCTCTATATCCCCGCCCATCATCTGGCATAAGTTCTTAGCTATGGAAAGGCCTAAACCCGTGCCTTCAATACCGCGGTTTTTTTCACCGTCAAATCTTGTAAACTTATTAAATAACTTTGCCAAATCATCGGGTTTTATCCCTATGCCGGTGTCCGATATAGTGATTTCAAGCCAAATCATATAATCTTCTTTCTCGCCTTTAAGCGAGAAGGAAATATGTCCCTCCCTGGTGTACTTGGCGGCATTGTTCAAAAGGTTTAAAATTACCTGCCTGATTCTGATTTCATCACCGTATAGCTTACATGGCAGGCGGCTGTCAATGAACGCTACGAACAACAACTTTTCATCCATTTTTGTTCTGATAATGTTACAAACGTCATTAAACAATGACGATGTTTCATAGTCAAACGGCACAATTTCCAACTTGCCGGATTCAATTTTCGAGAAATCCAGAATATCGTTGATGATAGCGAGCAGATTGTTTCCGGCTTGCTTTATGGACATCAGGTTTTCGCAGACATTGGGCGACAGGCCTTCTTCCCGCAGGGCAAGCTCTGACATGCCTATGATGGCGTTCATAGGCGTACGAATTTCATGGCTCATATTAGCCAGAAATTCACTCTTTGACCTGGACGCTACTTCCGCTTTTAGTGATAGTTCTGCGATTGCCTGATAATCTTCATCGCTTAAAACCATCATATCTTTTTGCTTTTGAGCGTATTTCCATGCGTCATACCTTAAATAATGCTGGTTACAGGATAAGATAATGCCAAGAACAAGTGAAGTTAAAAGGCTGTTTATGGCATACAAAACAGAGGGACTTGAATACTCTAGTCCTGAAAAAAAGCTCGCGGTAAAGAATAAAATGACCGAAAGCACAGAGCCGATAATTTTAAACCTCAGACTCAAGGGCGCGAACACAGATATTATCAACGCAAACGTCAATGATCCTATGTATGTCGAGGCGTTTTTTCCCGCCAACGCCGCGTATAACGCCACGGCAAAGTAGATGTACGCCGCCATCCACGTCAGCAATGTAAGCGGGTCATATTTAAATCGCTTTGTAAACCTCAGTAAAATCATAGCGGCGCTTAAAATACTGAAGCTAATTCTTAGTGAAACAACCAGCCAAGGGTACTGATGCAATTTCAGATCATGGGGTATATAAGGTAACATTGTTAGAGATATAATCAAAAAAATGAAATAAAATCTTCCCGCTTCAAAATTGAGTTCGCCCATGAACGTATTTCTGGAGCTTTCTTCACCGTAAGCCTCAAAAAACGCATTGATTCTTTGAATGAGCGGCTTTATTGTCTTAGTCATCAGACGGCCTTTTTTGAAATCTCGTAAAAATCCGTTGAAATTTCTTGAAATAAATCAACCAGGAAAGGGTCAAACTGTGTGCCTCTTCCCGCAACTATAATTTCTACGGCGGTCTCGTGAGTAAAAGAAGGTTTATATGACCTCTCGGAAATCAGGGCGTCATACACGTCGGCTATCGCCATCAGTCGGCCCTGAATGGGGATTTCCTCTCCTGCCAGCCCAAGTGGGTATCCCTTGCCGTCCCATCTCTCGTGATGGCTGAAGGCCATGATTGAGGCGTGTTTTAAAAATTCGCTCTCTTCCACTTTATCCACAATTTTAGCTATGGCTTCTTTGCCGATCGTGGTGTGGCGCTTCATTATTTCAAACTCTTCAGGTGATAATTTCCCTGGTTTATTCAGAATATGGTCTGAAATATTGATTTTTCCGACGTCGTGAAGCTGGGACGACTGGACGAGCCACTTTATGTCCTTCGCCTCTATTGCTCCAGGATATATATTTTTTTCGATCATCTTCTCGGCCAGCGCCTTGAGATAAAGCTGCGTCCTGGCGATATGCCCGCCCGTGTCTTCGTCGCGGAACTCTACAAGCTCTGAGAAGGTTGTTATAAAGATGTCCTGAAGCTGCATTATCTTTTCGGTTTTTTGTTCCACCATTTTTTGCAGGTTGTCGTTGAAATCCTGCAAACGGTCTTTCTGCTCCTCCAGGCGATTCTTTTGCTCCTCCACCAACAGGTGCAGTTCAATCCGCTTCAATAAAAGCGGCACGGAAAACGGCTTGGCGATATAGTCAACGGCGCCCAGGGAAAGCCCGTCAAGCTCGCTATTTACATCGTCCTTTGCCGTAAGGAATATGACAGGAATGTGGGACATGGCTTCATTGGCCTTTATGCGCCGGATTGTCTCGTAACCGTCCATTCCAGGCATATCAACGTCCAGCAATATCAGGTCGGGCGTTATTTTTTCGAGGAGCTGCAAGGCCCTTTCCCCGGAATTGACCGTCAGCACATCGTAGGTGTCTTGAAGCGCGCTCTTACCAACCGACAAATTGGTGGTGTTGTCATCAATGAGCATTAGCTTTTTTTTCATTACGGGACGCGCCTTTGAATGGAGAATCCTGTCTTGTCATGGCGTATTCGTTGTATTGCTTGCATATTCGGCTATGGACTCCTAAATAAAACTCACATGGAGACATCTTCAAGTTTGGCTTGAAGGCCAGGGGTACGTCAACCGATGAATTTTTGCTCACTGCAACTATGAGGGTTTCCGGTTCACATTTCCTCAGGCGCCTTAACCCCCATCAACCAAAGCCCCTGGCGCAAGGCGCGGGCCGTCGCCACGCAGAGGGCGAGTCTGGCCCGACGCACAGGCACGGTATTTTCTTCCCGCAGGATGGGGCAATTTGTGTAAAAGCCGCTGAAGGCCCGCGCTATGGCTACAAGCTGGCGGGCCAAAGCAGTCGCCATATTTTCGCGCTGAACGGTGTGAATGGCGTCTTGCAGACCTGCCAGTTCAAAGAGCAGGGACTGGGCGGCCGGCTCTGAGAGACCATCCATGTCTGTGGGCAATTCGGCTTTTACAAATGGGATAACCGCTATCTCAGGGCTGAGGATACATGATGGCCTTACGTATTCGATCCAATCGCCGCCAGCCTTGCGTAAAACCGAGCAAATTCTGGCGTGGGCGTATTGGACGTACGGCCCGGTGTCGCCGTCCAGGGCTATCACCCTGTCCCAGG
>JAISSN010000175.1 GCA_031273105.1 Holophagales bacterium | reverse complement strand
TTCCAGGATTTAATATGTATTTTGGCAGTATCTTGGGTTCAGAGTCTCTAAAAAACTATATAACGAGCGCATTATGCGACAAATAATGCAAAAAACAAAAAAAACATTATTGCTGTTTTTAATTGGTCTATTAGCATTATTTGTCTGTTTTTTAATGCTTTGGTTTATGCAAGTATTAATGTTATTAATCATGTTTGGCGGCTTCCAATCAAAAACATATATCCACAAAGCAATGAATCATGGTCAATACATTATACTAGTTGTTTCCAGGGTAAACTATGTTAGCATGTCGCCCCATGGATATATATATACAGAAGTTTGGTTAGACAATAAAAAAATAAAAAGTTATCGCATGACTTATACAGATGAAGTTGCAGAATATAATTATAGAATAAAGGATGTAACACTATTGCCAGACAGTGGTGAAGTTAGAGTTGAATTTGACGGCCCATACGGTATTAGCCCTGATGGTAAAAGCCGTACGGACGTTGGCCTATACAAGATAGTTGACGATTAGCGAGCTGACAATGCAAAAACGTAGCTATAACAACAGAATGACGACTTGGCAAATGCGAACAAACATGCGAGGACATGGAGTGAGAACTCTTCATGGTCACGACGACTTTGGAAACAACATCTATCATCAGGCAAGCCCAAGCCCCGCGCCGCCGTCGAGCATGCCGCCAAGCACGATGATCAACTGGGAGTTTCCGCCCTTGCTCAATAACAAAATTCCAACAGAAACAACAACAGGAGCGCAGACCTGGTGGCAGTATAGAAAGAATGGAGAAGCAAGCTGGATAGGCAAGACCCCAGGTGGAGATAAGATACAGCTTGACTGGGATGGATTGGGCTTATTGAAGGCGATATCAGACACGGTTGGAAACACAATCAACGCCCGGCATGATTTCACATACGCCCCATCAGGTTTAAGAATCAGGGACAGGAGAACAGGAACAGGACGGGTTGAATTTCTGGGGCGACGGTTATATAATTTCACGGTCGGGGGAGCCACATGTCAGGCCATAGCAAATGGTCAACCATCAAACATAAAAAGGGCGCGCTGGACGCCAAGCGCGGAAAGCACTGGACAAAAGTGCTAAAAGAAATAACCGTCGCCGCGAGGCTGGGCGGCAGCGATATTGACGCCAACCCGCGCCTTCGCCTGGCGGTGGATCAGGCCAAGGCCGCCAACATGCCAAAGGAAAACTACGAAAGGGCCATCAAAAAGGGCGCGGGAGAGATGGACGGCGTCAGCTACGAAGAGGTTGTGTACGAAGCCTACGGGCCTGGCGGCGTGGCCTTTTTGGTAGAGGCTCTGACAGACAATAAAAACCGCACCACGCCTGAGGTCCGGTCTTATTTCGCCAAGTTTGGCGGTGATCTGGGCGCCCAAGGCTCTGTGGCGTACCTCTTTTCCAAACAGGGCCAGATAGTGGTGGAAGGCGATACGCCCGAAGAAAATATAATGGAAATAGCCCTGGAAGCCGGGGCCGACGACGTAATTCGTGAAGATGAAGTCTGGATAATCGCCACGGACCCCGAATCATACATGACTGTGAAAGAAGCCGTTGACGCCGCCAGGCTGCTGGTGCTTGAGGCCAAGCTCATCATGGCGCCCAGCATGGAAACCCAGGTGCCGGACGATAAACTGAAGAGCTTCCTCAAACTGGTTGACATGCTAGAAGATAACGACGACGTTCAAAACGTCTGGCACAACGGGCAGTACGAAGAAGAGGAAGAATGATTCTGTTTTTAGTGCGTTACACCATACAGAAAAAATATCTGGAACAAATTTGTTGAGGAGTTCAGATCCTTACTTTAAACTATTTATGCAATATTTTGTCCAAAGTGTAGCAAGCCCCAAATCGGGGATTCTTTAACCACCGCGTCTCGAAACCGGGGCGCCTCATGTTCCAGGAGAACATACCATGCGTAAACTAGGGATTGTAAGGGGTTTCAAGTTGATGAGTCTCGCGCTCCTCGTCGCGGGAGCGGCGTTCGCGCAGCAGGTGGGCGACACGTGCACGTTAGGCGGCCAGACCTATGTCGTGGAGTCGGTGAGCGGCGACAAAGTGACGCTGAAAAAGCAAAAAGGAAACAACCGTTGGGATGACCGTCGGGATGACAAGAATAGCGGGGGGCAACAAGATGGGGGCCGTCGCCCCGGGGGCAGGGAGCAGTGGGTAACAGATTTGCCGACAAATGTAAACGTTGCCTTTCAAACCGCGTTGACTTCCGCCTCCAGCAAGGACGGCTTTCTTTCACCCAGTGTTGATATCCTCAAAGACGGTACTCCAATCGCCCTGCGGAATATGAATGGCAGAGAACCGCAAAATAATGTTCGGCCATTCCGGCTTGTGCATTCAGGCGAAGGCTGGTATCAAATAAAGAACAATGGATACGGTGTACTTGATCTTCCAGGTAATACTAGTTCCAATGACAGGCAGTTGCAACTATATAAAGAAAACAACTCATATAAAGGTGAGCATCAGCGTTTCAGGATCGCAAGAGTAGGTAATGGTTTATACCAAATCTACACTTCCAACGGAAAGAACCTTCAAGTAAGAAACAACAAGACAACCGACCTCACTCCTGTCGTACAAAAAACAGGGTCTCTGTCTGATTCTAACGAGAGCGCGATGTGGCGTATTTACACCATAAACCGGGGCAATTTAACGCCATTAAACTGACGCCTGTCCTCATGTCTCTTTCCCCCGCTGGCTAACAGCTTATAAGCAGGGCAAAATCAACTAAGCCAAAACAAACACAGGCGGGGCGGCTATCCGCTCCGCCTGTGTTTGCTGTCATTGAGAGGAGTCAAGCGCCATGCCCACGCCACAGGCCGGAGAAAACGCCGTCATCGGCACACTTGGCTGGCTTGGAATCTTAATCCTGTTCGCCATACCCATCGTTGGATTGGTTTGGGAATTGTAAAGTTGACTTGGAATTGAAATTCTCATACTAAATTTCATACAAAATAGGTGGCGGTTCAAGTGGAAAAGCTGTAGTATTAGGTATGCGATCACGAACCGGTCAGGTCAAGGCCACAACTATCCCGAATAATGGGAAGATCATCAGAGATGTAATCAAAGAGACAGTCTGCATCAATTCAACGCTTTGCACTGATGAGCATCAATCATACGTAAGTATGCCAGAATACAAACATAGAAGTATCAACCACAGCGCAAAGCAGTATGTTGACGGAATGGCATACACAAATGGCATAGAGAGCGTATGGGCTGTCTTGAAACGAGGATTCTATGGTGTTTATCATGCTTTTAGTCAGAAGCGCCTACAACGCTACCTGAATGAGTTTGTGTTCAGACTCAATTCTGGAAATGTTAAAATTCATACGTTGGATTGTATTGATGCAATGCTTAAAATGTGTGTTGGCAAACGATTGACATACGCAACATTAACTAACTAACCACAATACCCACAACTTAATAAAGAAAGGCAAAAAACATGAAATACGTACCCATTGAAGTAAATAAAGAATAACTAACAATAATGGGTGTACCATTCCCTGACTTAAAAACACTGGAAAACATTGCAGCAGGGATAGGAACCAATATGTTTGAAGGATTACAACCAACCAAAGAAAAAATAGAAATATATAGAGATTGTTATTTAGGAAAAATCACAAAAAAAGAAGCATTGAAATTAATGACAGACAAAAATTATGAATAATAATTCTTATGAATATAATTATATTGACAAACAAGATATTTATATATTGCCGAACAAAGTATTAAAAAACAAATTAGGAATCACAGATCAAAAAGAATTGAATAACGCCGAGGCGCTTTATGTAGGTCAAAGACTTGCTGAACTAAGGGATAATCCAATCCAAATAAAAAACACCTCCTCATTATTTGAAATTCATCACCAACTATTTCAAGATTTATATGAATGGGCTGGTAAAACACGAACAGTAGAAATTAGTAAACCGGGTACTCAATTTTCTCCCACATCTCGTTTTGATCAAGGAATTCATTATATTGATAAATTAATAACTGATTACAGAAAAACAAACAAAAACGACAAAACAACAATATCCAAAAAACTTGCAATAATATTAGACTATGTGAATTATTTACATCCATTTAGAGAAGGAGATGGACGAACACAACGAGAATTTATATACTTTCTTGCCAAAGAGAAAGGTTACACACTAGATTTAAATCCACCAGACAACCAAAAAATCTACGAAACATACATGGACGGAACAATTAATGGAAATAAAGAATTGCTAACTGAACTAATACAAAACTGTATGAAATCTGATTTGCGACAAACTTCACTTATAAATTTACCAGAATCCAGAACCTTCGCTGAAGACATAGCTAAATTACTTGGTAAAAACTCCAGTGAAGATATAAAACCACCACCAAACCACTCAAACAACATACCCAAACCATGAAATTTATCAAGAACAAACCTAAACAATCAATTCATACAAGTTGTTCATATCCAAGTCAACTTGACAATTCCCATTGGTTTTGTGCATCGTCTGGGCCTTTGGCGGCGGCAACCTAAACAGACGCAACTTCTCCAGGGCCTGTCTGATTCTCTCGGTAATAACAATCGTCCTGAGCATCGTCCTTGTCCTTGTATTTGTGGGGCCTTTGGCATTGCTGGGGGCGATTAAATAAACGAATGCCTCAGACTGCTCCGGTTGGCATAATCAGGCTTTTTTCAACCCTCTGGGCGCTGGGCGAAAGTCGTGTTCAAAAGCGTCGCTGACAAGACTTGTCATTCCAATTCTAAATAGAAATTGCTTTAATTTCTATTTAGAATTGGAATGCGCGACGCGGATGTCGCGCCGAAATGCGTAGCATTTCGAGAGGCAAGGAACGCTTACGATGCCGTATCCGTAGCAAGGCGAGACCTCGCTCTCGCCGCAGCCGACTATAGCATTTCCGGTTCAAAACCGCGTTTCGCAACCAGGAATGTCAGCGATGCCTCATTCGCGGTTTTGAGCCGGAAAGCAGCGCTGGGCGCGTGAGCTTGTCTTTTTACACTAGACATAATTGAATCATGCAACAACGCCAATATTTAGGGGAAGCGCTATACTTCAAAATTGCAGGACGCAATTTTGAAGTAGAATTGGAATTAGACGCAGTTTTGACCGGAAAGTAGCGCAGGACGCCTGATCTTGCCTTTTTCCACTAGACATAATTGAATCACGCAACAACGCTAAGATTTAGGGGGAACCGGCTACATTTCGCTATCATGATCAAGCTCTGCTTGGGATATTGTTTGGACGGACAGCGGCAGCTTTTTGGTTATCTTTACACCCAGCTCAGAAAAACTCTCGGCTGTTTTTACAAGGCTTCCTCTGCCGTCTCTTAACGTGTCCATAGTGTCTTTGTACGTTTTTTGCGCTGTTTCCAACTGGTTGCCCAGCTTGTCCATTTTTTCAATAAATACGCGGAGCTTGTCATAGACGCGGCCCGCCTGATCGGCTAATTTTTGAGACGAATTATTTTGGCGCTGCAGGCTCCACAAATTTGCCACAACCCGTAAAACCGGCAGCAGCGTTGTAGCCGTAACAAGGGCTATGCGGGCGTTGTAGGCATCCTGAAACAGCGAAGGGGCGTGTTCGGCGGCTGCCAGATACGCCGGCTCGATGGCTATAAACAAAAAGGTAAAATCCGGCGAATCAATGTTGATCAAGTTCGGATAGCGTTTATCGCTGAGGCTTTTAATATGATTTTTAATGGCGGCGACGTGGGCCGTCAGATGGCGCTGGCGGTCTTCCGGGGTTTCAGCGGCTATATAGGCCGAATAGTCGCCAAGGGATACCTTGCTGTCAATGATGATGTGCTTGCCTTCCGGCAGATTTACTACAAAATCGGGACGATAGTTATTGCCTTCGTCGTCTTTGAAGTTTTGTTCCCGTTCGTACTCCAGGCCCTTGCGCAATCCGGCCTGTTCAAGCAGCAGCTCTACCTTTTGCTCTCCCCAGCTGCCCTGCATTTTTTTATCTCCCTTGAGAGCCTTTGTTAAATTGGAGGCCTCCTGGGTGATTTGCTGGTTGAGTTTTTGCAAACGGTCTAATTCGCTCTTTATCGTTGATTGGCCCTGCACGTTTTCGGTGTGAACCTGGTCTATGCGCTTCCTGAAAGATTCCAACTGCTCCTTAAAGGGCAGCAGCATGGTATTTAAGCCATCGCGGCTCTGGGCGTTAAAGGCAATATTTTTGCTTTCAAAAATCTGATTGGCCAGATTTTCAAATTCCTGGCCTAATTTTGAACGCATTTCGTCAAACTGTTTGCGCTGCGCCTCAAAAGCCTCTTTATCCTTTAGTGAAATGGTTTCCAATTCAGTAATCTTGTTTTTCGCGCTAAACAAGTCCTGGCCGAGAGCGCCGATTTCGCCTTTTAGCGATTGGGCCTGCCGCCGCAA
The DNA here is from genome assembly GCA_031273105.1 of Holophagales bacterium. Taxonomy (GTDB): domain Bacteria; phylum Acidobacteriota; class Holophagae; order Holophagales; family Holophagaceae; genus WRHW01. The sequence continues at coordinate 15,840 of JAISSN010000175.1, read as the reverse complement.
TTCCTCACGGGCCTGGGCCGCCTCCTGGCTCTGCAATTCATTCATCTGCTTTTGATGCAGGGCGGATTGCTCCGCAAGCGCCAGTTGGGTTTGCAGGGATTGAATCTGAGGCTCGAAGGTCTTGCGCCCGGCCTCCGCCCCGACGCCGCGCCCCCGGCGGTAGCCGATCCAGAGGCCGAGCAAAAGGCCCGCCTTCACTGAAAAAACAATTGTTAAGGTCGTCGAGATCGTCATTCAGCTATGTGTCCAATAAGGCGGTGCGGGCCATTGATCTCAAATGCGGCTTGAATGGGTTTAGATACCGTTGCGGACTATCCCCGAAAAAATACCCAGTCACTTGAGAACGCGGCCAGAGCATACTTTATACTAAAGCCTCAGAGCAACGCGATAGGCCGTGTGAATGGCGTCCATGATTTTTCCCGGGGCTATAGCGTCGCCAATTAAGTATGCTTCTTTGCCATCGGCTATAAGCTTATTATACAGGCCCTGCTCGGAGACAAAACCCAGGGCCAGAATGACGTTGTCCGCGTCTATGGTTTCGGTTCCCTTGTTGCCCTTAACCACGACGCCATTGTCCAACACTTCCATCAATGCCGTGGATGTTTTAACGCGCATGTTAGTTTTCGCTATGCGCTCGCTGTATGCCAGGAAATCAGTCACGGCCACGTCGTTCATGATTCTCGGCAGCATTTCAACGAGTGTGACGTCCTTGCCGTTTTCGGCCAGGTGTATGGCTGTTTCGCTTCCAACCAGGCCCCCGCCTATAACTACAACCGCTTTGCCCAGGCTGACTTTATTGTTCAGTGCGTCCAGCGCGTTGCAGACAATTTTTCTGTCAGAACCCGGAATCGGCGGATTGGCTGGCAAACTGCCTGTGGCGCAAACCACAGCGTCAAAGTCTTTGAGGTCGGAAAGTTCAGCTTTTTTCTCCACCACCGCTATACCGGTCTTTTTGATGGCCGTGATGAGGGATTGCGTCAGAGGGCGAATATCGGCCTTAAAGTCGGGGACTGAAGCCTCGTTGAGGAGGCCGCCTTTTATTTTTGAGGCTTCAAACAGTGTTACGTCATGGCCCCTCAAGGATAGTACGCGAGCGGCTTCCATACCCGCGGCGCCGGCGCCGACTACAGCTATTTTGCGTTTTTTGGCCGCAGGTTGTATCTTCAACTCGCCCTCCCTGCTTATCAGGGGGTTCACGGCGCACGTCACGGCCTGATACCTGAAGAATGTCCTTTCCAGACAGCCCTCGTTGCAGCGGATGCAGGGGCGGATATCTTCGGGCCTGTCTTCTTGCGCCTTGATCGGCCAATTCGGGTCAGCCCACAAGGGACGGCCCAGACCCACGAAGTCGCCCTTGCCGGAGGCGATGATATCCTCCGCGTATTGGGGCATGGTGATGGAGCCTGAAGCTATAACGGGAATGTGTAATTCTTTTTTAACCAGTTCCGCCGCCCAGGTATTGTGGCAGAGCGACAGGGACATGGGCGTGACCTGATGGATCATGGTGTGGTGGTCGCCGCCGGAAACGTGTATGGCGTCTATCCCTTCAGCCTCCAGGGCCTTTGACAGGGCTATGGTGTCTTCAACGGGGAAGCCGTCAGGCTCATAGTCAGTCCCGCTCAGGCGGATGGTGACGGCCACGTCATAGCCGACCTTTTTGCGTATTTCCTGATATATCTCCATGTAAATGCGGCTGCGGTTCTCCAGGCTTCCGCCGTACAGGTCGCCGCGCTTGTTGGTGTGGGGCGAAAAGAAATTGGTTAAAAGATAGCCGTGGGCGCCGTGTATCTCTATCAGCTTGTATCCGGCCAGCTTTGCGCGTAACGCGGCGTCGCCGAAGCGTTTGACCACAAAGTCAATCTCTTCTATTGTCATCGCGTGGGGTACGCTCTGAAGCCCAACCGTGTGCCACAGCTTGGGCCAGGGCGTCTCGGAAGGCCCCCAGATAGGCTGCGTTCCCAGGAATCTTTGTCGCCCGCAGTGTTCGATCTGGACGCCTGGCACAGAGCCCATTTCTTCTATGTTTTGGGCCAGCCAGGCAAGCCCCGGTATATGCTCGTCGCTGGAAATCCCCAGGTGGCAGTGGGCCGATTTTGAGGCTATATCGTCAACGTAGGCGTATTCCACGATGATTAAGCCTGCGCCCCCTGCGGCCTGGTCGCGGTAGTAGCGAATGGCCCGCTCTGAAACCGAGCCGTCCATGTTGTTCATGCCCGTTGACTGAGGCGCTTTAAGTATCCGGTTTTTCAGAAGGATATCGCCTATTTTGCCGGGAGTGAACAAATGGGGGAACATTTTAGACATGGCCCTTGCTCCTTATGCTTGCTGCCAAACAGCTTGGTACATTATAGCGTTTCCGGTTCAAAATCACATTTCTCTAAAAGCGGCGCAATGGCGGGGTTATGCTCACTTATTTTTAAACCTTTTATTAACATCATCTCTCCCTCTGTAACGGCTAAAAAACTTAAATCACATATCCGGATTCCCAAGCCTGTAACCAACTCCGACCACGGTTTCAATCAAATCCGCCGCATCGCCCAGTTTGTACCGGAGGCGTCTGACGTGGGCGTCTATCGTCCTGCTTTCGCCCAGATAGTCCAGACCCCACACCTGCTGAAGAATTTTCTCTCTGCCGAGTACGCGCCTGGGGTTTTTCATTAAATAGGCCAGCAGCTCAAATTCTTTTCTGGTCAGGTCAATCAGGTGACCGTCAACCCGCGCCGCGTATCCGTCCAGGTCAACGAGTATGGGGCCGAAGGTCAGCGTATTGGCCGGGGCGGTTTCAAGGGCTTCGGTTAAAAATGAGGCGCGGCGGAGTATCGCCCTGACCCTGGCCACCAGCTCCCTGGTTGAAAATGGCTTTGAGAGATAATCGTCAGCGCCCAATTCCAGGCCCAGTACCCTGTCAATCTCTTCTCCCCTAGCCGTAACAATTATTACCGGTGTGAATTTGAGCGCGGGTTCTCTTCGGATGGCCCTCAATACCTCCAGGCCATCGTAATCGGGCAGCGTCAGGTCCAATATCGCAACATCCACACGCGGAGCGGCGCCGCTTACGGACTTGTTTAAATAATCCATCGCTTCTTTTGCCAGGTCATGAGAGCAGACGCTGAATCCCTCGCGTTTAAAATACTGCTCCATGCCGATGCGTATATCCGCGTCGTCTTCCAGCAAAAGAATATGGGACGCCATCACCCCTCACGCTCTATTGTGGTCTCGCTGCGTAAATGCTGATGCTTGGCGCTCACGCCCTCAATTATGTAAAGAACTTCTTCGGCAATATTTGTCGCCATGTCGGCGATTCTTTCCCAATTCTTTATCACGATGATGAGGTGAGAAGCTCTCTCAATACAAAGCGGGTCGCTCACCATCTGGCGCAGTAATTCGCGGTAGCAATGGTGATATAGCTCGTCAACTTTATCGTCATCCTTGATCACCTGCCTGGCGAGATTTGAGTCATAAGCCACAAACGCCTCAACGGAGCGGCGCATCATGGAGCTTGCTTCGGAGCCTAATTCCTCCAGAAGGCCCAGGGGCAGCACCTGTTGCAGGTGATTGAGCAAAGGAGCGCGGCGCGCGATGTTTGCGCAGTGGTCGCCGACGCGTTCAATGTCAGGCAAAATTTTTATTGCCGACGTGGCAAAGCGCAGGTCGGAAGCCATCGGCGACTGCAGCGCCAGCAAATCAATGCAGGCCTGATCCAGCCTGATTTCCATCTCATCCAGAATATTATCCATATCCAAAACCAACTCGACAGGCTGATCGGTCTTTTCTGAATAGGCTTTCATCGTCAGCTTGATCATCTCTTCGGCCATGCCCGCCATGGCAAGCAGGCCATCCTTAATCAACCTGAGTTCTGAGTCTAAGTGGCTGCGGTTCATCCAAACCTCCCTGTAATATAATCTTCGGTCAATTGTTCGGTTGGATTTGTAAAAATCTTTTCGGTCAAGTCCAGCTCAATCAGTTTGCCCAACCAGAAAAACGCCGTGAAATCGCTTACGCGCGCGGCCTGTTGCATGTTATGTGTGACCGTGATGATTGTGAATTTTTTCTTCAATTCAAAAATCAGTTCCTCTATCTTTGCCGTAGCTATTGGGTCCAGCGCCGAACACGGCTCGTCCATCAGCACCACTTCGGGCTGTATAGCCAGCGCCCTGGCAATGCAGAGCCGCTGCTGCTGACCGCCGGACAGACCCAGGCCGGATTCATTAAGGCGGTCTTTTACTTCGTCCCACAGCCCCGCGCCCTGCAGGCTGCGCTCGACGGCGTCCTGAATGACGGAGCGGTCTTTGATCCCCTGTATTCGCAACCCGTAAGCCACGTTTTCATATATGGATTTTGGAAAGGGGTTGGATTTCTGAAAGACCATGCCCATGCGTTTGCGGAGGCCGATTACGTCAACTCCCGGGGCATAAAGATTCTGATCGCCCAATAACACCTTTCCTTCTATGCGGACGTCGTCTATGAGGTCGTTCATGCGGTTCAGGCAGCGCAGCAAGGTGCTCTTTCCGCACCCCGAAGGGCCAATCAGGGCTGTCACCGTGTTTTTGGGAAAACCGATGTTTATATCGAATAGCGCCTGTTTTTGCCCATAGTACAAATTGAGCGACTCGGTGTGCACCAATATGGGCGCGCTTTGTACCGACGGATCAGTGAGGGGCGGGCCGTCTGTTCTTATGGGCATTTGGGTGAATCTATATTCTGGCTGTGCAATGGTTTCGGTCATTGGAATCACCCTGTCAGAAAGAAGAGCCGCCGGTTCGCCGACGCAGCTTCCGCCGCAGCCGCAGCGCAAAAATATTAAGCACCAGCACAATTAAAAGCAGCAGCAGAGCGGTCATAAAAACCATTGGTTTAGCCGCTTCGCTGTTAGGGCTTTGAAAGCCCACATCGTATATATGAAAGCCGAGGTGCATGAATTTTCGTTCCAGGTGAATAAAGGGGAAGCTGCCATCCAGCGGCAGGGACGGCGCCAATTTTACGACGCCCGTGAGCATCAGCGGCGCTACTTCCCCCGCGCCCCTGGCCATGGCCAGTATCAAGCCCGTAAGTATTCCCTGGCTCGCGCCGGGAATTACAACATTCCACAGCGTCTGCCACTTGGTGGCCCCAAGGGCCAGGCTGCCCTCCCGCTGGCTCCTGGGCACTGCGGCCAGAGCTTCTTCGGTAGCGACTATAACCACCGGCAGCGTCAAAAGGGCTAGAGTCAGCGAGGCCCAAAGTATGCCGCCGGTTTTAAACGTGGGCGCCGGAAACCTCTCTGGAAAAAAGAAGTTGTCAATGCCGCCGCCAACGGTGACGACAAAGAAGCCCAGGCCAAAGACGCCAAAGACGATGGACGGCACGCCGGCCAGGTTGTTGACTGAAATCCGCACTGTTCTGACCACCCAGCCGTCGCGGGCGTATTCGCGCAAAAACAGCGCCGCCAGAACTCCCAGTGGAACCACGACTATGCTCATTATCAAAACCATCATTACCGTGCCGAATATCGCCGGAAATATACCGCCCTCGGTATTTGCCTCTCTGGGGTCGGCGGATACAAATTCCCACAACCGGGATAAATAAACCCCCGCCTTGCCAAATAGTCCTATAGAGTTAGCCGGTACTATGCGAACTATGTTTGCTAAAGGCATTATCCTGGAATTGCCATCCGCCGTTTCGAGGGTGACGGTCAATGCCCTTGATTGGTTGCGAAGGGCTTCCAGCCTCGCCTGTAATTGTTCAAATTGCTTATGTATGTCTTGTTTTTTGTCTTCAATTTCCTGCGCCGCCCGGGGGTTCCGCTTACCCTGCAATTCCAGTTTGCGCCCGTCTAAACGCAGTTTCTCAAGGCGGTTACTGAGGGCGCCGGCTTCGCTCTGCTCTATGCTTTTTATTTGGGCCTGATACGCTTTGGCGCCCGAGAGCCGCTTTTGGGCTATAGGCAGCGCTTTGTCCCCTACTGCCAGAACCTGTCCGTGTTCTTCTATCTGAACCAGCCTCCCTATGAAAGGGCCGCCGTCGAGCTTCTCAATATAGAGGGCGTCGCCTGGAAATGAACGGTTCAGGATTTCAGCGTCGTCAACCCACCTGAAGTCTTGCCCGTACACGTCCCGATTGGCTATCTTGACCTGGGTTCTGGCCGGATGGTAGCGGCTTTCTTCTTCATGGTTTGTCACTTGTCCCCAAATGGTTCCGTCAGCCAGCTGAATCTGGTGTATGTCGCCGGGCCAGAAAAACCCCATGCCCTTTATCGCCAAAAAAAGTATCAGCCCCGCTACCATCAACAGGCTCAACGCCAGCGTGGCGCCAGAAAGCCATACCCAGACGCTGCCCCGCCGCCACCATTCAAAAAAGCTATTCATCACATTGACTCGTAGCGTTTACGCAGCGACTGGCGAATTAGCTCTGCGGCGGTGTTTAATATAAAGGTAAGGGAGAACAGCAACAGGGCGGTGAAGAAAAGCACCCTGTACAGCGTTCCCTGGTGGGGCGCTTCGGGGATTTCAACGGCTATGTTTGCCGATAGAGTGCGCATACCGCTGAAGGGTCCCCAATCCATTATGGGCGTGTTGCCGGTGGCCATGAGTACGATCATCGTCTCTCCTATGGCCCTGCCCAGCCCAACCATCACCGCTGAAAATACCCCGGGGCTTGCCGTTGGCAGAATTACGCGCCACGCCGTTTGCCACGGGGAAGCTCCGCAGGCCATGCTCGCCGAGGCCAGGGATTTAGGCACCGCGGTGAAAGCGTCTTCACTGATGCTGAAAATGATCGGGATTACCGCAAAGCCCATAGCGAAGCCGACGACAATGCTGTTTCGCTGGTTGTACATGATCCCTTGACCCTGATAGAGCCAGTTTCTGTAGTCGCCGCTAAAAAAGGCGTTTTCAATCCAGGGCGCTATCCACGCGCTGACGGCCAGAGACAGAAACACCACGGGGACTAACCACAGCGCCTCCCTGCCGTTTCCGTATTTATCCTTGAAGGATTTTGGAACCTTTGACCAGGCCAGCATGAGCAACAAGAGAATGGCGACGGCTACAGGGACTACCGCTATCAGGGCTATTATCCACTGTTCCAGTAACGGCGCTAAGACAAGGCCTGCCAAAAACCCCAGTACAACCGAAGGCAACGCGGCCATTATTTCCACGGTTGGCTTTATTGTTTCCCTGAATTTAGGCGAAGCGAACTGGCTGGTGTAAAGGGCCGCCAATATAGCTATCGGCAGGGCGAATATCATCGCGTAGAGCGTGCCTTTTATTGTTCCGGCCAATAGCGGAACAAAACTGAGCTTAGGCTCTATGTCGTCGCTGGCGCCGCCGGACTGCCATACGTATTCCGGCCTGGAATAGCCTTCATAGTGGATTTTTTTCCAGAACAAACCCCAGCTCACCTCCGGGTGGTACGCCTGTACATGCCATCTCAGCGTTGGCTGGCCTGTGGCTATTATGCTATCCCCCCTGGGACTCATTGCCGCCGCGCTTGTAATTTCAGCGGACGCGTGAATCAGCCGGGCTTCCGACGTCAAATGGCTCACGGCAAAATCACTATCCGACCAAGCTAAAAACCGCTTGTCCCTGGGGGACTCCATGAAGCCCCTGACGCCGCCTCCTATTGGTTTAAAGTCATGGAAACGCTGCAATTCGGCTCTGCCTTCACTCAGCAGAAACTGGTAAGCGGCCAGCTTTCCTTTTTCACCGCCGACCAAAAGGCTGTTTTGTCCAAGGGCAAAGCCCAGAGCCGTCACGGGTTCGCCAAAATCTGAACGCAGCGCTTCGCCGCTATCTGGCAAGTATGCCATCAGCTCGCCTTCATTAGTGCCGACAAAAAGAACCGATCCGTTTCCCGACCACTTAGCGGCTGTGGGCGTTACGTTTAGCGGTAATTGCCAGGTTGTCCATTCTATTGGGCTATTCGGGTAAGCCTCGCCAACGCGGATTGAACCAATATCCAGAGCGGCTATTTTTAAGTAATGCCTGTTTCCAAGCCCACCGCCCCTTATTGCTCTCGCCGCCAAAATACTATCGCTCGCCGTGGTGGCAAAGGGGCCGATCCATTCCACGCGCGCTTCCATTCCCTGGTCGCTTTGGCGCCACTGGACTTCTGCGGCGTATGCCTTGCCGTCGAATCCCTGCAGCGCTACCCTGCCGTTTGCGCCGTTTGTAAAAATATTTTTCCAGGGCAGGGGCGGCTGGCCGCTGGCATCAATATCAGCAAGCCCGGCCTGCTGTTCCAGGGGCCAGCACCGGAAGCCTCCGCCAAGGCTGAAAGTAGCGGCGTATTTGCCTGATTCATCAAGGAATACCGCGTCAGACGCAGGGACCGCCAGTGTGGGCAGGTCCTTTATTTTGGCGTTGCGGAAGAGCGGCAGGGCCTCTTTCGTAATAAAAATCATGATCCCCAGCACGGCGGCGATTATCAAGACGCCGCCGGCGGAAATCAGCCAGGCCATGAAACGGTCTAACCTCTTGACCCTCGCCGAGCCTCTGTGGGGATCGTTACCCATAATGAGTAATTATAGCTTCTTTTGTTCATCACTCGACATTTGGGACGTCAGGGGCAAGTAGCCGTCTTTCACCACGATTTCCTGACCTTCTTTGGAAAGGACAAACTTGATGAATTCGCGGATTATTGGCGCCAGGCCGTCCTTTGGCTTGTTTATGTAGATGTACAGGTAACGGGCCAGCGGGTAGTTGCCGTTCAGGGCGTTTTCATAAGTCGGCGCGTAGGCCTTGTCGCCGGTTTTGCTGGAAAGAGACACAGCCTTGACGCCTGAGGTTAAATAGCCGATGCCGCTGTAGCCTATGGCGAATTTTTCAGTGGAAATGCTCTGCACTACTGAGGAAGAGCCGGGTTGTTCCTTTACGGTGTCCTTGTAGTCGCCTTTAAAGAGAGCGTTTTCTTTAAAGTAGCCATAAGTGCCGGATGCGCTGTTGCGTCCATACAGAGAGATAGGACGCCCCTCAAACTCGCCTTTGACGCCAACCTGATCCCAGGTCTTAATTTCGTTGCCGCCGCCTCTGAATGTCTTGGAGAAAATGCCGTCTAATTGCTGAAGGCTGAATTCCTTGACGGGATTGTCCTTGTGGACAAACACGGCCAGCGTGTCAATGGCTACAGCTATTCTGGTTGGTTTGTAGCCAAATTTCTTTTCAAACTGGTCAATTTCTTCATTCTTCATCTCCCGGCTCATGGGGCCAAGCTGGGCGGTGCCTTCTATGAGGGCGGGCGGCGCCGTGCCGGAGCCTTTGCCTTCCACCTGAATCTTGACGTTGGGGTATTCTTTACAGAACGCTTCCACCCAGAACGACATCAGGTTATTCAGGCTGTCGCTGCCTATGGAGTTGAGGTTTCCGGTTACGCCGGCCACCTTTTTGTACTGAGGCAGGTTGCCGTCGAGTTTTACAGCCTGCGCCTGCAGGCCTATAACGGTGCTTAGAGCAACCAGTGATGTTAAGATCAATCGCATGTTGACCCTCCTTAGAGAATGAGCATGAAGGAGCACTGGTTCAAATCTGATTCCTGGGCGTAAAATCGGTGTAAAAAATGCGAATTTGAAAAAACAAAATGGAGAGGGTAGTATTTTCGTGAGGCGAGAGGGCGCAATGCAAAACAAATGGGATATATCCGATTCTTTATGGCTGGCAATGTTGTTATCCTTGTCTGGCGGACTGATGGACTCATATAGTTATCTGGAGCGCGGAGGCGTATTCGCCAATGCTCAAACCGGAAATATATTGTTGTTCAGCGTTAATCTTACGACCGACAACTTCACAGCGGCGATTCATTATATTTTTCCGGTTATAGCTTTTGCGGTTGGCATTGCTCTTGCATCAATACTGCAATTTCGTTATGAAAACCTGCCGCACGTACGCTGGCGGCAAATTGTTGTCTTGGTAGAAGCGCTTCTGTTCTTCTATGTGGCGTTTATTCCCCAATCACTCAACCTTTTAGCAAACAGCCTTATATCTTTGGCCTGCGGAGCGCAAGTAGAGAGTTTCCGCAAGATTCGCAACACCGGCGTGGAAATGCCAATAGCGACTACTATGTGCATTGGTAATCTGCGTTCCGGCGTACACGCCATGTTAGAATATCGACTCACTAAAGATAAAATCGCGTTTAAAAAAGGCCTTTTCTATTTTGCGGTTATTGCGGGGTTTGCGTTTGGAGCCATATGCGGAAATTTTTTGATCGGTTTTGGGGGCGAAAAGGCAATTCTCGCTTCCGGCTTGGTTATGCTGATTGCCTTCAGTGTCATGAATAGCAAATGAAGTTTATGGCTATAGTACTCCGGTTAATGAAATTTTTATTAAAAAAACATCACGCCGTTTTGGGAACTTGTCACATTTTTTCATCATTGACATAATACGTTGATCGTCGTACGCTTATTAGCGTAGCTTGTTAGGAGTTCCCATTGAGCATCCCTCGCCCCACAGACGCTGAATTAGCTGTATTACGCGCGCTATGGCAGGATGGGCCAAGTACGGTGCGCCAGATACACGCTGTGTTGAGCAAGAAAAAAGACCTTGGCTATACCTCGGTACTCAAGTGCTTGCAGGTAATGACCGATAAGGGGTTGGTGACGCGCGACCAGTCGGAGCGCAGCCATGTGTACGCGCCTGTCCAGACAGAAGATCAGACGCAGCGCTCACTGGTGGACGACCTTTTGGCCCGGGCTTTTGGCGGCTCGGCCAAGAAACTGGTCATGCAGGCGTTGAGCGCGCGTCCGGCTTCACAACAGGAACTGGAGCAAATACGCGAGTTGCTCGACCGCGCAAGGGAGGAAACACAATGAGCAGCCTCTGGCAATCCCCCGAATTTCAGCGTCTGGGCTGGACCCTGCTGCATTCGCTATGGCAGGGCGCGCTAATATTTGTTTTGGCGGCAATCCTGTTGCGTATTTTACGCAAAAAAAGCCCCCAAACCAAGTATCTGGTCGCCTGCGTCGCCCTTGGCGCTATGGTCGCGCTCGCATTAGGCACGTACGCATACCTGGCAAACCAGGCAATTCCGGAGTCCCCTGTAATGACCCAAACAGCCGCAGCGTCCGTTGGGGCAACAATCGCAGCCACCCAAGACGTATGGCTGACGTACGTCATTCCATATATTCCCTGGCTGTCTATTGGCTGGATGATTGGGATTCTGGTATTTTCAATCCGTCTGTTTGGAGGGTGGTGTTGGCTTTACCTCGGCATTAAACGCAGGGCTGCACCCGCGCCATCGGAATGGCAATGGCGCGTTGACGGTCTTTCCAGACTGCTCGGCGTCGCACGAAAGGCGCGTCTGCTGGTGTCTGACAGAGTGAGCGCGCCAATGGCCCTGGGCTGGATAGCGCCCGTTGTGCTTCTTCCGGCTTCAGCGTTGCTGCGCTTAAGCCCTGAAGCCCTGGAGGCTGTTCTGGTCCACGAACTATCTCACGTCAGGCGTCATGACTTTATCGTGAACCTCCTGCAATCAATAGCGGAGGCGCTGTTTTTTTACCACCCGGCAGCGTGGTGGTTATCGGGCCAGATACGCGAGTTGCGCGAGCATTGCTGTGACGACGCGGCTGTAAAGTACGTAGGCAGTCCAATCTCTTACGCCAGCGCCCTGGCCGCTTTAGAAACCTTGCGGGTTGGCTATAACCCGCCCCAAATGGCCCCCGCGGCTAACGGAGCTTCACTTATGAAACGCGTACAACGCCTTCTTTGCGTTACAGAACCAACGATTTACGGCCTTCGCGCCGGGATAACGGCGGCTGCTATATTCTTATTTGTGGGCGCAAGCGCCCTCTGGGGATTTGAGAGCGATAACCGGCGAGTGCAGGAACCACAGCGGGTAGTCATAAAGGATGAAAACAAGATCAGTTTTGAAATTGCGGAAGACGGCAAGGACGGCAAGGATTCCAGCGTAATCTACTATTCAAACAGACACTCTGCGGATATAGCCCCGATAAGCGTTGGAGTTGTTAGCCTTAACGATGAAACGTGGAATGAGCCTTTCACAAATTTTAATTTCAACAGTGAAGAATTGGCGGAAAGCCTGAAAAGGGTACAAGAGAGCATATCCAGACTTTCAGAAGGAGAGTTTGAAGATATTGAGACTGCCGCAAAGGACATAAGGGTCCGGCTAAAGAGACAGGGCTTGGAATCAAACGTGGATTTTCCGAAATTCAGGGTAGAAGTCCTTGGCCCCAACCAGTTGGACGTTACAAAGTTAAATAAGAGTTTTGGAGAATTGTCCAAAGAAGAATGGGAAAAATTCAGAGAGGAACTCAAAGAGAGTCTGAAAGAAAAATCAAAGGGGTTAAAATTCTTTTTGGACGGGGAATTGTTTGACTCTATCGAGCACGAGGTCGTTCTTGTCGCTCCAGGCGAAGGCGTTTACCTGTCTCCAGACTCCAAAGCCAAAGTGTATCTGGGCAAGCGTTCCGAAATCGCCGACGACCGCAAAGAGAGTGTTGAAAAAGAAGTGGAGCGCCTGAAGTCCCTTCTGGAGCGGTTGCAGGAAAAACTTAAAGACTTAGACGCGAAATGATTCATGTCTGATTGTTTTATTTAGGTGACAATATGCTTATCACGGTACCCGCACTTATCGCCGCTGCCAGCTTGAACCTTTCTGGTCAGGATTCACTTGACAGAGTTGTCTCACAAATAAATAACAACCCCGGCGGCGTAATTCTGTACATAAAGGGCAAAGCGGATTTATCAAAAATAAACACCGCTGTTGATGATAAAAGGCTTTTGGGATGGAATCCGCTCATACTGGATTTTGATGGTACGCCGGATAATCTGGTCAGGGCGAACCTCGAATTATCCTGGGACGATTCATTCGCATGGGCGTTTTATTATAAGGGCGGCATGGTAGCCTCCGGCATCGGGCAGCCAACAGCAGCTGAAATAAAAGCCGCATTCGAGCGGGCTGGCGTCCCAAATAGAATTGTATCACTAAAGAGCTTTTTAGCATTTAATCCAAATAACCTGGACGCGCGCCTGGCGCTCATGGGCGAACTATTCAGGCGCGCCAATCAAAAAACTGCCAGGGCGCTGAACATAGCTTCAAAAGACCTGATGAGCAACCCGCTGGGCACGACAATACCGCCGGATATAAAAGAAAAACTGACGGTTGACGCCGATGAAAATATTTGGGGAGAACTCGCTTCATTAATCAGCAATTCTTTTAATTCTGGCGAGTGGCTGTCAATATTGCCGGATTATTATTTTAGCCGAGGGCGTTCTCAGGAAAGCATGGCCCTCTATAGCCCAATCATGACAGCGATTTACAAAAAAAACATTTCCCGCGTAGAGGACGAATTGAAACGCAGGCCGGTTGATTTTGGCCTTTGGTCTATGTGGCTGGAATATGCCAAAGCGACCAATAGACGAATCATGGACTTTTTACCTCAAATAGCCCCACCCCCAAAAGAATCTAACCATAAATGGCCTCCGTTTCAAGTGACTGACTGGATGACTAAAGAGGCAAGGGCGACTAATAACTGGTCAATGGTCATAGAATACATGTGGCCCAATTGGCGCGGCCTCCAGTTATCCTTAAGTTTGTTCGCTCCCGTAAGTGGTCAGCCTGCATCCAGCTCCAGACTTTTGTCGGCGCAAAAAGATTATTTCTGGAAAGAGCAAATATTGCCATTGTTTGAAGCCTGTTTGCACAATAAGGACTTTGATAAAGCAAATGAAATTTATTTCGATATATCGTCCAGGCCTGTTTTTGAACGCGAGGCAAAACTGGCCTTTGAAATGGCAAAGACTCATAAGCATACATTTCCTGCTGGCTTTCAACCCGAAGCGCCCGCCCTTGAAGGCGAAATACAATCCTTTTTAGGCGATCCCATTGCGGGAAACACGCTTACAATCAATCTTAAACCCAATCGCCTTAAAGACATGTGCTACAGCGGTTACTTGAATTTATTGGTGATTGACCCCTCTGCAAATAACCATTTTGGAGACAATTTGCCTCAAGCCAGTCCGACTGAAAATAAATCTCCTGAAGCTAACACAACTGAAACAAACCACCTTGCCGTTAGCGCGTCTGGAACCGGCGCGCCTGAAAACAATCCGCGTGAAACAGCGCAGCCCGAAAGCAGCCAGACACAGTATAACCAGTCTGAAACACAGCCCGAAGCCGCCCCGCCCCCTGTTGACCCATCTGAATTACTCAAGCAGCACACTCGATCACTTGTGCTTCAAGGCAAATTGCCCGAATACTCTATCATTTCAGCCGTAATGGCGCCCAACGATCCCATTGCCAGAGAGCTGATTGACCGTGAAGGCTTGTCATACAACATGTTTACTTGGGGATTACTCGACGAAGACGCAAAATATTATCACGGCGGCAATTCAATTCCTACATTTGATGACATCATGAGCCTTTTAAGCAGCATGAATATAAGAACGCGCCTGGAAATTTTCAGGGAATTTGTAAAAAACAACCCGGAATCAGTAACGGCAAAAACCATACTGTTAGATGAATTAGCGCATATTGGCAACATCAGGACGCCCGTCGCCGAGATGGGCGCAGATAACTTATTAACCGCGCCCGCCGATTTGGAAATATGGGGAGAATTTGTAAATTTAGCAAATGCTTCGTTTTCACAAATAATTTTACGGCCTGAAATCACGTTTATGGTTAAGTTTAAGCTGCCATTTATCAAAAACAGCCGCCTTTTGCAACAATTCGCCGCAAGAAATATTACCCTGGTAGAAAACGCGCTCTCCCAACAGCCCCATTCAAAAAACCTGTGGGAATTTTGGGGCATGTTCAGTCCCTATTTGCCAAATCGTTCGCTGCCATTATTTATGTCATCTTTGACGCCTGTTCCTGGCTTAACGGGATTTCCGCCGGCCTTTTTGTACCCAGGCCTTATCAAGAGCTATCAGTCAATGGACGCCTGGACAGAAATAATCAAATTACTGGCGCCCATTTGGGAGGCGTATCAAAAAATGGCCGATGAAGGCGAAGATATTAAACACAGGCTGACGAGTGAACTTTGGGACCAGTACATCCAGCCGCTCTGTGAGGCATACGACAAAACAGGCCAAACCCAAAAAGCCGAAAAAATACAATCAACCTGGTTTCAGGCCGGGGGCTGGAGAGCAGCCTACGCACACCGCGCGGTTCAACTTTTTCCAAGTTGAACGGCTCTAGTGAAAAATTGATTGAAAACGTCTCATAGTGAGGCTATAATGGCACGATAGTAATAAAGGATGGAATTCATGGACATGACGCCAGAACAAGCTGTTGAAGCCGCAAAAGGAATGACCTTTGAAAAGGTCTGGCTCTACATGCAGGAAACGCAGAAACAATTTAGAGAAGTACAGCAAGAAATCTCAAATCTATCCAAAAATATAGGCGGCCTCAACAACTCCATCGGCAAAATCACAGAAGCTATGTTTTTACCAGAAATACATACAAAATTCATCACATTTGGATATAATTTTAATGTCAGTTCTACATCAACAAACAGAATATTCCGTGATGAAGGTCAAGCAATAGCAGAAGCTGACATATACCTTGAAAACGGATCAATCTCAATGATTGTTGAAGTAAAAACAGAATTAACCAGAACAGACATAGACGAACATATAGAACGTATAGAAATAATCAAAAGTTACTTCAATAAATACAACAACAATCGGAATATACTAGGGGCTGTAGCAGGTACAATAATAAATAGTAATATCATAAAATACGCTCATAAAAACGGATTATTCGTTTTAGTTCAAAGTGGAGAATCTGTCAAAATAGCTGACATGCCAGAGAATTTCAAACCTAGAACATGGTAATTAAAACAAAAAGGATTACAAAAATCTTCGTTGACGGCATGGCGCACACAAATGGAATTGAAAGTATTTGAGCTGTAGT
>JAISSN010000146.1 GCA_031273105.1 Holophagales bacterium | reverse complement strand
CCAATGCTCATATTGCTGTTGCTGGCGCTTGTGGTGGGCGTGTTTACGCTGTTTCTGACGGGTAAGCTGCTGCCCTTTTTGAGGCTCAAGCCCTTCAACCCCATGCCCCACAAGCTGACACCGTACGAATGCGGCGTTCCTCTTATACAAGCCGACGCCAGGCAAAGATACAGCGTCAAGTTCTACCTGACAGCCGTCCTGTTCATCCTGTTCGACGTTGACGTCGCCTTTTTGCTACCTTGGGCCGTCAACTTCAGGAAGGCGCCGCACACCTTTATCCCCATGCTCTTGTTCATGGTCACGCTCCTGATAGGCTTTGCCTACGTGTGGGGCAAGGGCGCGCTTGAATGGGAGCGATGAATGAACAGCACGGCAATAAACACAGAAGAAAAAGTTCAGCAGGGCTGGTGGCTGACCACTACTATTGAAACCGTCGTCAACTGGGGCAGGAAGAACAGCCTCTGGCCGCTGCCCTTTGGAGTGGCCTGTTGCGCCATTGAGTTTATGAGCCTGATGACGTGCCGCTATGACTTCAGCCGCTTTGGCGCTGAAGCCATGCGTTTCAGCCCCCGCCAGGCGGACATGATGCTGGTTTTGGGCACCATCACAAATAAACAGGCCGCAGTCCTGCGCAGAATATTCGCCCAAATGACGGAGCCTAAGTGGGTGGTCTGCGTCGGCGCCTGCGCCTCCACCGGCGGCATCTATCGCACTTACGGCGCGTTGCAGGGCATTGACCGCGTCATTCCCGTTGACATTTATGTTCCTGGCTGCCCTCCCAGGCCCGAAGCCATCATAAAGGGCGTCGTGGAGCTGCAGGCAAAAATGATGAGGGAGGGCTTCAAGGCCAGAAAAGCCGATTTGGACGCATTCTATAAGAGCATGGAACGCCAGCAGGCGCTGGAAGACACCGGCCTGTCGCCTCAGCAGGCTCTGCAACAGATGTTCAGGGAAGCGGCCGCTAATGGCCAGTCCAGGATTTGGTAGGGGGAGGCGCCATGATTGTTGAGCGTATTGATGAAGTAATGCCGGAAACTATTACCGACCGTCACTATTTCAGGGGCGACCAGACCATAGTGATTGACCCGTCAAAGTACCTGGACGTTGTTAAATTTATATTTGACGAGGGATTCCAGTTGATGATAGACCTCACCGCCGTTGACTGGCCGGACAGGCAGCCACGCTTTGACGTTGTCGTTCATTTTCAAAACCTGGTCAGCCAGGAGCGCCTGCGGATAAAGACCCCGGTGGCTGCGGGCCAATCCATGCCGAGCCTAACGGGCATCCACAAATGCGCCAACTGGTTTGAGCGCGAAGTCTTTGACATGTTCGGCATCGCCTTTGACGGCCATCCAAACATGACGCGCCTTTTTATGTGGAGCGATTTTGTCGGTCATCCCCTCCAAAAGGATTTCCCGCTGGACGGAGGAGATACTTGGTGCAGTTCAGACACGGGAACGTCCTACGCCGGACACGCCAGGTCTTTAGCCGATTAACCAAAGACATAACCTTTGAGCCGAGTTCTATATGCAGTCACTCTCCTTTGAAAACGACCCCGCCCGCGATGGGCAGATGATAGTCAATCTGGGACCAAGCCACCCCGCCACACACGGCACGTTACAGGTTGTCCTTCAAATGGAAGGCGAAAATATCATCAAGGCCGAGCCGGTGATCGGCTATCTGCACAGAGGCGTCGAAAAATTAGGCGAAAATCTCTCTTACGCCCAGTTTATCCCCCTCACGGATCGCATGAATTACTGTTCTCCTATACAGAACAACGTCGGCTACGTCCTGGCCGTGGAAAAACTGCTTGGCATACAAGATCCGCCGCGAAGCAGGGTTCTCCGCGTCCTGCTTTCAGAACTGACTCGCGTCTCGGATCACCTGGTCTGCATTGGCGTCAACGCCGTTGATATTGGCGCGTTTTCCGCATACCTGTATATATTCCAGGAGCGCGAAATAATTTATGATTTGCTGGAAATGGCCGCCGGTCAGCGGTTGCACACCAGCATCACCCGCATAGGCGGGATGTTCAGGGATATTCCCGATGAATTTGTACCCCTTTGCGAAAAACTGCTGGAGAGTTGCTCTAAGACCATTGACGAAATGGAGAGCCTGCTGACCCACAACCCAATTTGGGCGGATCGCACTAAGGGCGTTGGCGTTTTCACCGTTGAACAGGCCGTTTCCTGGGGCTACACAGGCCCCTGCCTGAGAGCCTGCGGCCTGCCCCACGATCTGCGAAGGGCACAGCCATACCTGGACTACGAAACATACGACTTTGACATTCCGGTTGGCACAACGGGCGACGTGTACGACCGCTACCTGGTTCGCACAGAGGAAATGCGCCAGAGCCTGCTCATCGTGAAGCAATGCCTCAAGCGCCTCAAGGAGATAGGCCCTGGCCCTGTGATAACCGACGACTACAAGGTGGCCCTGCCGCCAAAGGACAAAGTTTATACGAGCATGGAAAGCCTCATTCGCCACTTCAAGCTGGTCATGCACGGCATGGAAGTACCCGTTGGCGAAGTTTACAGCGCCACGGAAGCCGCCAATGGGGAACTGGGCTTTTATATCATTTCCGACGGCGGCAAAAGCCCCTACCGCATTCACGTTCGTCCGCCCTGCTACCCCATATTCAACAGCATCGAAGACAAAATCAGGGGCCGCCTGCTGGCCGACTTCCTGGCCGAGATGGGTTCAATGAATATAATCGCCGGGGAATTGGATAGATAGGGACTTGGTTAAACAATATAAATCAGTAATGCGGAGGCCCGATTTTAGAGTCTGTTGACACTAAGTGAAAATTGTAGTAATCTAATTCCAATTTTGATTTAGAAACGGAATCCTGCGCCTTTGGCCCTCCGCTATTTCCGCGACGGCTTCAATCACTTTTTTTATTTGTTCTTCGTTGTTAAAGGGGCCAATGCCAAACCTGGCCGCGCCGTGGATTTTATCAGTGCCC
>JAISSN010000072.1 GCA_031273105.1 Holophagales bacterium | reverse complement strand
CAACTGGCGCCCTTTAACTCCGGCAGCGACCCTGCCCGAGGCGGCTACCTGCACAACCGCACTGGCGAGGATAATGGCGACGCTCACCACAAGCGCCAGATAATGGGCAGAGAAGTCGTGGTGGCTGTTACCAACGGAAAGCTGGACTTCGGCCCCTGGGAACAAATCTTCTACGGCGAGTTTGACGGGCGCAGGGATAAACGAGTGCTTATAAAGATCATTGGCGAGTAGGTCTGCAACTTCGCTGCCATGGCCCAGATGAAACTTCCCCGCATTAAGACGCAGAGAAAAGTTGGCGCGGAAAACTAAAAACCGTCGTCTTATAGAGTGAGATGGAGTGGTTTATGACGGATTTTAAAAAACCGCTGTTTTGCGTGCTGCTGGCAGCCCTGACAGCGCCATTGAGCGCCCAGGAGCCATGGGACGTTCATTTAAAACTCACAGCGGGGATGATGAATAACGCCGAAGACAATCAGCTTGGCCAAAACAAGGTCTATGGTCTTGCCATAGCCGGGGCGTATCCCTTAACCCTTAAAGGTCATGGCGTGCTGGAAGGCGGCTACAAGGTTTTCCCCACTACCACCATTACGGAAACTTCACGCTATGTGGATGATTTATCGGATATATACTTCGTCAGCCTGATGTACAGGCACGACCTATGGCGTAACGGAATTTATCTTCAGGGCGGTCTCAGGGTGTCGAACACCAGGACCGTCAGGGACATAATCACCAAAGGCGTAGGGGTTGACGGCAAGGATGTCAGAGATAGAATCAGAGGAAAACGCGATACAAAGGCAGGTTTGTGTTTTGCAGTTGGCTATCGCCTAACAGACCTTTGCAGCGTTGAGGTTGGAGCCTCGTCCGCTAGTTTCAACAACCTGGCCGGTAAGTCTGTGTCAGGGACAATTTTTGAAATTGCCTTATGTATTCATCGTTAATGCGTTAACGAAAATGTTTTATTCAACAGTATTTCCATCGCCAATAGGAATGATAACGCTTGCTTGTAACAGTGACGGTAAAACCCTTGCCGGCTTGTGGCTGGAGGGACAGAAATATCACGGAGGCGCAATACCGGAAGCTATGACTCCGAAAAATGATATTCCGATATTTACCGCCGTGAAAAAATGGTTAGATAAATATTTTGCGGGTGAAGAGCCCGCTATTTCCGAACTTTCGTTAGCTCCCATTGGCGGTGAGTTTCGGCAAGGCGTTTGGAACATATTATGTGAAATACCATACGGAGGGGTTATTACTTATGGCGATATTGCAAAGAAAATGGCAAAAAAAGTGAACAAGGAAAGCATGTCAAGCCAAGCGGTCGGCGGGGCGGTTGGGCATAATCCTATCTCCATTATCATCCCTTGTCATCGGGTGGTAGGCTCAAACGGCAGCTTGATAGGTTATGCCGGAGGAGTAAAAACAAAAATAAAACTGCTCAAATTGGAGGGCGTCGATATGTCCCGATTGTTTGCGCCAACAAGGGGAACGGCACTATGAAAGCGGATAACGGCATCGCAAGCGTTCCTGGCTGCATTCGCGCTCAAAGGTTTTGCAAGCGGCTCGCGTTTCTGTCATGCTGATATAGACCTTGAGTTACGAGGCGCATATGATTCAAGTTGAAGTTGACTTTCTAATTCGTCACACCATGGAAGAGCTTAAAGACGCATTCGTCCAAAAAGGGCGTTTTCCCGGATGGAAAGCGATAAAGAACATTGCGGAGGACGGTTCAAGCGGGCTGACTTTTTTAGAGTCCCGCACGATTGGTTTTGACTTGCATAACGAGGCGGAACGTTACCTCTGGTTTGTCTTTTCTTTTGAGGCGTGCGGCGAGTTGAGACAGCGTATAGCTATTCCAAACATAATCTCTTCAACCCTCAACATACACAATCTTACGCTGGATGAATTCCTCGAGCTTTGCAGGGAGTGCCTGATTGTACCTCCGCAGCGCCCAAGCGGCAATGTCTTGAATGACATTACACAAGAACACATAGGACTGAGAACATTGCTGAAAAAGATGTTGGATTAGCATCAGCTTTTAACGGAACAATTCATGACTACACTGACAATTAACAACAGAACGGTGAGCATAGAGCAAGGCGCGCTTTTGATTGACGCCTGCAGGGCGGCTGGTGTGGAAATACCGCACTATTGCTACCATCCATGCCTAAAGGTCATAGCTACGTGCCGCATGTGCGCCGTCGAAGTAAAAGGCTGGTCTAAGCTGGTTGCCAGTTGTAGCACGCCTGCCGAGGACGGGATGGAAGTCCGCACCGACACCCCGGCTGTAGCAGAAGCCCGGGCGGGCGTGATGGAGTTTCTGCTCCTGAATCATCCTCTAGATTGCCCCATCTGCGACCAGGCGGGCGAGTGCAAGCTCCAGGACTACAGCTATCAGTACGGCAGCGGCGACAGCCGCATGGCGGAGCCGAAGAACCGCTATGACTATGAAGACCTGGGCGCAAAAATAGTCATTGACAAAAACAGGTGCATTCATTGCACACGCTGTGTGCGCTTCACCAGGGATATTACCGGAACATGCGAATTGACGCCCATCAACAGGGGTTCACACCTGGAAATCACAACCTTTGCCGGACTGACGCTGGATTCCAACCCCTTTGCGGGCAACCTGGTTGACCTATGTCCTGTAGGCGCGCTCACCAGCAGGAGCTTTCGTTTCAAAAAGCGTTCCTGGTATTTAAAGCCGATACCAACCATCAGCCGCCACGGCGCCGACGCAAAACCAATATGGGCCGATGTTGACCGAAACAGGCTGTGGCGCTTCCGCCCAAGACCAGAAGGAAATAACACTCCGACATGTTTTATTTCTGACGAAGAACGTGATGCCTATCGCAGGTACAGCATAGACCGCTCCCAAAGACAGGTCTCGCCAACGCTGAACGGCAAAGACGCGGCCGTTTCAGATATTGCTCAAACCATGAAGGCAAACGGCCCTGTCGCCGTACTGGCTCAAGGAACCTTTGGATGCGACGCCCTGCAGCGCTTGGGCGAATTGGCCTCTTCAGAGTCGCTGCGCTATGCCCACGGAAATAAGCGGATACCCATCCAAAACCCCGCCATTCAAAAGTCGGAGGACGGCGTCATAAACAGAGCCGGCGCTATTGCCCAGGGCTACAGGTTTGACGCTCTTGAGGAGCTGTTGTCCAGGGTTGAAGCTGAGGAAGTAAAAACCGTTGTGCTGTATCATGATTCAGAGTTCAGTGACGAATCGGAAAACGCCCTGCTGAGGCGCATATTAGAAAAATCACATTTCAGCCTGCTGCTGGAGCCTATCCCCTCCAATTTAGCTCAAGCAGCCAAAGCAACATTAGCAACATTGCCCGTTACCACTTACCTGGAAGAATCCGACTTCATCATAGACCACCAGGGTAACGAGAAGCGCTACACAAGAGCCTTGATTCCTCCTAAAGGCGTTAAGACGCCCGGCGACTGGGTTAAAGAGTTACTTATTGGTCATTAGGATGTCTCATCCCTGCATGTCAGGCCTCCTGTCATGACTGAGCTAATTGCAAAACCTCCAGCTTTGCCGGAAACGCGGACGCCAGACCCGCATTTTTCAGAAATTGCACACTGGCTTGCGATGTTTCCAGGAAGTTTTGCAATTACCTCGACTTATAACGCTTAAAATGACAAACAAATTCTTTACAGAGCCTATCCTTAATTCACCCTATGAAGAGCCGAGCCGTCATTGGGAGTTAAACAGTGAAGGCCAGCCGACGCAAAAAATCACCAATAGCAGGCGTCTTGCTGATTTTTACACCTCGGCGATCCCAGCGCCCCAAAAATCCAAAGGAAGGGTTGCGGAACCCGCCCAAACCCCCGATCTTGGGTTGTTTCAGGACGAAACGGCAAGGGCTATATCCACTGATGACGACAAGTATGAACTTGCGACCACCATAAACGCGCTGCGTATTCTTGTAAAGGAATGGCGCGATAAGGACTACAAGGGCTATGGCATAACGCCTGAAACAGAGCGCCTTCTCAGGCATTGGCGGCATCACAAGTTCAGCGACGTAAAGCCCTTCTTTTGCCAGACAGAGGCCGTGGAAATAGCTATATGGCTGACAGAGGTCGCCCCGAAAACCGAGAGGGGCAAGCAATTAATTGAATACCTGAGCAGGACAAACGACAAACACAATCCCGGCCTGAGCCGCCTTGCCCTAAAACTAGCCACCGGCGCGGGCAAGACAACGGTGATGGCTATGCTTATAGCCTGGCAGACCATCAACGCCGCGCGTCATCCCAAAAGCAAAACCTTCACCAACGGCTTTCTTGTCGTCACGCCTGGGATCACCATCAAAGACCGCCTGCGCGTCTTACTGCCCACTGACGCGGAGAGCTACTACCAGACCAGGGAGCTGATTCCCCAGGACATGCTCCCGGACATACAGCGGGCAAAGATTGTCATAACCAACTACCACGCTTTTAAGCAGCGCGAAAAAACAGATGTTTCCCGCGTAGGGCGCGGCCTGTTGAAGGGTTGGAACGGCCCGCCCCTTAATACAGCGGAGAGTGAAGGAGAAATGCTCAGGCGCGTCATGGGTAGCCTGATGAACATGAAAAATATCATGGTGTTCAACGATGAGGCTCACCATTGCTACAAAGCCAAACAAAACGGCATTGAAGAAATAATAATTCAGGAAGGAGAAGATAAGCGGGAAGCCTCACAAGAAGCCGAAGAAAACAACGAAGCGGCCCGCCTTTGGATTTCCGGCCTTGAGATTGTCCAGAACCGACTTGGTATTTCCCGTGTTTTTGACCTGACGGCCACACCCTTTTTCCTGCGCGGCTCGGGCAAGAAAGAAGGCACGTTGTTCCCCTGGACCATGAGCGACTTTTCGCTGATGGACGCGATAGAATGCGGGATAGTAAAGCTCCCCAGAGTACCCATAGCCGACAACCTGCCCGATTCGGCGAGCGTGATGCCTAAATTCCGCGAGCTATGGAAGCACATCGGCAAATATATGCCAAAGAAGGGCAGGGCGAATTACCCTCCGGCTACCCTTGAGCAAAAAAATTACGTGTTGCTCATAAACGCCCTGAGCGCCATGTATGGGCACTATGAAAAGACATATCGGTTGTGGGAAGAAGAAAATCAGCGCGTCCCGCCATGCTTCATCATCGTTTGCAACAACACGTCAACATCAAAACTGCTGTACGACTACATTTCAGGCTATGTTCCCAATAACGGCGAAACGCATGTCATGGGCAGATGCCCGCTTTTCAGCAACTATGACGAAAACGGCCAGCCATACGCAAGGGCGCGGACGCTGCTCATAGACAGCCATCAGTTAGAATCGGGCGAAAAATTGAGCGACGACTTCCGCAAAATATACGCTCTGGAAATTGAGCGATTCCGCCGGGAGGCGCTCGAGCGCGGCGGCGCACTGGCGGACGCCCTGCAAAGCGGCAAATCGTTAGACGACGCGGCGATACTAAGGGAAGCGATGAATACCGTGGGCAAGCCAGGCAGGCTGGGCGGCGGCGTCCGCTGCGTGGTGTCTGTATCAATGCTCACGGAAGGCTGGGACGCCAATAATGTAACCCACGTCCTGGGCGTGAGGGCCTTTGGCACGCAGCTTTTATGCGAGCAAGTCATTGGCCGCGCCCTGCGCCGCCGCTCATACGAACTCAATGAAAATAATCTGTTTAACCCCGAATACGCCGACGTGATGGGCATACCCTTTGACTTTACTTCTGAACCTGTACTGGCAAAACCAGCGCCCGTGGTTGATTCCGTAAGGGTGCAGGCTTGTCGGCCGGAGAGGGACTGTTGGAAAATCTCCTTCCCCAGGGTTATGGGCTATCGCATAGACCTGCCCAAAGAACAACTGCGGGCCGAGTTTGGCCAGGATTCTATTCTAACCCTAACGCCTGAACTGGTAGGGCCTACGGAAGTAAAACAAAGCGGCATAATAGGCGCTACCGACGACCTGAAAGTGGAATACAAAAGCTACATCCGCCGCTCATCGCTGATAATGCGCCTCACGCAACACTGTATGCGGAGATGGATGGACGATAGCGGAAACATGCCCCTTCATCTGTACAGCCAGTTGAAGGCCATAGTGGGACAGTGGCTGGATGGCTGCCTGAAATGCTCCGATGGCGTATCTGAAGCCTATTTGCAGTGGAAGCACTTAGCCGAGATGGCCTCTGAAAGGATATATTCGGCGGTGATAAGGGCGGGCGTGGCGGATAATCCCGAAGCCCCCCCAATTTCGGCCCTGTTAGACCCCTATAACCCCACAGGCTCAACAAGCTACGTGAATTTTCAGACATCTAAAAAGAGCCGCTGGGAGACAAAATGCCGCTGCCATCTAAATTACTGCGTCTATGACGGCGAATGGGAGGCCGAGTTTTGCCGCGTGGCAGAGCGGCATCCAAAAATAAGGGCTTATGTAAAAAATTACAACCTGGGCTTTGAAATACCCTATAGCCACGGAGGCGAGCAAAGAACTTATATCCCTGATTTTATACTTAAAGTTGACGATGGATATGGGGAAGATAACCCGTTGAATTTAATCGTTGAAATCAAAGGCCAGCGGCTGGAAGACGACAAAGCCAAGAGCGAGGCCGTGGAAACCCTTTGGATACCTGGCGTTAATCGCCTGAAGGGCTATGGGAAATGGGCCTTTGCGGAAATAACAAACGTCTATGAAATAGAGAGAGCGATTGACGATATAGTAAGAAAGAGCGCGTTTGAAGCTGGCGCCCATGAAGCAAGCAAATGAGTGACGGAGGGAACAAGCCATGATTATTACGAATATTCGCTTGAAAAACTGGAAGAATTTCGGCGAAGTCAACGCTGACTGCGGGAAGCGCGTTTTTTTAATAGGCCCCAACGCATCGGGAAAATCCAATTTTCTTGACGTCCTGCGTTTTTTGCGGGATGTTGCCCAGGACGGCATTAAAAAGGCTGTCGCGGCCCGTGGCGGCATGAAAGCCGTGCGCTATCTGTGCGCCAGACAACAAACCGATGTTGGTATTTTTGTAAGGCTGGATGATACCTGGGAATATGAACTCTCTTTCAATTCAGATAGCAAAGGGGCGCCAAAGATAAAAAAAGAGCATGTTGTTTTGCTGAAAAACGGCGAGAGGGACAAATTATTACAGAGGCCTGACAAAGATGATAGGCAAGATGAAATGCGCCTTACCCAGACAGCATTGGAACAAGTCAACGCCAATAAGAAATTTCGGGAAATTGCTGATTTTTTTTCATCAATTCAGTACAGGCACATACTGCCCCAGATCGTGCGTGATCCAAAGAATTTTTCGCCGCAGCCTATCAAGAGCGACCCCTTTGGCAGAGACCTTGTATCGCAAATATGGAATACTCCTGCCAAAATCCGCGACGCACGGTTGAAAAAAATAAACGAAGCGCTATCAATAGCTGTACCCCAGCTTAATAACCTTGCTGTTGAGCAGGACAAGGCCACGGGGCTTCCCCATCTGAAGGTCAACTACGCCCATTGGCGCACACATGGCGCCTACCAAAACGAAGCATCCTTTTCTGATGGTACGCTACGTCTGCTCGCCCTGCTCTGGTCTATCTTTGACGCCCAGGGCCCTCTTTTGTTGGAAGAGCCGGAGCTTTCACTGCATGTAGGCATAGTTAGTCAGTTGCCGGACATATTTGCAAATTTAGACAAAGACAGAAAAAAGGCTGTCAGACAAATTTTCATCACCACACATTCGGAGGCCATGTTGAACATTCCGGGCATAGGCGCTAACGAAGTGTTAAGGCTGGAGGCGGACGCCGAGGGAACTAAAATTCATACGGCGGATGCTCTGGACGCCAAGGCAATGGAAGACGGCCTCACGGCGGCTGACGTTCTTCTGCCCAAGACGCGCTACAACGGGATTGAGAAATTATCCCAATTTTCCTTAAAAGCCCTGCCATGATTATTAACCTGATAGCCGAAGGTGATTTGGAAGTAGACGTCGCGGGACGGTTGCTTGACTTTTGCGGTCATTCTATGGGTAACGTCTATGGACGGAAAGGCTGTGATTATATCAGGAATAAAGCGGCGGGTTTTCACCATTACGCGACTGATACTCAAGGCGTATTGGTACTCACGGATTTTCGAGACGCCAAGGCGGATTGTGTTGTCAACGCGCTCAAAGAATATATTTGGGACAAAATACCAAATCCCCCCAAATCGTTTTTGTGCCGCTTCGCCAAAAACGAATTAGAGAGCTGGCTACTGGCAGACCGCGAAGGCATGGCGAAGTTTTTGGGCGTAGCCCTGTCAAAAATGCCGCGATGCCCCGAAGAAGAAACCCTCCCCAAAAAAACACTGGCGGCTTTAGCGAGCGGCTCAAAAAAAAGAGCGATACGCGAAGGCATATCGCCGCCACCGGGCCACGGCGGAATAGTTGCGCCGGGATACATGACCCTCATGCGCGGATTTGTCGCTAAATACTGGAATATCCAGGCCTCTATGAACCTTGCCCCAAGCCTGGAACGCTGCGTACGCCGTCTGCGCGGCTTACCTTAAGAGTGAAACAATGCCAACGCCAAAAAAGACCACAAAAACACCAAAGGCAAGCCTTGATACCAAAACCATAGAGTCATTCACCCACGATGAGGCCAAGCGCCTTGTCATACCTACCACGGAGCTTTCCAGCGTGGCGCGAAAGGGAGACCTGGCGCCTGTTCACGTGAGTTACAACAGGCGCGACCCGGACCTGGACCCGCAGCTCATATGGCGGGGCAAGTATGACGCTGACGGCATGGATGGCGGCGAATTGCTTGTGCGGGCTTACCCTCTCTATATCCAGGAAAAAATACACCCCAAGGCCCTCATAGCTGATTTAAGGCGGGAGAGCGCGTTAATATCCTCGGCCAAAGCGAAAAACGTCCCTCATTCCCAGCAGGAACATATAAGCCTGTTTGCCGACTTCAACGGCATACCCGAGGGCGTTGACAGAACTGAGTTTTATAGACATGAGCAAAACTGGAGCAACCGCCTGATACTGGGCGATTCATTACAAGTGATGGCGGGTTTGGCCGAGAGGGAAAGGCTGCGCGGCATGGTGCAGTGCGTTTACTTTGACCCGCCCTACGGCATAAAATTCAACAGCAATTTTCAGTGGTCAACTAAGACTCGGGACGTAAAGGACGGCAAGGCGGACCAAATCACCAGGGAGCCGGAGCAGGTAAAGGCGTTTAGGGATACCTGGAAGGACGGCATACACAGCTACCTGGGCTATATAAGGGACAGGTTAATAGCGGCCAGGGATCTGCTGACGGAGAGCGGCAGCATCTTTGTGCAAATAGGCGATGAAAATGTGCATAGGGTGCGGGCTGTTATGGATGAGGTGTTTGGTGAGGGGAATTTTTGTGCTACAATAGTCCACCAAAAAACACCATATGCCACAAGTTCGTTGCTACCACCTGTGTATGATTTAATCTTATGGTATGCCAAATGTAAAAACATGGTTAAATACAGAGAATTATATGGAAATAAAGAGATACAAAGCATATCAGGAAATATTTACACTGATAATGTATTGTTATCATCTGGATATAACGAGAATGATTATACATTTACGTCTGTATCTCTAATTTCACCGGGCGAATCTTCACATAAGATTCCATTTAATTTTAAAGGAGAAATATTATACCCCACAACAGGAAGCCATTGGAAAGTCACTCTTGACGGTTTATATAGGGTTGCAAAGGCTGATAGGATATTTTCAGCAAAAAATTCTATTCGATTCAAAAGTAGAATATCAGATTTTCAAATTTCTATACGCCATAATATTTGGACAGATACAATTACAGGGTCTTTTACAGAAAATAAAATATATGTTGTTCAAACTAATCCAAAAGTAATTGAGCGCTGCCTCCTAATGACAACAGACCCCGGCGACCTTGTTCTGGACCCTACCTGCGGTTCAGGCACGACGGCTTATGTGGCGGAGCAGTGGGGCAGGCGCTGGATAACCATTGACACTTCCCGCGTGGCCTTAGCCCTGGCCCGCTCCAGGCTCATGGGGGCGCGCTACCCCTATTATCTCCTGTCTGATTCCCCTGAAGGGCAGGCAAAGGAAGCCGAAATCACCCAAACGCCGCCCTCAAACAGGCCAGCCTACGGCAACATCAGGCATGGCTTTGTCTATGAGCGGGTTCCCCACATCACGCTTAAATCCATAGCCAATAACACTGAAATTGACGTTATCTGGGAAAAATACCAGGAAGTAATGGAGCCATTGCGCCAGCAGCTAAATACGGCGCTAAAACAAAAATGGGAGGAGTGGGAAGTACCCAGGGAGGCAAGCGTGGCGTGGCCGCCAGTCGCTAAAGAACTCCACGCCTCCTGGTGGAAGGCGCGTATTGCCAGACAGAGCGAAATAGACGCCTCTATAGCGGCAAAGGCCGATACGGAATACCTCTTTGACAAGCCCTATATAGATAAGAAAAAAGTGCGGGTCTCCGGACCTTTTACCGTGGAGAGCCTGCAGCCCCACCGTATGCTGAGCGTTGATGAAAACGGCGGGATAGACGATCCCCTGGAGAGGGCTGTGCGGGACGGGGCAAGAGACTTTGCTTCCATGATACTTGAAGAGTTAAAGGCAGCAGGGGTGCAGCAGCCGACAAGGGACGGCAAGATTGACTTTGACAGCCTCAAACCCTGGCCTGGCCGTTACATTTGCGGCGAGGGGGAGTACCGCAAGGGGGATATAAGCCGCCGGGCGGGGATATTTATCGGGCCGGAATTTGGCAGCGTGGGTCTGGAGGACTTAAAAGCAGCAGCAAAGGAGGCGGCTCTGGCTGATTTTGATGATTTAATAACATGCGCCTTCAGCTTTGACGCAACGACGACAGACCTCTCCGGCTATGGCCGGGTCAATATCCTAAAGGCGCGCGTAAACGCCGACATGCACATGTCAACAGAACTGAAGAACACGGGCAAGGGCAACCTCTTTGTGGTATTTGGCGAGCCGGATATTGAGATTGAGAATGTGGGCGAAAACCAGATACGCGTAAAGATCAACGGCGTGGACGTCTTTGACCCCCAAAAGGGGGAAGTCCGCAGCGATGATACTGATAATATCGCCTGCTGGTTTATAGACACGGACTACAACGAAGAGAGCTTCTTTGTGCGCCGCGCCTACTTTTTGGGCGCCAACGACAACTACAAGGCGCTGCAATCAACCCTGGGGAGCGAAATAAACAAGGAAGCCTGGGACAGCCTGCGCGCCAGCGTCTCCCGCCCCTTCGATAAGCCAGGTTCAGGCCGCATAGCCGTCAAGGTCATAAATCATCTGGGGGATGAGGTAATGAAGGTGTACAGGGTATGACTGAGAAAAGGGAAATCGTGACGCCTTCTGTCCTGCTTATTGCTTATGACGTTGAGTGTCCTTTTTGCCGCTCCGTGGCGGATTGGGCCAGGGAGCGCGATACCAGGGGGCAGATAGTGTTTTTCCCCATCCAGAATCCCGAATTATTGCGGATGGCTCCAGAATTGGGCGGCTTTCCGCTGCACGAAGCCATCCACTGCATAGACGCGTCCACCCGCAGAATATTTGTAGCTGGAGACGCATGGCTGCAAATGGCCAGACGGCTTCCAGGCTGGCGATGGCGCGCTTGCCTGCTTTCTATCCCCGGCCTGTCCGGTTTAACGCGGTATCTGTACCGAAGGCGAAGCGCGGGAAAATGCAGAAGCAAGGCTGAGTGGCGATAGAGGTCAGAAAAGATTGGGGAATGCAATCAAAATCAAGAAAGATTACAATATATTCCCATGAGAAACGCGCCATATTATCCCGACCTTAACAGCGTTGACGCCGATTTGGATTTGATTGCCGAAATCAGACGTCTGCGCGATGAAAAACGCGCTTTAATCCTGGCCCATTTTTACCAGGAGCCTGTGGTGCAGGACTTGGCGGATTTCGTGGGCGACAGCCTCCAACTGGCCCAGGAGGCGCAAAAAGCAAAGGCAGACGTGATTTTGTTCTGCGGCGTCCACTTCATGGCTGAAACCGCGAAAATCCTGAATCCCGATTCAACGGTTGTGCTGCCCGACCTGAACGCCGGCTGCTCACTGGCGGATAGATGCCACGCCGAAATTTTCAGGGAGTGGCTCAACGATTATCCTGACCACGTTGTAATCACCTACATAAATTGCTCTGCTGCCGTCAAGGCTATTTCGGATATTATATGCACCAGTTCCAACGCCGTCAGGGTTGTAAACAGCGTTCCCTCCGACAAAAGGATCGTCTTTGCCCCTGATCGCCACCTGGGCCGCTGGATCGCCGGACAGACAGGCAGGGAGATGGCATTGTATCCGGGGTTTTGTATAGTCCATGAGCAATTTACAACCAGGCGGATTGCCGCGCTGAAGGCCAAATATCCGGAAGCAAAACTAATCGTCCACCCCGAATGCGACGCCTCTGTAACCGCCATGGCGGATTTTACAGGCTCTACGGCAGGGATGCTTAAATTCGTTACGGGGAATCAGGCTAAGGCTTTCCTGATCGGGACTGAGACGGGGATTCTGCACCAGATGCGGAAGCTGAGGCCGGACGCGGAGCTAATACCCATCCCTGTTGACAGCGGTTGCAGTTATTCCCTGTGCCCGTACATGAAGCTCAACACGCTGGAGAAAATTTATCTGGCCCTGCGAGACCTCAAGCCTGAAATCGTCATGGACGAGGCGCTGCGCCAAAAGGCGCTTAAACCCCTGAAGAGGATGCTCTCATTAAACTAAATTTAATGGTCTGGTAAAAAACAGGGCAATACTGGTATTATCAACACGGAGGAATGGAGTGTCATGAACCAGCAAAAGTACCGCCTCGTAACGCGCAGTGATTTTGATGGTTTGGTCTGCGCCGTGCTGCTCAATGAACTTGAGATGATTGACGACATACGCTTTGTTCATCCCAAGGATATGCAGGACGGAAAGATTGAAATCACCGGAAGGGACATAACCACGAATTTGCCTTACGTGGAAGGCGCTCACATGGCTTTTGACCACCATCTGTCTGAAACCATCAGGAACGTTGGCGAGCATCCGAACCACATCATTATCCCCAACTCCCCATCCGCAGCGCGGGTTGTATATGACCATTTCGGCGGCGAAAAGACATTCCCGAATATTCCCCCGGATATGATGGAAGCCGTTGACAAAGCTGATTCCGCTCAGTTTTCCATTGATGAAATTTTGAATCCCAAAAGGTGGGTCTTGCTCAACTACCTGATGGATTCGCGCACCGGCCTTGGCCGTTTTCGGGAATTCAAAGTCAGCAATTACGCCCTGATGATGGATCTCATCAGATACTGCAAAGACCACACCATTGACGAAATATTAGAGCTGCCGGACCTGAAAGATAGGGTGCACCTTTACTTTGACCACTCCGAAAAGGCCAGGGAGCAAATTCAACGATGCTCTACTGTGTATCAAAACCTGGTTGTGCTGGACCTGAGACGCGAAGAGACCATATGGGCCACAAACAGGTTTATGATCTACGCGCTGTTTCCTCAAATCAATATATCCATCCATGTGATGTGGGGCCTGCAAAAGCAGAACACAGTATTCGCGACCGGCAAGTCAATAGTGAACCGCGCCAGCAAAACGAATATAGGCGAGCTGATGCTCCAGTACGGCGGAGGCGGCCATCCCGCCGCCGGAACCTGCCAGATTGACAACGACAAAGCCGACGCCGTTTTAGAGGAACTGATTAAAAAAATCAACGCCGATGGGTGATTTTATACCAAGCCGCGTTCAATTCAGGTTGAACCGCTCTAATTCAAAGGCGGACAAAAGACTCCTGAATGTATCCGGCATATCAGCCATTACGCTGATTCTCTCCCCATTGGGGTGGTTTAGCGCCAGTTTCCAGGCATGGAGGGCCGGATGAGGGCATTCGATGGGGTTGCCCTCCAAATCCTGCCACGCTGAAGCTCCGCCATAGAGGGGATCGCCCAGGAGCGGCGCGCCAAGGCTTGCCAGGTGAACGCGTATCTGATGTGTACGGCCTGTTAAAAGGTCGCAGGATACCAGAGCCAAGCCCCCTGAACGACCTAAAGTCCTTATCCTGGTCCGGGCCTGCCTGCCCTTTGAT
Organism: Holophagales bacterium; assembly: GCA_031273105.1. GTDB lineage: Bacteria > Acidobacteriota > Holophagae > Holophagales > Holophagaceae > WRHW01. The sequence goes on along the minus strand of JAISSN010000072.1, from coordinate 1,486 downwards.
TGAATAGTCATCTTGGCGCGATCCACGCGGTGACGGGCAATAGGCGCGTCTATCAGGAGGCTCCCCACTTCAGGCAATTTGCGGGATTGGCGCGCAATAGCCAGGTAGGTTTTTTCCACCGTACGCGCCTTGAACTGGGTTTGGAGGCAGGTCTTGGCCTCTTCGTCTTTTGCCATAGCCAGGCAGCCTGATGTGTACCTATCCAGGCGATGAACCAGGCCGGGCCAAAGCTGCGTTTCGTCTTCGCCCCCATCGTCGCCGTTTTCTCCAGGCAGGCCGGCCGAACCGATTCTGGCCAATAACGCATTTAAAACCGTACCCGACGGATGCCCTGGCCCCGGGTGGGCCACCAGACCAACAGGCTTATTTATAATCCACAAGCGGTTGTCCTCAAACAGCGTGGGCAAATCCATCGGCTCCGGCAACAGGTGCGCCGCCGGGGGCGCTAAGTCGGGCAGGTCTGTTTCCAGCACGTCGCCCGCTTTTAATGCCTGACCGTTTTTAAAGGCGGGAATGCCGCTTATCGTTACCTTGCCTGCTTTGATCCAGGACTCCCAGCGGCTGCGCGGTATGTCAGGGCGCAGTATTGTCAAAAACCTATCCAGCCGCCCTTTGTTTTCGGTGATTTCAACCTTTATAGCCACTCTCAGCCGTTCACTTTTTTCTATGCTTTTGCCCGCGCCGCCGGAGGTTTTACAGCGCGGCTGGACCAAACCCAAATTCCGACGCCGATCAGGATAAATATGATGGCGGTTATGCGCCCGGTTGACAACCAGGAGACGTTGAGCCAAAAGCCCCGGTCAATATCTCCGCGCCAGGTTTCAAGAACCAAACGAAATAAGCCCTCAAGTATGAAATACAGATAGGCAATTTGCCCCGGGAATTTCCTGAAACGCCTGAATGTAAGCAGGACTGCAAGAATAATGAGGTTTGACAGGCCAAAGTAGGCCTGTACCGGGTGCAGGGGTTCCCCCAGAGGCGTGCCGAATCGCGCGGCGTCGTAGTTGTGAAAGGTGATGGCCCAGGGTTCCTGGCAGAACGATCCATAACAGCAACCGGCCGCAAGACATCCAAGGCGGCCAATGGCCTGACCGAGAGGAACTGCGGCAGACAGTGAATCCAGTGTTTTGGCGAAGGGCAACTTGAGAACGCGCACTCTCCAGAAAAACGCGGCGACGCCGGCCAATATGCCGCCGTGAACAGCCCCGCCGGCCCTTAACATACTCAGGCTGAATACCTGGGAAAGAGATTCGCCGCTGAACAGCCCCACCAAAATCATCAGAGCCTTTGCGCCCACTATGCCCGCAATCAGCACCGTCAGGCTTATGTCAACCATGGCGTCGGGGGCCAAGCCGTCCTGCCTGGCCAGTCGCTTAGCCAGCCAGAGGGCGGCCAAAAAGCCAAGGGCCAACATAAGGCCGTAAGTGCCAACTTCAAAAGAGCCTATGCGAAAGAGAATTGGGTGCATGGAGTTCCTTTATTTTGA
>JAISSN010000185.1 GCA_031273105.1 Holophagales bacterium | reverse complement strand
GTGAGACCGCTAAATGCAAGGATTAAGCGGGGCCAGACGCTGCCCGTGCTGATCACGCAACAGAATATACAGGGCGTCAGGGAAACAGCCACGTTAAACGTGCCAGTTCCACTTTCGGCAAAGCCGGGCAAGGCAATTCTGCAAGTAGGCGATGGTCTTTCCTTGTTGAGGAGCGACGCTGATTGGGAGAGAATACGCTATACATCTTTGGCGGAGATGGTCTTGCTCCTAAATGGAACGCTGAAAAACAACTACGCATACGCATTTTTGACGCAAGCCCAGGGCGGGGCCGGTCTAAGGGGCAACAGGATTGAAGGCGTCCCGCCTTCAATTGGCAGTCTTTTGCTCTCAGACGGGGATACCTCCGCCAACAGGTTGCAACGCAGAGTGCTTGGTCGCGCCGCGATGCCTCTGGAGCGCGAGGTTCAGGGACTTTTAACGCTTGAAATCGAAATTGAGTAGCCCGCATTGGACTTTCTGTCTGTTGCATCAACCGTGTTTCTTGTAAATAGGCCTGCACAAATGACAATCAACCGTTTAATAATCACCATCGCCATAGCCCTTTGCGCCTGCGCCAATGTGGCCGCCCAGCAAGTCACGGCAACTTTTTCAACCTTTAATGACTGGCTTGGGGCTGACGTAAAAGGCGTGCGCATCAGCGCGGATGGACGCCTGCGCCTGGCGCCCAACGCAAGGAGAACCGCCCAACTGCCCGAGGGCGTCGTGTGGTGCGCTGTCTCTGATGGACAGGGCGGCGCTTACCTTTCCGCCGGAACAGAGGGAAAAATATTCCGTTACTCCAGCGGACAGGCAAGACCCCTTACGCAGTTAAAGGGGGGGATGGTTTTTGCCATGACGCGCCTGGGCAATGATTTGATTGCCGCCACCAGCGCTGATGGGAAATTGCACCGCATCAGGCCCGACGGCGATTCAAGGCCATTTGGCGAGGTTGACGCCAGGGTGATTTGGTCTCTGGCGTCTAATGGAACCGACGTCTTCATTGCGGGGGGCGGCGAAAGAGGCGCCATGCTCTATTTGGCGCGTGAAAATTCAATTGCCAGAAGATTAGCGTCCATACCGGAAGAAACGGCCTTTACAACGATCATTCAAGAAAGCCCGGGCGTTTGGATTTTAGGCACACATGGCAACGGGTTGGTTGTCAGATTCACTCAGGTAGGCGAGCAGGTTGAAGTGCTGGCAACTACTGGTTTTGAAGAAGTCAGAGCGTTGACGCTGCAGGACGGGCAGTTATACGTTGGGGCCAACCAGGGACTTGCCGAAAAAATGAGCGCCGGAAAACTGGAAAACCGTGAAGGCTACTTAGTATTTAACGATGCCTCTGTTTGTTCGACCGTTTTAAGGCTGGACAAAGAGCGCATTCCCCAAGTCCTCTGGACGAGCAGCCGAAGCCAGGTTTTTTCCATGATTGCCTGGAAGGATCAGTTGTTGATTGGCACGGGCAATCGCAGCCGAATTTTTGCCATTCCTCTGTCCGAAAGACTGAGAGAAACAGAACCCTTTTCTGTAATTCAGGACCTGGGGGCTGCCCAGGTAACGTCTTTTTTGCTTGCAGGCTCAGACATGATGGTCGTCGCGTCAAACCCTGCTGAAATTCATCTGTTGTCAGAAGCGTCCGCAACCGAGGGCGCCCTGGACAGCCCACCGTTGCGCGCCAACCCAATTGCCGACTGGGGGCGCTTGTACCTCGACGCCGAAATACCCCAGGGTACAAACGCGGAATTACAATTTCGCGTGGGGTCAACTGAAACGCCAGACAGCACCTGGGGTTCATGGAGTCCCCCCCTGCGGCCCGGCGAACGGCTGCAAATGAAACCGACGCGATTTGCCCAATTCAGAATCAAACTAACTTCAAACAGGGGCGGCGGCACACCGATAGTTGAAGGCATAAGGGCGCACTACGCCAACCGCAACCTGGCCCCTGTGTGGGAAAGCATTGACGTGATGCCGTCCGGCATTGTAATCCAGCGCCAATCCCCGCCGGAAGACGTTGGCATTGAGCGCATTCCGCTGGAAACGCAAAAACTGATACCGGCCCTTGGCTGGGGCGGCGCGGAAAAACGCAGCTACAGGCGAGGTTCCCAGGCATTTGTATTCCGCGTCAGCGACCCAAACAACGACCAGCTGAGTTTTCGTATCCGCCTCATACCCGAAAGAGGTTCGGCCATTGAATTGGAAAAGGAGTGGCGGGAAAGTTTTTTTACATTTGACACGCTGCCGGTTCCGGATGGCCGCTATCGCCTGGAAGTTATCGCCACAGACGCGCCGTCCCAGCCCTTTAACGCTGCGCTGACCGGTACGTGGCGCACAAATTCATTTGTGATTGACCACACGCCGCCGACAATACCTGAGACCTCCGCCGTTATGGAAGGCGATAGTCTCCGCGTCCGCTTTACGGCCAAAGACGAAAGCTCCGTGATAAAAGACGCCGCCATCAGCGTTGACGGTGAGACCTGGCTTAATATACTGCCCGAAGACAACGTCTTTGACCAGTTGGAAGAACACTTTAACCTTCAGATACCCATGGAGCGTTTGCGCGGCGACCGAATCATGGTAAAAGTTTCAGACGCTTGCGGCAATGGACAGTCATCCGCCGTTCTGGTCGGGGAGTCGAGAAGGCGTTAGAGATCACGGATTTACAAATGTGCTGACCCTCGCTTTGGATACCGCAAATGAAAGTTCTTCTTGGCGTTACCGGTGGAATTGCCGCTTACAAGGCCGGCGACCTGATTCGTATGCTTGTGCGGGCCGGACACCATGTACGCTGTTGTTTGACAGACGCCGGCAGCAGGTTTATAACGCCGCTCACGTTGGCAACCCTCAGCGGAGAGCCGTGCTTTGGAGCAAACCCCGAATACCACGAGTGGCGGCCCAACCCCAGGGTAGAGCACGTTGACCTGGCCCGGTGGGCTGACATTTTGGCGGTTGTACCCGCAACCGCAGACATCATTGGCAAAACCGCAAATGGATTGGCGGACGATTTGCTTTCAACTCTGTTATTAGCGGCTGAGTGCAAAGTGTTATGGGCCCCGGCAATGAACAGAGCCATGTGGGGCCACCCTGCCGTTCAAAAAAACATCGCGGTTTTATTAGGATATGAACACCACGTGGTGTATCCGGCGTCGGGCGTATTGGCCTGCGGTGAAGAAGGGACGGGCAAATTAGCCAGCGTGGAAGAGGTTTTTGAAGCGATCGGCGCCCTGGGAAGCGCGCCATTAAAACAATTTACAGGTAAGCGCGTAATGGTCACGGCCGGGCCTACTCATGAAGACTTAGACCCTGTCCGCACGCTGACAAACAGATCCACAGGGCGCATGGGTATTGAGATGTCAAGGGCTTTCAGGGATGCTGGCGCCGCTGTGCATCTAATACTTGGCGGAGAATTGCCCGCGCCCTGGGGCATTGACACAATCCGCGTACGGAGCGCTGAAGAAATGCTGAACGCATGCCTGGCGCTATGGCCGGATATGGATGGAGTCTGCGCGGCTGCCGCTGTGGCGGACCAGCGTCCCGAACGCTTTGAGCCGCAAAAGGTAAAAAAACAGGACGCGCCCGAAACCGTTGTGCTGCTTAGAACCCCTGACATTTTGGCAGCCTTGAGCAACGCCAGGACGCATCAATGGATGCTGGGCTTTGCCGCCGAAAGCGAAAATCTGGTGCAAAACGCTACTGAAAAGCTATCTAAAAAAGGGTTAAACGCGATTCTTTTAAACGATATATCTCAAGGCAAGGGTTTTGGCGACCATGACAACTGCCTGATACCCATAACCAGAAACGGCCCCGGCGGTGCGCTCGGTCCTGTACCCAAGAATCAGTTAGCCAGGGAAGCCGTAGCGTGGTTTGCAAACCACTTAGAAATAAATCCATTAAAAGATTAGCTTATGTATTTACACGCCATAATATTTTGTAGTTTTATTTACGTTTTTGCATCCGCTCAGGAAATACAGGAAGCAGAGACGCCATTTCAAGCTGAAAATTTAACTGAAACTGATAACGAAACACTTAAGTCGACAGACGGCTTTATTTTGCGTCCGAAGCCCTGGTGGTTGAGGGCAAGCACAAAAGAATGGCAGTGGGTGGCCATAAACCCAAAAGTTTACTATCCGCGCCACCTTGACCCGCTAAAATACCCGGCAATCATCGAACACGAAAAAATACATTTGGCACAGCAAAAAAATATAGGCAAATACAAATGGCTTTTTAAATATATCGTAAGCAAAAAATTCCGCTTTGAACAGGAGATGGAACCAATAGTGGTAGAGATTTCAAATACGCCTATGGAAGGTCGCAGGCGGCTTGTCATCAAATATGCCAGCAGTCTTTCAGGCGCGCCGTATTCCAAAGCCGCTAAAACATTTGATTTTGCGTTAGAAGGCATTTTGTCCAAAGCAGCAGAGATGGGCGTGGCTTTGGATTGAGTATTATTCTTTATTCCAGTGCATCTTTTGTCTGAGCAGATCAAAAAACGGGACGTCGGGGTCCTGGAGCAGCGTAACGTATCCGCCCGCGTCATACATTCGGATACTGTCTCCCGGCCCGATTGGGCGTCCTACCTGGCCGTCCAGCGTGAGGCGGGCCTCCTCGGCCTCGCTGATTACCGCCGTCACGTTCATTTGCGCTGGTATGACGCAGGGGCGCATGTTTAGCGAATGTGGGCAAATGGGCGCGAGCGTCCACGCTTTTAGCGTAGGATACAGGATTGGTCCCCCGGCCGAAAGGGCGTAGGCGGTTGAACCTGTTGGAGTAGCTGCAATCAAAC
>JAISSN010000113.1 GCA_031273105.1 Holophagales bacterium | reverse complement strand
ATTGAGTCCCTCAACAAAGCGGGGGATTTTGCCGTTTTGTCTTTCAGGGCGCTCAGCGCCGTTTTTCGCCGCCCCTTTGACATGGCCAATCTAATGCGCCAATTCGCCGCCGTGGGCGTCAATTCGATTCCCGTAGTTGTGCTGACATCCCTGGCCGTGAGCATGGTGTTTGCCGTTCAGCTATCATACGGCTTCCGCCAATTCCAGGCCGAGGGCATGGCCAGCCAGGTGCTGGGGCTGGCCGTCGTCCGTGAACTCAGCCCCGTCATCACGGGGCTTATGATGTCCGGACGCGTGGGGAGCGCGATGGCGGCTGAATTAGGCACTATGCAGGTGACAGAGCAGATTGACGCTCTTGAGTGTCTGGCCACAGACCCGATCCACTACCTGTTTGTGCCGAGGCTCTTGGCCGCCGCCGTCATGCTGCCCCTGCTCACGGGTATTTCCGTCATGGTGGGCTATTGGGGCGGCAATCTTCTGTTGGTTGCAGCCGGAGGCCAAAGCGCGGCGGTTTTCGCGGAAGAATTTTTCAAGCTGCTCGTCTGGCGCGACGCTGGCATCGCCCTGACGAAAGCCTTTGTGTTCGGCCTGATCATAGCCCTCGTTGGCTGCTGGCGCGGATACAGGACGCATGGCGGCGCGGAGGGCGTGGGCAACGCCCCCACGAGCAGCGTCGTCATATCCAGTTTGTGGATACTGATATCCGACTTCTTCCTTACTAAGCTGTTGCTGGTGTAGCGATGGCGGAATATACAACAGAAAAAAGCGTCATTGACGTGGTCAACCTCTCAAAGGCCTTTGGGCCGAAGGTAGTGCTTTCCAACGTAAATCTCTCTGTAAAAGAAGGCGAGAGCCTGGCGGTGCTGGGCGGGTCGGGTACCGGCAAAACCGTGCTGCTGCGCAACATCATGGGGTTACTCACGCCGGATTCAGGCCATGTGACCGTTGACGGAAAAACCATACACAAGTTAAGCAGGGATGAACTCTTTGAAACCAGAAAAAAAATAGGCATGTGCTTTCAAATGGCCGCGCTGTTTGACTCTATGACTGTGGAAGAAAATATCGCTTTTTCGCTGCGCCGTCACACAAATATGACAAAAACTCAAATCGCCAGCCGCGTTGACGAGTGCCTGAACATGGTGGGAATGAAGGACACGCAAAAACTCAAGCCCGTCGAGCTTTCTGGCGGCATGAAGCGCCGCGTCGGCTTTGCCAGGGCTATTGCCCTGAAGCCAAAAATACTGCTGTTTGACGAGCCGACCACCGGCCTGGACCCCGTCATGACAGACGTCATAGGGCGCATAATCCTTGGCCTCAAGATGGAACTGGGCGTCACCAGCATCACAATCACCCATGACCTAAAGAGCGCCTTTAATATCGCTGACCGCGTGGCCCTTTTATTCAGGGGGGAGTGCATCGCCTGCGAAACGCCAGAGGCGTTTCAGTCAAACGCCCATCCGGTTGTGCAACAATTCCTCAAGGGAGACGCGGACGGGCCGTTTCTGCAAGACCCCCCGCCGCCAAAGTGGACATTGTCACGAAAGGGAACAACATGAAGCTGGAAACCAAGGTTGGCGCCTTCTTCATCGCCGCCATTCTGGTCATCGGATGGCTTATTATCAGGACAGAAAAGCTGGAATTTTTTAACAGGACGCCTAAACGAACCTTCGCGGTCAGTTTTAACCAGGCGGCGGGCCTGCCAAAGCAGAGCAAGGTCCGCATCGCCGGCGTAGAAGTGGGCAAGGTTTTAGACATTCGGCTGATAAACGGCAAGGCGATAGTCAGCTTCACCGTTGATGAAAACGTACCGGTACATGTGGACGCCATAGCGAGCCTGGCTAATATCGGAATCCTGGGCGAAAAATACATTGACCTCAACCCAGGCAACCCGGAAAGGGGCCTGGCCGCGCCCGGAACACAACTGATAAGCCAGACCGGAGTTGGCCTGGACGCCATCATGGACACAATAGGAGCGATAGCTGCAGACCTGAAGGGCATCACCTACGCCTTGAACGCAAGCATCGGCGGCGATACCGGGCGCATGAAGATAGACGAGATAGTTGACAACATCCAATTATTGACAGCCGAATTTCGGGCTTTGGCCCAGGAAAACCACGGCGCCATAAACCGGACTATGGCAAATATAGAGGGCATAAGCAGTGATTTCCGCGAACACCTGCCCGTACTCGCAAAGCAATTTGAAGAACTGGGCGCCAATTTCAATGCGCTAATCAACGAAAGCAGGCCCGAAATTACGGGACTGGCGAGCGACGCCCGCAAATTGGCCCAGGGCTTTCAGGACACCAGCGAAAACCTGCGGGACATCATGGCCAGGCTGAACAGGGGCGAAGGCACCATTGGCAAATTGCTAACGGACGAAACCACCATCACAAAGCTGAACGAGGCCGTTGACAGCGTAAACGAGATGCTATCAGGCATTAAAAGCATGGACTTGCGACTGGACATGGAGGCGGCGCGCTGGACCAGCCGGGGCGACGCCAGGGTGGGTCTGGGCATAGAACTGGCGCCCAGGAAAGACTATTGGTATTCCATAAATCTGGCTTCCAGCCCTGATGGAAAGTTGCGGGATGAAACGCAAAACATAACCGTGACAGACCCCAACACAGGGCAGTCCGTATTAACCCCAGTAACAGTCCGCACGATAAAAACGGAGCAGACATTTACGGCCAGCGCCCAGTTCAACAAGCGGCTTTGGGAAAACCTTGTGGTTCACGCGGGTATCATTGACGGTAAGGGAGGCGGCGGCGTGGAATTCAGGACCTTCAAAGACCGCTTCCGTCTCGGCGCGCTGGCGTACGACTTCGCCAAGCGGGAAGACAAAGAAAATCCGCGCTACAGGGCCACAGCCAGCTATGAATTCTGGAATGGCCTTTATGCCCAGGCGGGCATACAAGACGCCGCCAATAAAGGCACGCGCAGTTTTTTCTTTGGCGGCGGCATCCGCTGGAAGGACGACGACATCAAGAAGCTGGTTGGGCTGGCGGGTATGGCGAATTGACGTGGAAAAAGACCGCAACCCCGACCTAGACCCAACGCTGCGGGAGGATAATTTTGAATACTCTCTCCGCCCCCAGCGTCTGCCTGAATATATTGGGCAGGAAAAGATAAAGACGCGCCTGGAGATTGCCATTAGCGCGGCAAAGCTCCGCAATGAGGTATTAGACCACGTGCTATTGTTTGGCCCCCCAGGTTTAGGCAAAACAACGCTGGCCCACGTTTTGGCCAACGAGATGCAGTCGCCCTGCAAGGTCATCCAGGCGCCAGCCCTGGAGAAAAAAGGCGATTTGGCTGCCATTCTCACCAATTTAGAAGACGGCGAGTTTTTATTTATTGATGAAATCCACAGGCTGCCAGCCGCCATAGAAGAAATGCTGTACGCGGCCATGGAAGACCGCAAGCTGGATATCCTCATAGGTCAAGGCCCCAGCGCCCAAACCCTAAAGGTTGACTTGCGCCCCTTTACCCTCGTGGGCGCTACAACCCGGGCGGGGCTTATATCTAAGCCGCTACACGACAGATTCGGCATGGTTCACCGCCTTGACTACTACACGCAGGGCGAATTGGCGGTAATAGCCGAGAGAAGCGCCAGGGTTCTTGAAATTACTATGGCGCCAGAGGGCGCGCAAGCTATTGCCCGCCGCTCAAGGGGAACGCCGCGCATCTGCAATCGGCTATTAAAACGCTGCCGCGACTACGCCCAGGTAAAAGGCCAGGGCGTAATAACAACGGAAATAGCCGATGCCTGTCTGACGCTGCACGAAGTTGACGAATTGGGCCTGGATTCATTGGACAGAGCTTATTTAGAAGCCCTCTGTAATAAATTTCGGGGCGGCCCCGTTGGAGTCAGAACCTTAGCTGCGGCCCTGGGCGAAAGCGACGGCGGCGCGCTGGAAGATTTAGTAGAGCCATACCTGATGAAAATCGGCTTCCTGGACAGAACCCAGCAGGGCAGAAAGGCCACAGAGTCCACATACAACTACCTGGGTATAAAGACAGAGCAGGCCGATCTTTTTGGAGCTGACGCGCGCTGACAAAACATAAAACCAGGACAATACTCCAGACGCCCTACTTCATCACCTTGTCCAGCAACGTTTTATAGCTATCCACGATGTCATATACAACGCTTCCGGCGCTTATCGCCCTGAAGTGTTCCCTGGCGCAACTGATTTTGGCTTTCTCTATATCGCGCAGCTCCATGGTTGACATATCGCCTTTCGTTTCAGCTACGAAATAAATATGCTTCACCTTGCCATCGTGGAAGGCTATCGCCCAGTCAGGGTTGTACTTGCCGACCGGGGTGCTGATATAGAAGCCTCTCGGTAACTTGACATAGACAGCCACTTCAGAGCTTGCGTCATACCAAGTTGCATTCAACATAGTGTAAGTGTTATGGTGATGGAATAGGAGGTAGAGATGCCAGGACGTATGCCAATTCCAGAGAAGCGACTTGCAGAGTTAGCAGAGTATAGGAA
>JAISSN010000055.1 GCA_031273105.1 Holophagales bacterium | reverse complement strand
CGGCCTGTATCAGGATTGTAGCCCGGCTGTCGGCGGCTCGCCTGGCTAATACAAGGGTTTCCGCCAGCGCCGGGTCTTGCGTGAGTATTACCGGAGCTTCGGCGGCTTCCACCGCCTTTAGTTTTTCGTCTGTCTGAAGGGATTTTTTTACCGCGTTCACCAATTCGCCAGGACTGAATGGCTTGGATAAATAATCAAAAGCCCCCAGGCGCATGGCTTCCCTTGCCGTGTCCAGGCTGCTGAAAGCCGTTACCAGGAGTACCGGCAGCGCCGGATCAAGAGCCTTAAGACGGGCCGTCAACTGGAGGCCGTCTATGCCCGTCATGCGCAGGTCTGTCACCACGGCGTCAAAAGCGCCGGGGCGCGTCATTTTCAGAGCGTCTTCCCCGCTCCTGGCCTGGTCAACAACGAACCCGGCCCGCTTGAGGCTTAGAGCCATGCCCTCCCGCATTCCGGGGTCGTCATCAACGACTAGCACTCTCAGTGGGTTGGCCATTATGTTTCCGTTCAGAGCAGTCTAATTCTGACTCTATTCCACTATAATATAGTAAATAGTCAATTAACCAGTCTTGTTTTCGCCACTCGTTTCAGGCTGGATCTTTTTGGCGGCTCGCCTCGCATGGGGTCGCCATGGCGCTCAATTAGTAAATACAACTGTCTGCGGCTTACGTTAAGCCTTTTAGCAGCTTCAAGCCTGTTGCCATAACTGCGCCGCAACGCCCTGTGCAGCAAGACGCGCTCCAGGATATGAAGGTTAGACGCTATGTCTTCTGCTTCAAGTAGTTCCCGGGCGCTGTTGATTTGTTCCGACTCAGGCGCCTGCCCCAACAAATGCCAGCGTATGAGGCGATTTCGCAATTCCCTCAAATTGCCGTCGCAGGGCAGACGGGTCAGGGCAGGGGGGAAGGGGGGGCTGACGCCTTCTTCTTTTGCCAGGTGTTCCAGGCACGTCTGCAAAGCGTACGGGTCGTCGTCAACAGGCCACAGGCGCAATTCAAGAAAGTCATAGCGATTGTTGCCGCTGATCGCGTCAGCGGGTTGTTCCGATGCAACGACCCCAATGGGATTGGCTTTCAGCCATTCGGACAGTTCAACGGCGGAATCGTATTCCATCACTGTAGTACCGCGCTGGGCGGCCAGCCATTGGGCCAGCGTTGATACGCCGCTGCCGAAAGGGCCGCACACCCACAACGGCCCATTGTGAACCGCCAGCCCCGGCAACCCCCTGGCCCACTGTTTAGCGCCGGGCATACAGTTGAAGGGAATCATGATATGCGAGTATAGCAATGATTTGTGGGCACGGTATTTCCAAACTGCTCAACGTGGCCTTTTGTAACATTATTAGTCTAGAGTTGTTGTTTTTTGCATCAGTATTCATTTGGCATGATCGCCAGCGCTGCGCAAAAAAGGCTTTTCGAGAACTGGCACAACCTGTGCTGTGTAGAAATGGACTTAGGCGCGCAGGCAAGCTGGCGCGGCCTCATCTTCGGCCCTGGCGTTAAGGAATAGGCGTAAAATAACCATAGCGCAGAGGATTACATGCCCCCACTTAAAGGAAGCTCAAAAACGGGTGCTACCACCAAGATCAGGGGTTCCGCAAAGCTGCAAGCGCCGCCCCTCTACCGCGTAATACTCCACAACGACAACTATACGACCAGGGATTTTGTCGTATGGGTGCTGCGGGAAGTCTTTCGCAAGGCCGAGCTTGAAGCCGTATCCATAATGTTGTCGGTTCATCAAAAGGGCGTTGGCGTGGCCGGAGTGTATCCTTTTCAGATAGCTGAAACCAAGACGGAACAGGTCAGACAACTGGCTGAGCGCCACGAGTTTCCGCTGCTCTGCACCTTTGAGCCGGATATATAATACGTTATGAGCACTGAACATCCCCAGTTGACGCCGGAATTGCAAAAGTCCATAGAATCCGCCTTTTGGCACGCTTCCCGGCGCGGTCACGAATACTTGACGCTCGAGCATCTGTTGTTCAGCTTCAGGGACGACGTCTTTGTTTTGAGAGCCATCCAATCATGCGGAGGAAACCCCGATGAAATATGGCGGGAACTAGAAGACTATCTCTTGAAGAACCTGGAGACGGTTCAATGGGATGGCGCGCAGGGGCCAACGCCAACCATGGCCTTCAACAGGGCTATAGAAAGGGCAATAGTCCAAAGCATTTCCAGTGAAGTCAAATACGTTGACAAGGGCGCCGTGCTTGCCTCTATACTGCCCGAAACCGAGAGCTTCGCCTCTTACGTCCTGAGCAAACACGGCGTGGGGCGCTTGCCTCTGTTGCGATTTTTAAGTCATGGAGACGGCGGGCCGCCTACGGGTACGGGGGATGTCCCGGGTGCGCCGACCCGCCGAAAGGAACCCGAAAGTGAAGACGACGAAATTACACCCAATGACCCGCTGGCGGCATACGCAGTGGATTTACTTGAAAAAGCCAGGCGGGGCCACATAGACCCGCTGGTGGGGCGCGGGCCGGAGTTGGAACGCATGATGCACGTGCTTTGCAGGCGCAGGAAAAACAACCCCCTCCTGGTGGGCGAAGCGGGCGTTGGCAAAACAGCCTTGGCAGAAGGTCTGGCTCTTCGCATCCATCAGGGCGAGGTTCCCGAAGGCTTCACCGCAAGCGCCTACTATGCTTTAGACATGGGCGCTCTGCTGGCGGGCACTCGCTACAGGGGCGACTTTGAAGCCAGGGTCAAGGCCGTGCTGGACGCCCTCAAGAGCAAGCCCGGGACGCTGCTGTTCATAGACGAAATTCACACGCTGTCCGGGGCCGGGGCTGTAAACGGCGGGAGTCTGGACGCGGGTGACATGTTAAAACCTGCCCTCGTTTCAGGCGCTCTGCGCTGCATAGGGGCAAGCACCCGCCAGGATTTAAAGGGCGGCTTTGAAAAGGACAGGGCCTTAGCCCGCAGGTTCCAGATAATAGAACTCGCCGAGCCTCTTGAATCTGAAGCCGTAGAAATACTCAAAGGGCTTAGGGGCGTTTATGAAGCCCATCATAGCGTTTCCTTCACGGATGAGTCCATTGAGGCCGCAGTGCGCTTATCGGCAAGGCATCTCAGGGAGAGTTTTCTGCCCGATAAGGCGCTGGACGTGATGGATGAAACCGGCGCCGCGCAAAAGCTGTTACCGGCAAATAAGCGCAGGCGGGAATTGGGCGCGCCTGATATTGAGGCTGTGATCGCAAAGATGGCTCGTGTACCGCTGCAATCTGTGACGTCTGACGATGCGGAGCGCCTCGGCGGTTTAGGGGACGCCCTTAAATCCTTGATATACGGCCAGGATGAAGCCGTAGAGCGTGTTGTTTCGTCAATAAAACTGAGCCGTTCCGGGCTTCGCGGCCACGACAGACCCGCCGGTAGCTTCCTGTTTGCAGGTCCCACGGGCGTTGGCAAGACAGAGCTGGCCAAGCAACTGGCCAACGTATTAAACGTGCCGTTCATTCGCTTTGACATGTCTGAATACATGGAAAAACACGCCGTCAGCCGCCTTATAGGCGCTCCTCCAGGCTACGTAGGGTTTGAGGAGGGCGGCCTTCTGGTTGACGCCATACGCAAGCAGCCCCACGCCGTCCTGCTGTTGGACGAAATCGAAAAGGCGCACAATGACCTGTTTGCCATACTCCTCCAGGCCATGGATCACGCCACGCTGACAGACCCCCACGGGCGCAGGGCCGATTTTCGCCACGTGATAATTATTCTCACCACCAACGCCGGTTCTAAAGACATCAGCGGCCGTCGGGTGGGGTTCGCCGATTCCGGCGTGGGCGGCAGCGCCAGGGGCGCGATAGAAAAGACATTCAGTCCTGAATTTCGCAACCGCCTGGACGCCATACTCTACTTTAAGCCCCTGGGGAACAAAGAGATACTGCGCGTGGTGGATAAATTCGCCGGTGAATTGCAAGCGCTGCTAAGTGAAAAAAAGACAAAACTAAACCTGAGCGCAGCCGCCCGGGACTGGCTTGCCGAAAAGGGCTTCGACCCCAGCCTGGGCGCGCGCCCGATGGCGAGGGTGTTTGAAGAACACTTGAAACGCCCCCTGGCCGATGAAATACTCTTTGGCCGCCTGAAGAACGGCGGCATTGCCAGGTTTGACGTCAGGCAGGGGAAACTCAAATTGAGCGTACGCAGCCAGTCAAATTATTCCAATTCTAAATAGAAATTAAAATGATTTCTATTTAGAATTGGAATCAGATTTCTGCTTGCTTTTTTCAAAACTGTAAATTCAAGAGGTTTTGCAATAACCTAGACCGACCTTGTATTTCAGCACATCGCTCCTTTCTTCCGTCCATTCAAGCTCCTCGATACTTGCCAACGCGTCTAAGTCTTCAGGATTGGCGCGAGGGTCGTCGGCCCAAAGCCTGAGGCGGGGGCCGCCGTTGATTAAATCTATGGCCAGCCTGTCGCTCTCGTATTCGTACGGAAAGTCGTGCCAAAGTTCGTAATCTGGATACAAATGGCGAATTGCCTTAAAAACCAACGCCTGGAGGCGCCAGGGTTTGAAGGCTTCAGCGCTATAGCACGGGACTTCTGTGTGAATCTGGATACCTTGACACAATTTGCCCGCGTGCTTGTGGAATGTCGGCTCAAACCAGCAGGGCCGCAGCTTGCAGCCATTCAGCCAGGAAGGGGCAATTTTTTTCATGTATTTCAGTATTTCTCCGGCGTCCAGGTCGGGCGCGCCGAACAACTCCAGGGGGCGCGTGGTTCCCCTGCCTTCGCTCAACGTTGTGCCTTCAAGCATCACGGTTCCAGGGTATGCGCGGGCCATCCACAAGTTCGGGGCATTGGGGCTTGGGTTAATCCACGCGCGCTCAAACAACGGCCATCCAAAACCAGGAGCGGCGTCTGGCGCCCATCCCTCCATTTCAACAACATGGAAATTGACATCCAGCCTGCAGGTTTTAGCAAACCAATGGGTTAATTCTCCGATGGTCAGGCCGTGGCGCATCGGCATTCTGCCCGAGCCAACGAAGCTCTCCCACCCCTGCTCAAGCAGAAAGCCTTCTACCGCCCGCCCAATGGGGTTGGGTCTGTCCAGCACCCATATCTCCTTTTTGTAATTGGCAGCCGCCTCTAAAACGTAACGCAGGGTTGATATGAAGGTATATACGCGGCAGCCAAGGTCTTGAAGGTCAACTAACATGACGTCAAAGGCGTCCATCATTTCGGCCGTCGGCTTTCTCACTTCGCCGTACAGGCTGAAAACAGGGATTCTGTGAAGTGGATCTAAGTAATCCTGTGATTCCACCATGTTATCCTGCTTATCGCCTCTCAGTCCGTGTTGCGGGCCGAAAGCCGCGGTCAGCGTGATTTGCGGCAATTGGGCTATTGCGTCTATGCCGTGCGTCAAATCAGCGGTCACGGAGGCGGGATGCCCCAGCAGGGCCACGCGCTTGCCCAATAGCGGCTTGCGCAGCGATGGGTCTGAAACCAGGCGGTCAATGCCGAATTGCATGATGACACCCTTATGGACAACGGGGATTAGTTTATTATTCGCGCCCGCCCTTGCGAATGCGATCCATCTCTCTTTTGGCTTCTCTCTCTTTCAGCGCCTCGCGTTTATCGCCCCTGGATTTACCTTCCGCCAGCGCAATTTTAACTTTTATT
>JAISSN010000042.1 GCA_031273105.1 Holophagales bacterium | reverse complement strand
CGCGCGGTGCGCGCAGACTGCGCTGAGAGTGTAGCGAGCCGCCGACAGGCGGGGAGCGAAACGAAAGGCGCAGACGTAACTTTAATACTGCAAGACGCTTCTCAAGTTGAATCACTATAGTCAACGCACTTGAAAATCGGTAAAAGAACGGATGATTTACGACTGCGCCCCCATTCCGCTCACCGACTATCGTCGTTTCGCTGCACTAAAGCGCAGTCTAGGAACGCTTGCAATGCCGTATCCGCAGCTTCCTGTTTCTCTCCCCGACTTGTGGATGCGACGCATACGTTATTCCAATTCTAAATAGAAATTGCTTTAATTTTATTTAGAATTGGAATGCGCGACACGGATGTCGCGCCGAAATGCGCAGCATTTCGAGAGGCAAGGCGAGACCGCGCTCTCGCCGTAGCCGACTACTTCAAAATTACAGGAGGCAATTTTGAAGTAGAAATGGAATTACATCACTACACTCTCAGCACGGCCTAAGACTATAAGATTACGCCACCCCAGATGAAGCCAAACAGCACAGACAAGGAAATAGTCATTACGCCGGGGACGAGGAATGGATGGTTGAAAACAAATTTGCCGATGCGCGTTGAGCCGGTGTCGTCCATCTCCACAGCCGCCAGAAGCGTTGGGTATGTTGGCAGTATAAACAGGGCGGAAACTGCGGCAAAGGAGGCCACCAACGTAACAGGCGCGGCGGCCAGGCCGATGGCGGTGGGCATCAGCGCCCTTGCCGTGGCCGCTTGGGAATAGAGCAGCATAGAGGCAAACAGCAGGGCTACAGCCAGCAGCCAGGGGCGGCTCTGCAACATGCCGCCCGCAAACCTTGTTATCTCCTGGGTATGCGCGCTGACAAAGGTCGCACCAAGCCAGGCTACTCCAAGGACGCATATGCAGGCGCTCATGCCCGACTTGAATGTGGAGGCGTTCAGCACGTTTGAAACCTCTATCCTGCAAAACAGGGCAACGCCGGTAGCTGCGGCGAGCATAAACACGATGATGGCGTTATCCCGTGAGAGAATAACTCTATCTGCCGGAATGACGCCCACCTTGTCGCTGATGATCGTTGCGTAGCACATGACCATCAGAATGGCTGCCAGAAATATCCACACAGAGGCTTTTGCGTGGGGTTGTATCTGTATATTGCCCGGGCCGCGCAGTTTGACCAGGCCGGATTCCAGACGCAGGCGGTACACTTCATCGTCTTTTAACTCTTTGCCCAAAAAATTTGTTATGAAAGACGTAAGGATAACGGCCAGCAGGGTTGTGGGGACGCAAACCAGCAGTATTTGCAGGTAATCAACGCCGAGGGGTTCCATGACCTTAGAAAAAAACACCACGGCGGCGGAGATCGGGGAAGCCGTGATGGCGACCTGGGAAGCCACCACTGCTATGGATAGGGGTCTGGATGGGCGTATGCCCTGCTCCTTGGCAACTTCGGCGATAACGGGCAGCGTGGAAAAGGCCGTGTGTCCTGTGCCTCCCAGTACCGTCATAAAGTATGTAACCAACGGCGCCAGGCAGGTAATATGCCTGGGGCGCTTCCGCAGTAGTCGTTCCGCCAGGCTGACGAGATAATCCAGACCCCCCGCAACCTGCATGGCCGCTATGGCCGCTATGACAGACATGATTATCAGTATTACGTCAATGGGTATGCTTCCGGGTTTAACGCCCACGAGCGCCAGCGCCAGGACGCCAAAACCGCCGGCGAAGCCAATGCCAATGCTCCCCAAACGCGCCCCAAGAAAAATAGCGGCCAGGACTATAGCGAATTCTAAATAGATCAAGTCTAAACCCGCCCTCCCTTTACGCGCTGAACCCCTGCGCCAACGGTCTGCAATTTGCGCTCTATACCCGCGTAGCCCCTATCCAGGTGATAAACGCGGTCTATGGTTACGTCCCCCTTAGCCGCCAGCCCGGCTATAACCAGCGCTGCGCTGGCGCGTAGGTCTGTCGCCATTACGGTGCATCCTTTCAGTTGGGACGGCCCGGCCACTATCGCGGTATTGCCCTCCACCCGCAGGTTAGCGCCCAGGCGCTCTAATTCCATAGCATGCTGAAAGCGGTTTTCAAAAATGGTCTCCCTGATAATGCTTATCCCGGCCGCCTGGGTCATCACCGCCATCATCTGGGCCTGCAAATCTGTGGGAAAGCCGGGATGGGGGGCTGTTATTACGTCCCTGGACCTGAGGCGTACGCCCGGGTCTTTGAAAACCCGCAGTCGTTTAACAGCGCCGCCCCGCTCGCTTTGCTCTTCTATGCCGCAGCCGGTTATTGTCATGAGGTCTGTGAGGGGCCTCAGGTCATCCGGCTCAACCCGCTCCAGCACAATGTCGCCGCCCGCGGCGGCAAGGGCGCATATGAAGGTTCCGGCCTCTATACGGTCTGGTATGACGGCGTGCCGGCATCCTCCCAGCAAATCGGAACCGACGATTGTCAAAACCGGCGTACCTATGCCATCAATTTTTGCGCCCATGGCCCGCAGCATTGCGGCTAAGTCGCCGATTTCAGGCTCTACGGCGGCGTTCCTTAAAACCGTAACCCCGCTGGCCAGGCAGGCGGCCATCATGAGGTTTTCCGTAGCTCCAACGCTCACCTTGTCGAAGGTGTGGTCAATCCCCGTGAGGCGGCCGCCGGGGACAGAGGCCACTATGTAACCGCCATCAATGGTTATTTTTGCGCCCATGCGCTGCAGCGCATCCAGGTGTAGGTTTACCGGCCTGGCGCCAATGGCGCACCCGCCCGGCAAACTCACCGAGGCCCTGCCAAACCTGGCTAACAATGGGCCGAGGACAAGTATTGAGGCCCGCATAGTCTTTACCAATTCGTAAGGGGCCTCCAGTTTGCCGTTTTCCAGACTATCGGTTTTGACGACAGCAGACAGTTCAAAAGCGTCTTTGGTTTTATCAACGGTCACGTCGCACCCGAGGGCTTGTAATACCTTTATCATCGTGCGGATATCCGCCACAGCGGGTAAGTGGTCAAGGACGATTTTGCCGGTGGTGAGCAGAGAAGCGGCCAGGCACGGAAGCGCGGCGTTTTTGGCGCCCGATATGGGTACAGTGCCGCTCAGAATGTTTCCGCCAGAGACGATAAGACGATCCATGCCTTTCTCCAAACATAACTTGTTCAGTTTTCAAGCTAAATTAACTATACAATGTAGTTTATGGAGAGGCGCTATGAAGTTGTCACTGGCGATGATTGTCAAAGATGAAGCCCTGAATCTGGGGAAATGCCTGGATTCAGTAAAGGGTCTGGTTGACGAAATGGTAGTGCTTGATACAGGCTCCACAGACGGAACCGTAGAAATAGCAAAGGCTTACGGCGCAAGGGTGGAGCAATTCACATGGACCGGGAGTTTTGCCGAAGCGAGAAATAAGTCATTATCGCTATGCACGGGCGATTGGATATTTGTAATTGACGCCGACGAGATGCTTAACCCCAGAGAGCATCAGGCGATTCGACAGGCGATTGAAGTCCCTGAAGTCATGGGCTACAAATTATGGAAGTGGAATTACGTAAATACCGGCTCGGTCTTTGGTTTGGGGAACAACGTAAAAACAAACAGCGGCGGCTTTGAGCCAGCGGCAGAGTGCAGCCACTATGCTCCCCAGCGGGACTTGCGCTTGATCCGCAATCTAAATTCCCCTGAATATGTGGGGCGCGTACATGAATGGTTGGAGCCGTGGTTTGAAAAACATGGTTATATTGTGCATACACTTGAAGTCATCATTCACCATTTCGGAAAGATTGATGTACAGCGCGATTTAGCCAAGCAGCACGTATATCTGGAATTGGCCAGGCGGGAAGCTCTGGAAAACCCAGGCGATCCGGTAGTCCATGGCAATGTCCTGCAAGAAGCCCTGATGTTGGAAGACTGGTCAACGGTTTTGGAATCCGCTCAAACCTATTTGAAACTGAAAGGCGCCGCGCCCGTGCTGGTACATCTGGGCGGCGCTAAGGCCCTCATTGAATCAGGAAGGCCAGGCGAGGCCCTGGACTTTTTAGCGCCCATTGACGATCAGGCTGCCCCCGACCCCGCCGTCTTAGACATGAAGGCCGAAGCTTTTCAATCCCTTGGTATGGTACAGGAAGCAGTTGACGCGTGCCTGCTCTCCATGGATACTGACCCGGGCTACACAGCCCCCTACATCCGCCTGTCCAGGATTTTAGACAGCGAAGGAGATATGGAAAACGCCCGCAAGGTACTTGAGGCCGGTCTGGATCAAAACACCAGGGACATAAGGCTGTGGGAGGCGCTGGTTGGCCTTTCATCCAAGCACAGAGACGCCCGGGTTACCCAGGACGCCTGGCACGCCATCCAGGCGGCGCCAAAAGGCGGGCAGGGAATCTGGCACATGCTGGTGGCCCAGGTGCTAAAGGGCCAGGGGGATATTGATGAAGCAATAAGCGTCCTTGAGATGGGGCTTGTCT
The DNA here is from genome assembly GCA_031273105.1 of Holophagales bacterium. Classification (GTDB taxonomy): domain Bacteria; phylum Acidobacteriota; class Holophagae; order Holophagales; family Holophagaceae; genus WRHW01. Next base: position 12,571 of record JAISSN010000042.1, on the reverse strand, counting down.
CTTTCCCCGACAACCTTGAGATCATGGCAATGAAAGAAATAATGCGCTGATACTGATTGGGCGCCGCTTGATTTTAATTACTTACAACTATTTGATTACGCTTGTGATTTCATTCAGAAACAGGTTCGGGTCATGGAATGGCTTGGATATATAGTGTTCAGCTTTTGTTTCTTCCAGGAATTGCTCCCTGTCCCCAATCATCGCGTGGGCAGTTGCAATGATGACGGGAATGGCGGCAGTTTCAGGGTCAGTCTTTAGCAGCTTGGTTATGTAAAGCCCGTCAACATTCTGGCCGTTGTGTTTTGAGTTGGAAAGGCTGATATCCATAATGACGGCGCTCAGGTCAGCTTCTCTGGCCATTTTTAGAATTTCATCCACGTCTTCGGATACAAGGACTTCAAACCCACCCTTTCGCGCCAGAACGAAAGACATGAACTTTACGTTCATCTGGTCATCTTCGACTATGAGAATGCGCCGCGCCATTTGTCCCTATCCTGATAATAGCATAGCCTAATAGTTGGGTAAATAATCACATTTCTAAGTCAATGTCACTTTCGGCGGTATGTTTTTAAAAACGCTTCGCATTTATTCAATATCCAGTCAGGCACGTTCAAGTCGCCCCAACCCGCGCCCATCCCGCAACCCGGCTTGCGCTTTCCGTGATAATCGCTGCCGCCCGTTGGAATCATGTTCAAAGCCTCGCAGAGTCTCAGGAAATACGCTGTCTCGCTATCGGAGTGGTCTGAGTAATAAGTTTCAATACCACAAGCGCCCTGGTCACGAAGGTCGGTCATAGCGGCCTCCCACACAAAGAGGCCCCAGGAGAAACGCCCGGGGTGGGCTATGACAGGTAATCCTTTTGCTTCCCTGATCCACTTGAACGCCTCGCCTGGCGACAAGAATTCAAATGGGACGTAAGCAATTCCTTCATCGCCCAGGTATTTTTGAAAGGCTTCCGCCCTTGTCGCTGCATGTCCCGTTTTTTTGAGCATGTCCGCTATGTGCGCCCTCGTTATCAACTCAACTTGTTCGCGTTCAATATAGTCTTCCGGGTGGATTTCAATTTTCAGGCTCTTCAACTTCTGAAATATTTGCGCGTTGCGCCTTTGGCGGCGCAGTCTGATGCTTTGTATCCGCTCCTGAAAAACAGCGTCGCGGTGATTTATAAACAGACCCAAGACGTGCAGATCGCGCCCCGCAAATTCGCAGCTTAATTCAATACCTGGTATCAGGCGGGTTGAAACGCGGCTCTGTTGATCTATGAATCTATCAAGGCCGTCTAGGGTGTCATGGTCAGTGAGGGCCAGCGCCTTCAAATCCATCTGTTCAGCCATGGCGGGCAGGGCTTCTGGCGGATCGGAACCGTCAGAACAAAGTGAGTGACAGTGCAGATCAATCATGACGGCCTGGAGCTGTTATTGGCCTTGTACAAAGCCGCTAGCACCACCGCGACGGCCTGAAACAGGGCTGGCGGAATGAGCTGGTCAACTTCCAGCGGCTCAAGGGCGGCTGTCAGATCGGGGTCGCTGTGTATCGGAACACCATGTTCTTTAGCTAATTCCAGTATGCGCTTGGCCAAATTGCCCTGGCCTTTCGCAACCAGCTTTGGGGCGGCGTCAAGAAAAGGATGATGCGGCGCGTAGCGGAGCGCGATGGCGCTGCTGCGCTTCATGCGGACCAAGATAAGCTCCAGGTGATAGTGTCGGGTAAAAACAAATGCCCTTTCTCCGTTTTTAATTCTATAGCTAACGAACTGTTCAGCGGAGCGCCAATCACCCTGACTTGCGCTTGACTGACGTTTCAAGCGACCTGATCTCCGAGCGCACTTCCACGTCGTGTTTCCAGTAGAGAGCCGTCAGCCTTAACGTCCAGCCAATGATCCACGCGTTAATCGCCGCGGCTGCGGCTTGCAGCAAAGCGAAAGCCCAAAGCAGATCAAGCGTCTGGCCTCCCCACTCCCAGGCAATGAACAAAACCCCGTACGCAAGGCCAACCCTTGCCGCTACGCCAAAGATAACAATATTTCCCCACTGAACAGGGCTGGTCCAGAGTCTCAGGGCGCTGTCCTTCAGATGCGCCAGCCATTCCTGAGTATTCCTGGGCGTCTGATGGGCCAAATCAATGCGGCACAGCCACCACTGGAGCAAGAGGGCCGATGCAAAGGCCATGCGAAGCAAAGCGCCGCCAAAAAGGTTGACCCATCCAAGGAATTGAATGCCCAGGCCGCTTAAAAAGGCGAGGGTGTTCCAAAGGGAGGCGTGTAGCGCCAACAGCGGCAAATAACCCAGCGCAAGCGCCACGGGCATTGCTATCAGCCAGGACGCCAGACTGGCTTTAACGCCGACAATTTCTGTCTGCACTTTCCACCCGGCCCAAAGCGCCCATAGAATAGCGGCGATGCCGATCACAGTCGTCCAAAAGCCCAGCGGCGAATGGCGGAGTCCGCCGTTTTCCATGATTTCCCACAGGTCTCTGGCAGTCAGCAACTCGCCCCAGTTGTTTGCGAGCGAACTATTGCCCAGCTTAGCGCCCAGATGCTCCGTCCATGACAAAGACGTTAAAGTCTGAAATGCAGCCCAGGCCAGGATTAATTGAACGCCCCAAAATGAAAAACCGCCCCGTGCGGCCCTGGCGATGAATTTCCACGGGCCTTTTGGCGCAAGAGCTTCGTCCGCGTGTATTGTTGACGGCCTGTCCCCCTGGTTTTCCATAAAACAAATCATACCAATTGGCAGCGCCTGGTACGATGAAAGATAGTAAAATACAATATTTGTAAGGCGCCATGTATTTAACCATCCCCAACCTTCTCACACTGCTGCGGATACTGGTCGTGCCGGTTTTCGCCATTGCGGTTTGGTATGGGCAGTTAGTCCTTGCCTGTTCGCTGTTTGCCGCCGCCGGACTGACAGACATGCTGGACGGCTTCGTAGCAAGGCGCTTTAATCAATTTTCACCGCTGGGGGCTTTTTTAGACCCGATGGCCGACAAGCTGTTGATGGCGACAGCCTTTGTACTGCTATGTATGCCCTCGCAGCACCTCAGATTGACCATTCCGGCCTGGGTGGTTATTTTGGCCATCACCAGGGATGTAATCATAAGCCTTTTTGCTTTTTTGGCCTCCTCAAACTATGACCCGTCCCGCTTTACGCCCTCACTGCTGGGAAAAATCACGACCGGAACAGAAATAGTGGTGATCTTCCTGACTCTGTTGGGTAATGCTCTGGCGCCCGTTAAATGGCTGGATTGCTTTTTTCCGTGGTCCTTTTACCTGGTTGCCGCGTTAGTCATCGCCTCCGGCCTGCACTACTTCGCCCGGGCCTCCGGCGCTCCGAGGGCCTCTTGACCGCCAACCCAAAGTTAAAGATACCCCTGGTCATCCTGGGGGCACTGCTGCTCATAGCCGTGTGTCTGTGGGTGCTGCGCGTGGCTCTTGCGCCGTTTTTTGCGGCTGTGGTGTTTACATATCTCCTCATGCCCGCGCATCGTTTTCTAAAAAGCCGAATCGGGCAGGGGCTGTCGGCTCTTACGGTTATATTCATCGGGCTGGTCATCGGCGCTATCGCTACGTGGGGGATCGTCGCCGTTTTTGAAGAGCAGATCAGGCGACTTGCGGCCAGCGTCCCCCAATTAAAAATTACGCTTGAAACAAGGCTTGTCCCCTGGCTTCAGGGCTATCCGTGGGTTATCCAGAAAATACAGTCGGCTCTGGAGAGTTTTGACGCCATGACCTTTTTGCGGGGAGTTTCAGGCGCGGGGCTGGGCGTGGTCGGATGGACGCTCCAGGCCCTTTCCCTGGCCTTAGCTCCGCTCATAGCCTACTACATGCTAATTGACGGCCCCAGGTGGATGGAGTCTATGGAATCCCTCATCCCTCCGCGCCTGAGGCCGGACGCGCTGGGCGTCATAGAAGAAATAAACAAGCGGCTCGGCGGCTTCATCCGAGGAGAGTTGCTGGTTATTATTGCCATGTCTTTTTTGCAGGGGCTGGCCTTTGCCATACTGGGCGTTCCGTACGCCTGGCTGCTCGGCCTTATAGCGGGGTTTTCAAACATAGTTCCCTACTCGCCGTATGTGACAGCCCTGCCCATAGCCGTACTGCTGGCAGCCTTTGAGGGCGCTGGCTGGGGCAGAATCACTGTCGTCGCCTTAACCTTTTTTCTGGTTCAAAAGGCCGAAGGCTTTTACTTCACACCCGTATGGGTTGGCAGAGCAAGCCGCCTGCACCCGCTGGAAGTTCTGCTGGCCCTGCTCTGCTTTGGCTTTGCCTTTGGGATTTTGGGGTTGATATTCGCCGTGCCGCTGATGATCGTCTTTAAGGTGATTGGCAAAAAGCTGATAGAAATGTACCGCGCCCACCCCTGGTTTGAGGCGGAGTAGGAAAAACCTTATGCAAGCGTCCGTCAAAAGACCGGCTATATTCCTGGATAGGGACGGCACGTTAAACCTGGAAGTTGACTACCTGCGCCGCCCTGAAGACGTTTCCCTCATCCCAGGCGCGCCCGAAGCCGTTGCCCGCTTAAACGCAAGAAATATCCCCGTGATAGTCGTCAGCAACCAGAGCGGCATTGGCAGGGGACTATTTGGCTGGGAGGATTACTGGTCCGTAATGAAAAAAATTGACGAGCTGCTGGCAGACGCAGGCGCGCGCATAGACGACGCGTACGCCTGTCCATTTTTTGAAAATGGGCAGGGTGATTACCGATACGATAACCATCCCGATCGCAAGCCAAATCCGGGCATGATTTTAAGCGCGGCTAAAAAACATCATATTGACCTGGAGCGATCCTGGATGATTGGGGACAAGGAGAGCGACCTGAAAGCCGGGCGCAACGCCGGTTGCCGCACGGCGCTTGTGCTGACAGGATACGGTAAAGATGTAAACCCTGAACTGGCGAACATTGTAGCGGACGACCTGGGACAAGCTGTTGAAAAAATTATTGCAAATGGCTACCTATGAACTCCGCGGACTAGTCCCCGGCAAAATTCTAAAGCGATACAAGCGTTTTATCGCCGACGTGGAGTTGGAAGACGGGAGTGTTACGACTGCCCATTGCACGAACACGGGAGCCATGAGCACTTGCTGGGAGCCTGGCGACATGGCGCTCCTGTTGCCAAGCCGGAATCCAGCCAGAAAACTCTCCTGCACATGGATTGCCTCTAAACGCCTGGATACCTGGATTGGCGTGGAAACCAACATGCCCAACCGCATAGTCGCCAGATGGATTAGAGACGGCGCTATAGCCCCACTGGAGGGCCTGCGCGACATAAGGGCCGAAGTCCGATATGGTCGCGAGCGCAGCCGCATAGACCTGCTGGCTTCGGATTCCCATAACCGTCAGGTCTTTATCGAAGTAAAGAATACAACGCTGCGCCTGGATACTATCGCTCTCTTTCCCGATGCTGTGACAGCGCGGGGAACCAAACACCTGAGGGAACTTCAATTAATGGCGGCGTCCGGACACAGGGCCGTCATTGTGTTTTTTATTAACAGAGGCGACGTGGGCGCCTTTGCCCCCGCAAGACATATTGACCCGGAATACGCGGATGAATTAAACAGGGCCGTGGCCGCAGGAGTTTTGCCGCTGCCGTTGCTGACGAGCCTCCATGCCAGCGCCGCCCCTGACGGAACTTGGAGCCTGACCTGGATTCTGGAAAAAATATCAGGTTTGGTTAAAGCTGGTTGATGTTTATGGTTGGACGCCATTTTCCGGTTCAAAACCACGTTTCGCCGTAATTCTTACAATTTGTTTGTTTGATTTTTTGATGCCAGGAGTTTATCAAGGAATATGTGAGCATCACTGAAAGCGGCATACCGTCATTCGCCATTATCGTGATAACTACCCAGGTGACATGTGAGACATGAGTAGCGAGTCCATCTATCAAGTTTGGTTCAAGCTGGCTGATTTTTCGGGCTGGGAGCCATTTACTACAGAGCTGTGCAACTACGAAACCGCTCACGCAGTCGCCCGAACCCTGCCGCTCTCAAAGGTGACAAGGTTCGGCGAAATTCACCTCGAAACAGTGAATGGGTTTGGCTAGGCCAATTCAACTTTCCGGTTCAAAATCGCGGAGCGCGGCTTTGAACCGGAAACGCAGTAAATCACGGCGTGGGCATCTGGGCTGTATTGGAGCAGGAGGCTGGCAGATAGCAATTGCGCGCGTAGTCAATCAGCATACGGTCGGCGTTGAAGCGCCAGGATAGCGTCCTTATGGAACGCTTCATCCTCTGTATCCAGGCGAGGGGGATTCCCTGTGCGTTTCTTTGATAATACATGGGGACTACTACTTCTTCCAGCAACTTGTAAAGCGCCTCGCTATCGCGCTGATCCTGTATGTCCTGATTGGCGTGAATTTCACCGTTGCCAATGGCGAAGCCGTTTTGACCGTCGTAGCCCTCGACCCACCATCCGTCCAGGATGGAAATGTGCAGCGCGCCGTTCATAACCGCCTTCATGCCGCTGGTTCCGCAGGCTTCCAGGGGGCGGCGCGGGTTATTGAGCCAGGCGTCAACGCCCTGGTACAGGTTTCTCCCAACGTTCATGTTGTAGTTTTCCACAAATACGATGCGGTTTTTGAAGCGATGGTCTTCGATTATCTGGCAAACCCGCTTGATTATTTCTTTGCCAGGGTTGTCCGCCGGGTGCGAGCGCCCCGCAAAAATGAGATTTATGGGCATGGTTGGGTGATTTATCAAACGATCCAATCTGTCCAAATCGCGGAATAACAAGTCAGGGCGCTTGTATGGAACAAAGCGTCGCGCAAAGCCGATGGTCAGCGCGTCGGGATCTAATGGCGGCGTTTCCGGCGGCGGAATGCCCAGGCGCGTCGCCTTTTCATTGACTTTTCCACGTACAAACCGGATCAGGCGGGCTTTCAGAACCTGCTTGACTTCCCATAATTCAGCGGGGTCAATGTGCTCTATTTCAGTCCACATATCAGGCCTGACAATACTATCCGCCCATTTAGGCCCGAAGTAAGTTCTGTAGAGCTGGTCAATTTCAGCGGCCAGCCATGTCGGAACGTGGACGCCGTTTGTAATATGGCCTATCGGCACTTCGGTTTCAGCTTTGTCGGGCCACATGCAGTGCCACATCCTGCGGCTCACCACGCCATGCAGGGCGGCGACGCCGTTGGCGCGGCGGCTGAATTTGAGCGCCAGAACAGTGGGCATGAAGGGGCTGTCCTGGTCTTTGGGATTCACCCGGCCAAAGCCCAGAACGTCTTCGATAGGCAGTTTGAGACCATTGGCTATGGGTCCGAGATGTTCGGCGGCAAGGGCTGAGGGGAAGCGGTCGTGTCCCGCGTCAACCGGAGTGTGCGTGGTAAATATGGTTGCCTGGGCGGTTTCTCTAAGGGCGTTGCGCGGTTCCAGCCCATCGTTTTGAACCCGCCACATGGCGCGCTCTAAAATGGCAAACGCGCTATGGCCTTCGTTCAGGTGATAAACGGACGCGTTGATGCCCAGCGCGCGCAGGGCGCGGCTGCCGCCGACGCCCAGGAGCAGTTCCTGCTGGATGCGCATACGCTGGTCGCCGCCGTACAAACGGGCCGCCAGGCCCTGGTCTTCGGCGGAATTCCTGGGGTCGCGCGTATCCAGCAAAATCAACCGCACGCGTCCCACCGGCACTTCTAAAACTTTGGCGTATATAGTTCTGCCAGGAAGCTCAACCGGGACGCTCAGGGGTTCCCCGTTGAAGCCCTTGGCGACGGTTATGGGCAGATCCTCCAGCTCGTAAGGCTCCCTGACGTCCTGTTGCCAATGGGTTCTGTCCAATTCCTGCGTTGTGTAGCCCTGATGATAGAGCAGGCCTACGCCTATAAGGGGAATCCCAAGGTTAGACGCGCCCTTTAAGTGGTCGCCAGCAAGAATGCCCAGACCGCCTGAGTATATGGGCAGACATTCGTGTATTCCAAATTCGGCGCAGAAATAAGCGACGGGCCTGGCGTTGAGCGCGCCGCCGTGTACCAGCCCCCAGGTGGTGGTAGGGTTGAGATAATCACTTAGCTGTCTTAGCGCCCTGTCGGTGCGTATGACGATATCCGCGTCGGCGGCCCGGGTTTCCAACAACGCCTGCTCAATGGATTTAATGACCCTGAGAGGGTTTCTGTGGGCGCGGTTGTATAGGTCAGTGTCAAGGTCACGGAAAATCGCACGGACTTCTGGATTCCAAGTCCACCACAGATTCTGTGTGAGCTTCATCAATTTGTTTTGAATAGGTTCCATTGAAACTCCTAAAGCGGTCAGTATTGCTACCTGACCTTAAATATAATAATAACCCAATTTGAAAAGAACAACCCCCTGATTCACTCTTGATTTTTTAAGAACAGAGCGGAGAGCGGAGGGAGCGTCATTCTCAGGCTTTGCTGGTGGTGATGGGCGGGAATATTTTCTGTTTCCAGCTCTCCCAGGTTTCCATGGTTCCAGCCGCCGTAGTACGCGCTGTCTGTATTAAGAAGCTCTTTGTACACGCCAGACTGGGGGACGCCTACCCTGTAATTGTCTCTGGTCGCGCCGGATAAATTGAGTACGACCACCACGCCCGGGGCGCCGTGTAGGTCATGGCGGACTAAGGCTAAAACATTATTTTTTCTGTCGGCGCAGTCTATCCAGCGGAAACCGCCGGGTTCGCAGTCGCCTTCGTATAGAGAAACCTCGGATTTATACAGCTTGTTCAAGTCGCGTATCAGGTTAGAGACGCCCTGGTGGGGGTGGTATTGCAGCAAGTGCCAGTCCAGGGCGCGGGTGTGGTCCCACTCGTGATCTTGGGCGAACTCGCCCCCCATGAATATCATTTTTTTGCCGCTCAGGGCAAATTGCCAGGCATAGAGCAGGCGCAGGTTGGCAAATTGCTCTTCTCTGGAGCCGGGCATACGCCACAGCAGGCTCTTTTTGCCGTGAACCACTTCGTCGTGGCTGAGGGGCAGGACAAAGTTTTCAGCGTTGCGGTAGAGCATGGAAAATGTAATTTCATCATGGTGCCAGCGGCGGTGGAGCATGTGGCGGCCCAGGTAGCGCAGAGTGTCGTGCATCCAGCCCATGTCCCACTTGAGGCCAAATCCCAGGCCTCCCGTTGAGGTGGGGCGGCTCACGCCGGGCCAGGCCGTACTCTCTTCAGCAATCATCATGACGTCTGGAAATTTAGCGTACGCGACTTCGTTCAGGCGCCGCAGAAAGGCGATGGATTCCAGGTTTTCTTTTCCGCCGTAGCGGTTGGGTATCCACTCCCCTTCTCTTCTGCTGTAGTTCAGGTAGAGCATTGAGGCCACCGCGTCAACGCGGAGACCGTCTATGTGAAACTGGTCCAGCCAGAAGAGGGCGTTGGCTATCAGGTAGTTGCTGACCTCCTCGCGGCCATAGTTGTAGATCAGCGTCCCCCAATCCTGCTGGCGGCCCTGGCGGGGGTCCGCGTGCTCATACAGATGTGTGCCGTCGAAAAAGGCCAGGCCGTGAGAGTCTTCTGGAAAATGGGCGGGAACCCAATCCAGAAAAATCCCGATACCCGCTCGATGCGCCGCGTCAACAAAGGTTTTAAAGTCCTCCGGCTTTCCGTATCGGCCCGTGGGCGCAAAAAGGCCCAGGGGCTGGTAACCCCAGGACGCGTAAAGGGGATGCTCGGAAACGGGGAGCAGTTGAATGTGGGTATATCCAAGGTGTTTTACGTATGGAACCATTTGTTCAGCCAGTTCCAGATATGACAGAAATGAGCCGTCCTCTTTTCGCCGCCAGGAGCCTAAGTGCGCTTCAAAGACGCTGATGGGCGCTGTGTGCGAATTATTTCTGTGGCGGTTCTTCATCCAACCTTCGTCCCGCCACTCAAATTCGGGCAGTCCGTGCACGATGCTGGCGTTATTTGGCGCGAGTTCGCTGCGGAAAGCGAATGGGTCTGACTTTAACGGCATCAGCTTGCCGTTCAGCCCCTGTATCTCAAATTTATAAAAATCGCCCGGGGTGAGGCGCGGGATGAACAATTCCCAAATGCCGTTCATCGCGTACTGCTGCATCAAGTGGCATCTGCCGTCCCAGTTATTAAAGCTGCCGACAATAGAAACCCGCCTGGCGTTGGGCGCCCAGAGGGCAAAGGCAACGCCGTCAACTCCGTTTTTTTTACACAGGTGCGCCCCTAATTTCCGGTACGCCTCCAGGTGATTTCCCTCGCCCATCAGGTAGCGGTCCAATTCACCGAGTACCGGGCCAAAGGAATAATGGTCTTCCAACTCCCAGGAGTGTGAGCCTGAGGTCATCCGGAGCCTGTAAGGAAAAGGCTCAGCTTGGTCGGCCAAGTGCAGTTCGAACAGGCCCTCCGGGTCTGTCCGCTTAAATTTGGCCACTACCGTGTCATTCCTGGCGTCAATCAGGGCAACGGTGTCCACGTTTGGCCTGAAGGCGCGGAAAAAGAGGCCGCCCTTCCAGGCGTGGCATCCAAAGTCAGCCATTGGGTCATGGCAAAAACCGCCATAGAACTCTTCACTGTCAAATCGGTTTGGGTCAAATGTCATGGAAAACCCTACTATAGTTTAATCAATTGCGCGCCTTATTTTCAAATATTTAGTATTTTGTATTGCAGAGCAGGATGCTATGCCGCTTGAGCTAATTGCAAAACCTCCGAATTTGCCAGGAGCGCGGCGCCAGACCCCCATTTTTCAGCGACTGCCGCGCTGGCTTGCGACGTTTTCAGAGGTTTTGCAATTAGCTCATATGCAATGCTTCATTTTGAAGTAGTCGGCTGCGGCGAGAGCGTGGTCTCGCCTTGCTACGGATACGGCATCGTAAGCGTTCCTTGCCTCTCGAAATGCTGCGCGTTTCGGCGCGACATTCGTGTCGCGCATTCCAATTCTAAATAGAAATTAAAGCAATTTCTATTTAGAATTGGAATTAGCTCTTGGACTACGAAAACCAAAACTGCAATCACCTCGTCGACAAAACAAACGGCCACAATTGTTCATAAAGGCTTAGAGCGAAAATTCAGGCAAAACTGAAACCATTCCCTGCCAGCGTTTTTATAATTGGGAGAGCTTAGGTCAGAAATTGTATATTTGATCTCAAAGCCAATGTATTTAGCGGTGTATCCGAAACCGGCTGAGACGGCCAGTCCGGTATGGTAATAAGTTGTATAAGGTAGTTTTTCTTCCAGTTTTGTGCTGTGTACGCCAAGTCCCGCGAGCAGAAAAAAACCCGTGCCGTTTGTTTTTATGGTATTGGTATAATAAATGCAATCAACCGCTACGCCGGTGTGCTTTACATAAACGGGGTTGTAATCAGGGTCTGTTGACCAGTATATATTTGCGGGGATTTTTGGAATGCGACTGGCATTGGCATTGGCGCTGACATTGTTGAGATATGTTAGATCATAATGAAAACTATCCTCGTCAGTCGCAAATTCCGCGCCGGCGCGAATTGACCAATGATCATTGAATTGATTTTCCAAAAACAGGGCCAGGATGTCGCCCTCTAAGCCCGTTATACCAATCCGCGCGCCCAGCTTAGGCATCCATTGAAATCGAGAGGGCGGTGTTTGAACGCCGGGCGTCTGGAATAACGCTGTTGTTCTAGTCCCTGGAGGAACGCCGGTTTTTTCGGCGCCTTCATCGGCCCCGAGGGACGTTATCCATAAACAGCCAACAACAGCCGTTTTGGTTATCCGCCCATTTTCAAAAAACAATCGCGTTGCCATTATTCTTCCTATAAGACTTTATAATATAGTGTTTGACTTGATGAAACTAATCACCTTTCTCTACAACATAAACAGAGTAGGCTATTAGGTTGTATTTTTCATCTACAAGGCTCTGCGCTGCGCCATTTTTCCATAGAGTGGCTACAGCTCGCTTATTGGCGCTTTCCTCGTATCCCGCCACGTACACGTCGCCCTTGGATACAAAAAGAGAGTAGGCATACGCGTTGCGGCTTCCGTCGCTAACTCTTTGAACGATGCCGTTTTTCCACACAACAGCGGTGGATTTTCCTTGCGGGCTGGCGTCATATCCCAATACATACACCTCATCGCCGGATACAAAAACGGCCTGGGGGTTTGAGATATTGCTAAGGCTTTGGGGCGCGCCGTTTTTCCAGAGCGTGGCAAGTATTCTATTTTCTGAGTAGTCATATCCCGCAACATATACATTGCCCTCCGATACAAAAACCGAATTAGCGGCCCCAATACTTCCGGCGCTAAGGCGCTGAGGCGTACCGTTTTTCCATAACATTGCGCCGCCGCCAAAATCATAACCTTCCTCTCCCGCCACATATACGTCGTCGCACGACACGAAAACGGAATTAGCAGACGCTATACGGCTGTTGAAGGTAAGGGGATGGGGTTGTCCATTAATCCAGAGCACGGCAACATATCTCCCACGCCCAGTGACTTCATTAGTCGCAAAATACCTCCCCGCGATGTACACATTTTCACCTGATACAAAAATTGGAGAGTGTTGACTAATTTATATATACATGATAATTTGAGAGTGTTGACTAATTTATATATACATGATAATTTTCAGTATGGTATTAAGAGGAGATTGTCGTGCCGATGTGCAAAAAGTGTGGTTCAGGGCGAGTAGTCAAGAGCGGTGTGGT